>CAYUEL010000006.1:0-37550 GCA_964443025.1 uncultured Gammaproteobacteria bacterium | reverse complement strand
CTACTCATTCACGCGAAGAACTCCAAACCATGCTTGCCTCCAACAGCCTTCAGGAAAGTCAATTTTGACCCTGTTGGCTACCTCGAATTTTTCCGCAAACTTGAATAACTTTTCACCCTCTTCCTGGCTATCGGGTGAACCAGCAATTAAAAGGCGAACCTTGCTGGATGTTTTTGCTAATGCTTCAATTAGCATATGCTGCCTATTATCGCTGCTAATTCTTCCGCCTGCAAAAATATATCCTTCGGAGGTGCCGCCTGTAAATAGTTCGGGGGTATTAAGCGGAGGATTTAATATTTCACTCGCCGCATTATTGTAGCGTTTCAGTTTATGCTGAGCCGCTTTAGAATTGGTAAAGATTTTTTTTGCAGTTTTAAAGGTCAGAGTATCTGCTTTGGTTACGATGGATTTGAGTTCTTTCAAATCATACGATTGACGAAATTGATGCAACAACCAAAGTATTTTGTCAGAATGTGGAACCATGTAAGCAGGAAACTTCAAGGCAATTACTTTATCAACATTAAACAGCTTAAAATTTTCACACATAAGCATTTGTGGTACTACTTTATCAATCGGGTTACTTGAAAAAGGAATGCGCAGAATTTCTGCTTCGTGCCCAACTATGTTGAGATTTTTTTCTAGGTGAGCGGCTAGCTCGTCTGATTCGCTCCATACATGAGGGATCATGGCATTAACAATTAATATTTTCATACTAACAATTTCTCTATTACGTTATCCCAATGGATATTCAGTTTTTTAATGCTTTCTTTTGCGGTTTGGCCCAGTGTTAAAGCAAGTTTTTTTGAACTATATAGTTGGTCCATTGCATCGGCTAGCGCTTTTGGCGAGGGTTCACAAATATAGCCATTTACTCCATCTTCTACTAATTCTAAGACGCCACCCGAGTCGGAGGTGGTGATAATAGGTTTGCTGGAATGACACGCCTCTAAGCTAGCATATCCATAAGAGTCTTCATCTGCCGGGATATATGCGGCAGCCAAGCATGTTGAATACAACCTAGTTTTTTCTTCTTCTGTAATATAAGTGTTATCAAAGAATACTTTATTCTGTAGGTTAAGGTCTTTAATTAAATTTTTTAAAATGTTTGGATAGTGAGGGTTACTAGATTTACCTGCAATTCGAAGTTTAACGGCTGTTTTTGTATGGGCCATCGCTTCAATTAGCAAGTGCTGGCGTTTATGATTTTCTAAACGTGCCATACAAAATATCTCGTCATTTTGTCCGGCAAAATGAAATCTTTCTGGTTGATAGATAGGTGGATAAAGTACTTCGCTTTCTATTTGGTTGAAATGAAGAAGTCGATTGGAAACTACTTTTGAATTTGTATAAATTTTTTTCGACTCTTTCATCATCTTTGTATCAGATGTAACCAATGCTTCGCGAAAGTAGGGATCTTTTTGAGAGGCGGGTAGTGAATAATGCGGGTGATCCCACCAATCGTAAAAGGCTCGCATGTGATGGATGAACCATAAAATTTTATTTGGATGCGGAATATAATGTGCAGGTGGTCTAAAGCAGATAATGCGATCAGTGGAATCAGATAAATCGATCCAGCGATAGGCCGCCATTTGCTCAAAAATCAAATCAGGTTGATCTACATGAGGTAAATAAATTTTTTCAACATCATGACCATGTTCAAGAAGTACAAGTCTTAACCAATCAACAATGTTGCGATCTCCTCCGCGAATAAAAGGAACGAACGATGCGCAAATGGCTATTTTCACGCTTCCTCCAACACTTGGCCGATACAATCACTGATATGTTTTACATCTTCAAGTGTTAAATCCATATGCGTCGGTAAACTAATTCCTCGCTGCGCCCAAGCATCGGCTGCTGGGAAAGGCCCGCGGTTGAAAAAAATAGGCATGATATGAAGAGGATAAAAAACAGGACGTGTTTCAATACCTAATTTATCCAAAGCTGAAATAATACGATCTCTGCGTGCTTCATCCGCTTGTTTTAAAAATATCGTGTACATCCAATAAACATGCTTTGCACCTGAGTATTCAAGTGGTAATTCAAGAGCATTCGAATATGCGTTTAATGCCTCATGATACCAACGAGCCAGTTCCTGTCTATGCTCTAAAACAGGTTGAACATTTTCAAGCTGCGCTAATCCAATGGCCGCCTGTATGTTCGTCATTCGGTAGTTATAACCAATAACGGGAAACCAATAACGGCGTTCCTTATCCATGCCTTGGCCACGAAATAAACGCAATCGATCGTTGAGCGTATCATCGTTTGTAGTGACCATACCGCCTTCACCAGTCGTAATAATTTTATTGCCAAAAAAACTGAATGTAGCGCAATCGCCGAATGATCCAACACTTTTCCCTTTGTAAGTAGCGCCATGTGCTTCAGCGGCATCTTCTAAAACAAATAAATTGTGCTTGCGAGCAATAGCAAGGATCTCATCCATATTGGCAGGCAATCCATACAAGTGAACAGGAATAATGCCTTTAGTTTTAGATGTGATTTTTTTCTCAATGTCTTTGGGATCAATGTTGAGGGTGCCAGGTAACACATCCACAAGAACAGGTGTTGCGCCGCAATAAGCAACAGCATTGGCTGTCGCTATATAAGTAACAGTTGGGACAATCACTTCATCACCGGGTTGTAAATTCAATGCAACCAATGCTAAATGTAGCGCAGAAGTTCCATTGTTGACCGCAACAGCATGTTTTACACCACAAAATGACGCAAAAGATTCTTCAAATAAAGAAATGTATTTCCCAATGGAAGATATCCAATTGGAGTCAAGGCAATCCATTACATAACGTTTTTCGTTGCCGGCTAATTTTGGTTGTGCAATAGGTATTTTGTTAACCATCAGCCACTTCCGTTGTAGTATTTTTTATTGTTGCCGGAACCCCAAAAGCGGTAACAGAAGCCGGTATATGAGATACAACAACACTGCCTGCGCCCAGCATCACATTGTTGCCAATTTGCATTTTAGGGATAACTTTACTTCCAACACCTAAAAAGGATTGTTCACCTATCACAACATTTCCTGCTAATGCGCACTGAGGGGCAATGTGAGCCGCTTCGCCGATGATACAATCGTGGTCTATTGTGGCACCTGTATTGATAATTGCAAAATTGTCGATAGAAGCATTTGCATTGATGATCGCGCCGCTCATAATGGCCACACCTATGCCTATTGATGCAGAAGGAGAGACAATGGCAGAGGGACTGATAGCGTTAACCAATGAAAATCCCTGTTGCATAAGTTCTTTTCCGATCCGTGCGCGTGTTGAGTTATCACCCACGGCAACAAAGGCTAACTTAAATCCTTGATGATAAAGCAAACTGAGTGCATTTTCTTCTTTCATCACTGGAACTGTGAGGCAATGAGATGGGTCGCTTGCGTGGCCTACACAACAATGCACCTGGTACCCTGAGGCGCTCAATAATTCAATCACGACTTTTGCATGACCACCAGCCCCAATAAGGATAATTGGGCGAGTGGTTTTTTTAGCTAAGGCTTCACTGGGTATTTTTCGCACGAAAGTCGTTTCGAGTAGGTCGATGCGTTCTAAAAAGGGAGCTAACATGTAGTGGCGAAGACGAAATGCAAAAGGTCGTATGATTCGTTTAAAAAGTTGATATATAGGGGCCAACAGTTTTCGTAAATAGTATTTTAAACCGCGGGGTAATTGAGAGTGAGAATTTTGGCTTGTGTGCTTTGCAGCAAGAGCGTTCTTCAGAGCTATCATTGGATCAAAGGACTTCCTCACCCAGATTGTTTTGTCATTCTGATGCATTAGTACCCCAAAAGATCGAGATAAACTTTAGAGGGAGCATCCTACCATAGGCTTCGCATCCCGTCCATAAACATCCTCAAACCGGATAATATCATCCTCCCCAAGGTAGTCTCCAGTCTGAACTTCTATCAATTTAAGAAAATCCTTACTACGGTTTTCTAATCTATGCTTTGCGCCTTTATGTATGTAAGTCGACTCATTTGAATTTAATTTAAAAACAACATCATCCTTTGTTACCCAAGCCTCTCCGCTAACAATGACCCAGTGCTCGTTGCGATGATGGTGCATTTGCAAAGATAAACTGGCACCCGGGTTGACCTGAATCGACTTTACTTGGAAGTTTTTTTCATTATTAAGTATTTCATAAAATCCCCAGGGTCGATACACACGATGCGGTAATTGTGTTTCTTGACGTTGTTGTAATTTCAATTTTTCAACGATATATTTCACATCTTGCGTTTTATTTTTATGTACAAGCAGCAACGCATCTCGCGTATCAATCACAGCAATATCATCAATTCCTACCGCCGTGATCAAACGATCAGAACCCTGGAAATGGCAATTGGATGTTTCACGCATGATCACATCACCCACACAGGTGTTGCCGTTTTCATCGCTCGGTAATTGTTGGCTCCAAGCAGACCAATCGCCTACATCTGCCCAATCACTGGCTAATAGAATCACCGCAGCTTTATTTGTTTTTTCCATCACGGCGTAATCGATCGAATTACCTTCAATGGAATGATAGATATCAGCGCCAATGCGGATAAAATCATAATCGGTTTTGCAAGTATCCAATGCCACTTTGCAAAGCCCATGCATGATGGGCGCATGCTGTTGAAGTTCAGATAATAATGTATTAACCGGAAACAAAAACATGCCGCTGTTCCAGTAATAATCGTTAGAATCATGATACTGTTGCGCACGTTCGTGATTAGGTTTTTCAACAAAGGCTTTTATTTGATGTGCTTTTGTGTCGGCAATCAAATCACCTCGATGAATATAACCGTATCCTGTTTCGGGACGCGTGGTCGTGCATCCAAAGGTTACTAAAAAAGATTGTTCTGCGGCTTTGCTTGCTTCCAATAAACTGGATGCGAAACCGTTTAAATCGTTGATGACATGATCTGCTGCCAATACTAATAACATCGCACCTTGATTTTGATCTTGTTGCTGAATGTAATGTGACGCCAATGCAATAGCAGGGGCTGTGTTTTTAGAAACGGGTTCTAATAAAATAGTGGGTTGTAAAAGACCCAATGCTTTTAATTGTTCTGCAACAATAAAGCGATGATCTTCATGACAAATAAAAATAGGTGGTGCAAGATTTTCAATAGTGCTTAACCGTTCTACGGTTGCTTGTAAAAATGATCGTTCACCATCGAGGGATAAAAATTGTTTAGGATAAGAGGAACGAGATAAAGGCCATAGACGTGTGCCACTTCCACCGCATAAAACAACGGGATGTATCAGGTTATTTTTTTCCTTCATTTGCTTTTCCTTGCGCAATTCGATATCCCAGATAGACCATCACAAATATTGCTATGAAAGCCCAAAACGCAAGGTATTGTACTATATAAATAGTGGTAAACAAACAACCTGCAAATGCCATTAAAATAGAAACTAAAAAGATTAACAACAGGGTTTTAGTTTTCGAAAACCCTTTGTTTTGTAGCCAATTATGCAAGTGATCGGCGCTAGGTTTGAAGGGTGACTCGCGACGAGACACGCGTACGATAAACACCAATGCCATATTGATTAAGGGCACACCGGCAACCCAAAGCATGGCTGCGGGGGGAGCGGCGGGGTTGGATCCTTGGGATAATGCAATGGTGAACCAAGCTAATATAAATCCCAGTAACATACTGCCAGCATCGCCCATAAATACCAGCGCATGTGTATCGCGGCCAAACCGCAAATTAAAGCATAAGAATGCGGCTATTCCCGACATCACCACACCCAATACCAAAGCTTCCTCGATATGGCCGGTATGAAGGGCCAATAGTAACAATGCCCCAAAAGAAATCATCATACAACCGCCTGCAAGCCCGTCTAATCCATCGATAAAGTTCACGGCATTGATGAGCGTTGCAGCGCCAAACAAAGTAATCACAGCGGCCCAAGGCCCTGTTAAAATATTTCCAAATCCAAATAAATTGCCGAGGTTATCGAGTTTAATATCACTCCAAAATACCATGATACTCAGCGCTATAAGTTGTGCGACAAGGCGTGCCTTGGGTGAAACTTCACGAAAGTCATCTAATATACCCACAAATACCAAGACGCCGGCACCCAGTAACAAACCGCGGTAAGGTTGAAGTGAAATGGGCATCAGGACAAAGGCAGCCAACATACCCAAGAACATTGCGATGCCGCCAATGAGAGGAGTGGGACGAACATGTTGATGACGTCCACCAGGAACGGCAATTAAACCAATTTTAAATGCTAAAGGCTTCAATAAAAAGACAGCGCCGACGGTAGTCAAAAAGCAAACTATGAGGGGTGCTGAAATGGCTAACATGTTCATGAGATTAATCCGATTCGAAATAAATATGTTACCATATCTGCTGCGTTTGGAGATGCTAAATGCGATAGGGTTGTCGTAAAAGGGATTATACACAAATGAAAATTACCATTCATGGGGTAGGCTACGTTGGACTGGTGACGGGGGTTTGCTTTGCAGAGACAGGGTATGATGTCGTTTGTTTTGATATTGACCAAGCAAAAATAAAACAACTGCAACAGGGTCGTTGTCCGATTTATGAACCTGGCCTTGAGGTATTGCTTGAAAAAAATATCATCGATAAAAAAATCAAATTCACGAACGATCCTGTCTTTGCAGTTCAGCATGGTTTATATCAATTTATTGCGGTGAGTACGCCAAGTCAGGATGATGGTGGCGCGGAACTACGATATGTGTTGAATGTAGCGCATAATGTTGGCCAACACATGAATGATTACAAACTAGTGGTGAACAAATCCACTGTGCCAGTCGGAACTGCAGAACAAGTGCGTGATATTATTGCACAGCAATTACGTGATCGAAAATCTGAGATCGAATTTGATATCGCATCCAATCCGGAATTTTTGAAAGAGGGCGCTGCAATCATGGATTTCATGCGTCCAGATCGCATTGTATTAGGCGTTGATACACAACGTGCACGAAAACACATGCGCGCGCTTTATGCACCGTTCGTCAGTAAACCTGAACAAATCATGATGATGGACGTTGCCAGCAGTGAATTAGCAAAATATGCATCCAATGCGATGTTGGCCACTCGCGTAAGTTTCATGAATGAAATGTCACGTTTGGCTGAAGCATTAAATGCGGATATTGATGATGTGCGATGTGCCATGGGCATGGATCCACGTATTGGTCCAGATTTTTTACGCCCAGGACCCGGTTATGGTGGTTCATGTTTTCCCAAGGATGTGAGAGCGTTGATTCACATGGGCTCGCAACATAACGAAGCAACACTTTTATTACAGGCTGTGCAAGAAGTCAATCGTACACAAAAACAGCGTTTATTCGAGAAAATTCATTATTATTATCATGGTGATTTGAAAGGCAAAGTCATCGCGGTTTGGGGTCTGTCTTTCAAACCCAATACAGACGATGTGCGTGAAACATCGAGTGCTATATTAATTCAAGATCTCACTTCACAGGGTGCCATTGTGAAAGCTTATGACCCTATTGCTAGTCGTAATTATGTATTGCATCATGGACAAGCGGATGCGCTTCATATCGTCAACAGTGCGCAAGAAGCAAGTAAAGATGCGGATTGTTTAGTGATCGTGACAGAATGGCAAGAGTTCGCACAAGTAGATTACGCACAAATTAAAAATGATTTGAAACATCCGGTTATATTTGATGGGCGTAACATTTTTGATCCAGTGCTCATGGGGAGTCTTGGATTTTCTTATTTTGGAATGGGTCGTGGCGAGAGGCTTTGTCGAGAAAATAGTACATCCATTTATCAGGAAAAAATTCATGTCCCAACCGAGAATTAAAAAAGCTGTTTTTCCAGTTGCCGGATTAGGTACACGATTTTTACCTGCAACAAAGGCAAATCCGAAAGAGATTTTACCTATCGTTGATAAACCACTGATTCAATATGCAGTTGAAGAAGCGATTGCCGCAGGTATTGAAGAGCTGATCTTTGTTACCAGCAGCGCAAAGCGTGCGATTGAAGATCATTTTGATCGAAACGCAGAATTAGAATCACACTTGGAAGCTCATGGAAAAACGGATCAATTAAAATTAGTACGCGATATATTGCCGCCGAACGTCATGTGTGCATATATCCGTCAAAGTGAACCTAAAGGATTGGGTCATGCGATTTTATGTGCGAAAAATCTAGTAGGGGATGAACCTTTTGCGGTGTTATTGGCAGATGATTTAATTCGCGGGGATCATAAAAATTGTTTAGCACAAATGATGGATATTTATCACCAGCATGGTGGGCAAATCATCGCGGCGCAACAAGTGGATAAATCGCAAGTGGATAAATATGGTATTATTTCAGGGAATCGCTTTGAGAAGCGTGTCACGCGCGTTCAACACATTGTTGAGAAACCCAGTGTTGATCAAGCGCCCACCAACTTAGCTGTGATTGGACGTTATATTTTACAACCTGGGATATTTGCACATTTAAGCAAGATCTCTCATCGTGCACTTGGAGAAATTCAATTAACCGATGGTATTACGCAGAGTTTGGAAACTACGCCGACATTTGCTTATGAATTTTCAGGTCAGCGTTTTGATTGTGGAAGTAAACTCGGTTACGTCGAAGCGACATTGGCTTTCGCGCTGGAAGACCCTGAAATTGGATCAGGATTGCGAGATATTCTGTGTAATCTTATGACAACTGAAACCCGAAAACTCGTGAATAAATAATGGTGTTGCCATTTTGTTAGTGCCTTTATCGGCTCGTATGTTGCCAAACACGCCGTAAATACATCCCTGTAGGCTCCTCCTCGACATCCTTGTCTCGGAGGGTTTGGCAACACACAAACCGAACCGGCACCAAAATGGCAACAACATCTTAAAATCGATGGCCCATCCGATCACTCGCTAACGCTCATGCTCTGTTTAACTTCCTGCGCCAATTGATACACTGCCATTGCATACAATGCGCTGCGGTTATAAGTAGTGATCACGTAAAAATTATGTAAGCCTATCCAATAATCATTGCTGCCATCCGCATTTTCATAGCTAATCAATGCGACCAAAGCATTGTCATCTAACGGTGTGGATGGATTAACACCCTGGGTTTTCAGGGTTTTTACCGATGTACTGGGTTTGGTTTGTCCGATCACATTGCTTTGTAATGCGGTTAATTGTTTTTCATTAGCAATATCCGCAGGAACTATAATTAGGGTCTGATCACCTTTCCAGCCATTTTGTTTTAAATAGTTTGCAACACTGCCAATGGCATCGGTGTCATTCTCCCAGAGATTCCGACGTCCATCATTGGCGAAATCAACGGCGTAAGCGCGGTAACTGCTAGGCATGAATTGCGGTGTTCCCATCGCACCTGCATAAGAACCTTTCAGTGTAAGTGGATCAATTTTTTCTTCACGTGCAAGCAATAAAAACTCTTCCAATTCTTTAGTAAAAAACTCGGAACGACGGGGGTATTCGAATGATAATGTGCTTAACGCATCGATAACATTGTAACTACCTTTATTGGTACCGTAACGTGTTTCAACACCAATGATGGCAACAATGATTTCCGCAGGTACGCCATATTCTTTTTCTGCACGTTCAAGCGCCGCTTGATGTTTTTTATAATAATTAACGCCATTGTTAATCGATGTTTCTGTAATGAAAAGAGGGCGGTATTCAAACCAAGCTTTACGTTCAGCCGGGCGATCCATGGCATCAATGATGCTTTGTTTTATTGAGACATTTGAAAACACAGCTATTAATTCATCTTGATCGAAACCATGTTTTGTAGACATCAAAATAATAAAGTCTTGCACATCTTGGCGATCTGCAATATTCGCGAAACTTAATGCAGGTGTTAACATCAAAGATAAAAAAACAGCAGATACAAAACGACGCATACATTCTCCCTAATCTGAAACTAATTGACGGTGCGTGCTAATCGACATCAGTATACCAAATCCTAATAATAACGTCACAGTCGAAGTACCACCGTAACTGACCAAGGGTAACGGAATTCCCACAACAGGGAAAACGCCTGATACCATTCCTATGTTAATAATGACGTATATGCCGAATGTGAGCGTGATACTTCCTGCCAACAATCGCGCAAACGTACTTTGTGCTTGCATGCTGATAATAATAGCACGCAAAATAATCATCGAATATAAACACAATAGCACAATAACGCCGATTAAACCGAATTCTTCTGCCAATACAGCAAAAATAAAGTCGGTCGAACGTTCGGGTAAAAATTCTAAATGGGATTGTGTACCTTCGAACCAACCTTTGCCCCACAAGCCACCCGAACCAATGGCAATTTTTGATTGAATGATATGATAACCCGATCCCAGTGGATCATTTTCAGGATTTAAGAAAGTGATAACCCTATTTTTCTGATAATCATGCATCACCATCCACAATAAAGGTGCGCCAATACCAGCAGCGGCAGCTAACCCCATGATGTAACGCCAAGGAAGTCCTGCTAAAAAAACGGCAAACAAACCGCTTGCGGCGATTAACAATGCAGTTCCTAGATCGGGTTGTTTTGCTATCAGTACCGCGGGAATCATAATAATCACTAAACTGACAAGCGTGTCTTTCAATGTGCATGGAAGTGGGCGCTTACTAAAATAATAAGCAACCATCATGGGTACAACAAGTTTCATTAATTCTGACGGCTGAAACCGGATGAATTTTAAATCCAACCAGCGTTGAGCGCCGCCGCCCACATCACCAAACAACAACACCATGATCAATAACAATGTTCCAAAAGCAAATAAAAATGGAACAGCCATGAAAAAATAACGGGGCGGTACTTGCGCCACAACTAACATGCCTGTTAATGCAATACCAAAACGAATCAATTGTCGATCTAAAATACCTGTTTCTTGATTGCCTGCGCTGACTAGTACAAATAATCCAGCACCCATGAGTGACAATAATGCGAATAATAATAAAGGATCAATGTGTATACGATCCCATACAGGCGTACGTTTTCGGTAATTGTGACGACTGGATTCGCGATTACGTCCGGAATGTAAAAAACTCAGGAGGGTTCTTCCTATAAATTTGAATTATAGATTAGGTGTTTTCCCCTCACCCTTCCCTCTCCCGCGCCAACCATTTTTATTTTTCAAATTATTGTAGGGCGGGAGAGGGAATTCATATTATCTTCCCCTCTCCCACGAGTTGGGTTTAATATATATGCAAAGATTGAACGTGGGAGAGGGCAGGGTGAGGGGTAACTCATAACTCGTCTTCCAATAAATAAGCGTCAAATACTTGTTTAGCAACTCTTGCCGCTCCAGTTTTATTTTCAAGGATAACGGCAATGGCAATTTTAGGATTATCAGCAGGTGCATAACCAATGAATAGCGAGTGATCGCGTAAACGTTCTGCAACGATAGAAACATCGTATTTTTCACCTTGGCGTACGCTGAATACTTGTGCGGTACCTGTTTTTCCTGCAATTTTATAGGGGGCTTTTGCTATATAACGGGCGGTACCTCGTTCACCATGGATAACATTTTTCATTGCCTCATGAACGGTGTTCCAATGTTCTGATCCAAGATAAGCAGGAGGTAATTCTTCGGTTTTAATTTCAACCATATCACCATTGGGTAATTGAATTGCAGCAACGACATGAGGTTTTACACGTTTGCCTTTGACTGCGAGAGCAGAGGTCATGTGTGCTAATTGCATGGGCGTTACCATTGTAAAACCTTGGCCGATACTTGCAATGACGGTTTCTCCCGGATACCAAGGTTCATTTTTGGTTGCACGTTTCCATTCGGGCGATGGTACAAGACCGCCTAATTCACCGGATATATCAACACCCACGGGGGATCCCAAACCAAATGCTCTCATTGCTTCAGAAACATCGCGAATACCCATTTTATTTCCCAGCCAATAAAAAAATGTATCGCATGATTCAACGATTGCTTTGGTAATATTGACATCACCGCCATGTCCTTTCTTAACCCAGTCGCGGTATTGATGGCTAGAGTTAGGCAATTTAAAATAACCTGGGTCATGAATTTTTGAATTTTTAGTGATAGTTTTTGCATTGAGTGCTTGTAATGCTAATGCTGGTTTAATAGTTGATGCAGGAGGATATTGCCCACGTAACGCGCGATTAAATAACGGCTGGTCAATATCATGCATTAAGTTATCGTACGTTTCTTGATCGATTCCTTGCACAAATAAATTTGGATCAAAATTCGGATGGCTTAACAAAGTTAAAATAGCACCTGTGTTAGGATCGATGGCGACAATAGCGCCTCGTGTATTTTCCATTAATTTTTCTGCTTTTTTCTGTAAATTAATATCGATGGTTAAATAAAGGTTATTGCCCGGAATGGGTTCTTTGATATCGAGGATACGTAATACACGACCTCGAACATCCGTTTCAACATTTTCAGCACCCACTTCACCGTGTAAGTAAGTTTCGTAATAACGTTCAACACCGGTTTTTCCGATAAATTGTGTCGCACGGTATTGTACAGGGTCAATTTGTTGTAATTCTGTTTCATTAATACGGCCGACGTAACCTAGAATGTGCGCAAATACATCGCCTTCAGGATAATGCCGCATCAAACCTGCAACAACATTCACACCCGGTAAACGATAACTATTAACGGCAATGATAGCAGCTTCATCTTCAGTGATATTCAAACGCAACGGTATTCCTTCATAACGACGTCGGCGCTTTTTTTCGCGATTAAAATTTTCGAGTTGACGTTCATTCAGCCCAATTAATTCATCAACCAGTTTCAATGTAGCGGCTAGATCATCAACTTGTTCTGGAACAATATGCAAGCCAAAGGAAGGTAAATTATCGGCTAATAAAATTCCATTGCGATCATAGATAAGACCCCGATTGGGGGTAATGGGAAATACAGCAACACGATTTTTATCAGACAATGTTTGGTATTTGTCATGTTGAACGATTTGCAAATAATACATGCGTGCTATTAATATAAAAAATAATAAAAAGACAAACATTGCCGCAACGACAATACGTGTCTGATACGCCAGTGTTTCATGGCGAATGTTTTTAATGAAATGTTTTTTCATGCACGTTGTTCAGAAATGTCCCAAAGTCCTTCCAGGTGATAAAAATCCCTTGTCCGTGGTTGCATAATATGTACTATAACGTCACCTAAATCAACTAGCACCCATTCACCTGTTTCCGTCCCCTCAAGCGATAAGGCTTTAAAGCCTTGTTCTCTAGCTTTTTTAATTACGTTCTCAGCTAAGGCATTCACATGGGTTGAGGAAGTGCCTGTTGCTATGATCATAGCATCGGTGATCCAGGTGAGTCCTTCTACATTAATAGTTTTGATATTATAAGCTTTTAAATCATCCAATGCTTTCATGGCTATCTCTTGTTGTATTGGCATGAATCAATCACCTCCATAAAGTTTGTTCTCAGTAATGTAATTTAAGACGGCGTCAGGTAATAAATACCGTGGGCTTTTGTGTTCCCGTAATGCTTTGCGAATTAAACTGGCTGAAATATCTAATGATGTCAGGGTTTGTGCAAAGAGGATGGATCCCTTGGTTTGTTGCTCCGCGCTCCAGGCCCGAAATGCCGGGTCGCTGGGTAATACGTAAGAGGGGCGGCGTACCACAATAAGTTTTGCATAATCTACCAATTGTTCCCAGTCTTTCCATGTGGGTAGCTCGTTGAAAGCGTCCATGCCTAAGAACAGATGCAATTGCGCTTGAGGGTAATCGGTTTGCAACGATTTGAGCGTGTCGATCATGTAAGAAGGCCCTTTACGTTGAATCTCCCTATCGTCGACCAGAAATTTGTCCACGGACTGGGTGGCAAAGGTTAACATATTTAAACGGTGCTGAGGGCTGGCATGAGGCTCTTTGCGATGAACGGGAATATTCGAGGGAATAAAACGCACCTCATCGAGGTGGAGCTGCTCTGATAACTCCCAGGCAATCTGCAGATGGGCATGATGGACGGGGTCAAACGTACCCCCCATGATTCCAATAGACCCCCGCAAAACGTGCCTCGCTGTGTTAAAAGGCTCCTCAAAATGCTCACATACGCTTTCAGTATGCTGCGCTTTTTCGTCGCCTTTTGCCTTGCGATCCACGTTTTGCGGGGGTCTGTTTTTTTGAGTCAATCGTTTGTTACCCTTGTTTAAAAATAGAGTTCTTATTTATTTATTCATTTTGGCCCCGGATGGGGAAATATACAAGTCTGAAAAGGAATACCGTGCGATTACGCCCGGTATGCTGGTTATATTGCGCGCGGCATTATTTAATAATGTGCATAAATTCGATGCTCATCTGATCCGCTTTCTGACGTTCGCGGCTCACGTAAGAGCTTACGACAACCTTCTACGTGAGCCGCGAACAGGAGAGCGGATCAGATGAGCTTACGACAATCTTCTACGTGAGCCGCGAACGTCAGAGAGCGGTTACAAGGAGCCCGTAAGCGGCGGCAGCCGCGTCACAATGCTAGCCCCCCATGTAGGCGCGTCGAAGACGCGACAAATGGGGGGATGAATGAAAAAGCGAACAAGCCCCAGCGGGGCGTTACAGCGGGCGTTACAAACTCAATTTAAATGAATCAAAATAACGATTCGCCGGTGCAAAGGTTTTATTAATTGCCAGTTGTGGATCTTTTAACGGTTCCATGCAGGCACTCGTTTCTCGTGCTTGATATTCAAGATTAACTAAATGCGGACCATACTCGATTAAATATTGCATGTTGACGGCTAACAGCTCACCTTTTTTAGAGGACATTTTATAGACGTTATACACAGCAGGATGGCCTTGAAATTGCGTTTTTTCGCTGTGGATTAGCTCAACTTTATCGCTCGATTTTTTCATACCATAATTTTCAAGCGCACCATTTTGATAGTATTTTACAAAACCAGAAAAATCATCGTCATTCCTGTGAATAATAAAGAAAACGCCGGCACCATGGAGGTACTTGGCCGTGAAACCGACATACACTGAATTATCTCCGATGGTTTCTTTAATATCTAACCAAGATTTACGGTTTCCAAAAGGGTGAGGATTAATGGGCACGTAAAAAGAGACAGAGAAAGGAGAGCCGCTGGAAACAGTAAGATGGTAGGTAGCATTTGCATCCAGGGTGCCATATTTGGGAGCATTAGCAGCCATAGCCGCAGAGCAAAAGAAAATAAAGACGAGGAAAGATTTGATAATCATACTGCGAATGTTCATGATATCGTACTCAGGGTAACTTTAAAGAAAAAAATATAACAAATATAAACGCAAGGAGTCAAGCATCGATGATGCATACATGCATAATAATAAAAACCTTTATTTTTCAATATGTTAGAAACGTTTTTGGATTTTTAACCATGAACCCATTGAAATAGGGTTGATTTTTAACCAAAAATAAATCATATTTGTCCCTTATTCAACAGCCACTGGTCAATAAGGGACGATTATAAAGTATTTATATCCGTCCCTTAACTGACAATTGTTGATAATAAGGGACATTTATAATATATTATTACAGCGAAGATATCATTGATTCCGTTGCAACATTAAAGGATTTATTTTGACAAACTCACATAGGAATCCAACAATCCATTCAACCCGATATCTACATCTAAGCTTTTTATCTGTTGATCCATTAAAGCAAAATGAGGCAACATAGTTTGCAATGTAGATACATTCAATCGCCGTAAAGCGCGTTGCACCAGTGTTTTGCGTGGCCCAAAAATGCGGTATTGTTTGGCTAAGATTTCATAATCATTGCCTTGCGATAAAGCTTCATGCAACGCCAATAATTGCGTTGTTTCGCGATGCAAGGCCCATAACATTAAAGTAGGTGGTACATCTTCATCAACGAGTTTATAAAAGATTTGCGCAGTTTTAGCGGCGTTACCCGCAAGAGCCGTATCAATCAATTGATATACATCAAATTGACTTGCATCATGTAGCTGCATTTGTACTTGTGGTAAATCAATCGTGTTATTATCATAAAGCAAGCGCAGTTGTTCTAGCATTTGTTTCGCGGCTAATAAATTACCCTCGGTATTCTCTGCCAAACATTCCAATGCTTGAGGCGTTAACTTTAATTGATATTGATGGGCACGTTGCCTTAAAAACTGCACAAACGCAGCCCCTTGTAGGGGCCAAAGAATTTGCATATCCATTTGTGGACTTAATGCTTTAAACCATTTGGTGTTCTTAACAGAAGACTCTAATTTAGGCGAAAGCAATAAAACGCAGGTATCGGGGTATTGAGCTTTTAAATAATTACTTAACGCTTCCACACCGGCTTCATTGAGTCGACCTTGATTTAATCGACATTCAATTAATTTCTTTTCACTGAATAACGATAAGCTTTGTGTTTCAGATATAAATTCGTTCCAATCAAAGCGTGTATCGATATCAAAAATATGACGCGTAAAACCTAATTTTCGTGCGTTAAGACGTATCTCATCGGCAGCCTCGATGCGTAATAAAGGTTCGTCGCTGGTAATCCAATAACAAGGTTTCATGGAGCCGGCACCGCGCTGAGTCGCCGTAATAATTGATTCGCAAGATCAGCACGCATTTCGCGTAAGATAATGCGCTCTTCTTGATTTTGCCCAAGCACTTGGTTTTCATTGACGTTTAATGTACGTTGTGTGCTGGCTGTTTGAGGTTCCGGCACTTCTCCCGCCGGTGGAATAATTTGGTATTGCAAACTCAAGTTCATTTGTTCTTGTTTAGTAATACCGTCTGTGCCAATAACCAACGGTTCTGAACTGTAATCTTCTCGTAATAACCGCAATGTATAAACGTCTTGTGGATTATCAGTCACAGTGATACCCGATAATCGCAACGCTTGACGAAGTTCGCGCTGAGTAGGATCGTATGGGTTTTCAGGATCTATGTAGATTGTTTTTACATGATCAGGGATGGCGACATGTCCGCGCAAATGAAAACCGCATGCGGTTATTAAAATCATTAAGCTCATTATCAAGAAATTTCTTCGCACAATTACCCCACAACAATATTGACCAAACGTTTTGGTACAATAATGATTTTCTTAATGGATTTTCCTTCCAAATGCTTTTTCACATTTCTAGCAGCCAATGCGCTGGCTTCGATAGTTGCATTGTCTGAATCCACACGCACCACAATATTATCACGTAATTTACCATTTACTTGTACGGCAAGTTCCAATGTATCTTCTTGCATTGCAGCATGATCAGGTATGGGCCAAGATGCATTGGCAACATCATCATGATAACCTAATGCCTTCCAAAGTACATGCGTAATATGTGGAACAATGGGTTGTAACAAGCGAATCAACGCGGATAAACCCTCATGCATTAATGCATGATCATTATCAGAATGATGCGGCGCTTTACTCAGCGCATTAGTCAATTCCATCATGGCTGCAATCGCCGTGTTAAATTGTTGACGGCGCATGATATCATCCGTTACTTTCCCAATGGTTGTATGAATGATATAACGAATATCTTTTTGTTCGGGTGTTAATGTTTCCAGATCTAACTTAGTTTTACCTTTGGCTTTAGAAAAATCATAAACTAATTTATTTAGTCGTTTCAAATAACGGTAACCGCCTTCCACACCTTGGTCGCTCCATTCCAAACTTTGTTCGGGTGGTGATGCAAACATGCAGAAAAAACGAACGGTATCTGCGCCGTATTTACTTAATAGTTCTTCAGGACTGACGGTATTACCTTTGGATTTCGACATCTTGGCGCCATCTTTCAACACCATGCCTTGCGTTAATAATTTTGTGAAAGGCTCATCGCTTTTAACTAATCCTAAATCACGAGCCGCTTTATGATAAAAACGTGCGTACAACAAATGCATCACGGCATGTTCAATACCACCGACATATTGATCCACAGGAAGCCAATAATTCGCAGCTTCTTTATTAAGCATGGCTTTATTTTCATTCGGACAAGTATAACGCATGAAATACCAAGACGATTCCATGAATGTATCAAACGTATCGGTTTCCCGTTTCGCAGGTTGTTTGCATTTGGGACAGGTTGTTTCGTAAAAGCTGGCGTCTTTTTCAAGCGGAGATCCGCTGCCATCAGGTGCTAAATTCGTGGGTAACACAACCGGTAATTCATGTTCAGGAACAGGAACTTCACCGCAAGCATTACAATAAATAATCGGAATGGGCGTTCCCCAATAACGTTGACGTGAAACACCCCAATCACGTAAACGGTAATTTACCGTAGGTTTCCCGTGATATTGATGGGTGAGTTTTTCACCAATAGTTTTTAATGCTTGTTCACTGGATTGTTCTGAAAATTCATCAGAATTAATGAGTGTTCCATAAGCCGTATAAGCTTCTTTGGTAAGATCAATATTGTCTTCGCCTGATGTAATCACTTGTTTCATAGGCAAACCGTAAAGGCGTGCAAATTCAAAATCGCGTTGATCATGCGCAGGAACAGACATCACCGCACCGGCGCCGTAATTCATTAACACAAAATTAGCAGCCCAAATCGGCAATGTTTCGCCCGTCAAAGGATGTTCCGCTGTTAAACCCGTATCCACACCCACTTTTTCTTGCGTGGCTAAATCGGCTTCCGCCACTTTCGCATGCTTACATTGTGTAATAAAAGCTTGTAATTGTTGATTAGTTTTAGCGGCTTCTAATGCGAGGGGATGTTGCGGCGCAATCGCCAAATATGTACAACCATACAATGTATCGACACGTGTTGTGAAAACGGTGATTGAATCATTGCTATGTGTTAAATTAAATCGCACTTCACAACCGTGTGATTTACCAATCCAATTGCGTTGCATGGTGCGCACTTGTTCTGGCCAACCTTGTAATTTATCATCGAGATCACGCAACAATTCATCGGCATAATGAGTGATTTTAATAAACCATTGGGGAATTTCACGTTGTTCAACCAATGCACCGGAACGCCACCCGCGACCATCCACCACTTGTTCATTGGCTAATACGGTTTGATCGACCGGGTCCCAATTCACCATGGTTTTTTTACGGTAAACCAAGCCTTTTTTGTAAAGCTCAATAAAAAACCATTGTTCCCATCGGTAATAACTCGGGTCGCAAGTAGAAATCTCACGCGACCAATCAAATCCTAATCCCAATGATTTTAATTGTCGACGCATGTTGGCAATGTTTTTTTCGGTCCATTCAGCCGGAGGAATTTTATGTTGAATAGCAGCATTTTCGGCAGGTAAACCAAACGCATCCCAACCAATCGGATGTAACACATTTTTACCTTGCATCTTATGAAAGCGTGCCAATACATCGCTGATCGTGTAATTGCGCGCATGACCCATGTGTAAATTACCGCTCGGGTAGGGCAGCATGCTGAGGCAATAATACTTTTCTTTACCGGCTTGTTCCTCGGCCTTAAATGTCTCGTGCTTTTCCCAATAGGCCTGAACTTGGGCTTCTAACTTTTCGGGGTGATATTGTTCTTCCATCGTTTTATCCGCAATTCCTTAACAAAGTGTAATTCTATCATATTGCGCTTTATTAGGATTCGAGACTTCGTTGACAGCGGAGGATTAAATAAGTTAACATACCTACACCAAGTCAATCGGAGCAATAAGTTATGTCCCTCCGTATTAGCGATATTATTAAAGCACTTCAAGACGATGTTCAAGACAATGTTCAAGACAATGTCATAGAATCACTTGACTTATCATCCAATAATCTTGAATCTAAAGGTGTAAAAGAAGCTGTCGATGCGCTTAAAGGCAATACCCAATTACTTAGTTTAAGTGATAGTAACATTGAACCTGAAGGCGTGAAAGCGATTGCCGATGCGCTTACAGTCAATAACACGTTAACACTACTTGATTTATCATCCAACAATCTTGGACTTGAAGGTGCGAAAGCAATTGCCGATGCGCTTACAGTCAATAACACATTAATACTACTTGATTTATCATCCAACAATCTTGGACCTGCAGGTGCAAAAGCAATTGCCAATGCGCTTAAAGGCAATGTCTCATTAGAAGCACTTGACTTATCAGACAACCAACTTAGACTTGAAGGTGTGAAAGCGATTGCCAATGCGCTTACAGTCAATGTTGTATTAAAGGGGCTTGGCTTATCATTCAACCAACTTGGATTTGAAGAAGCACAAGCGATTGCCGATGCGCTTAAAGTCAATGTCACATTAGAAGAACTTGATTTATCAGGCAACTGGATTGGACCTGAAGGTGTAAAAGCGATTGCCGATGCACTTAAAGTCAATGCCACATTAGAAGAGCTTGATTTATCAGGCAACTTGATTGGAACTGAAGATGCAAAAGCGATTGCCGATGCGCTTAAAAATAATGCCACGTTAATTAAACTCGAACTCGATGGCGAAATTTCAGAAGAGATTCAGGGTTACTTAGAACGAAACAAAGAACTTAAAGAAGCATCGGAAGCTTTAATCAAGGAACTTTATGAGATCGATGTAAAGGGTATAACGAAATGGAAGAAAAATCCGTCAGCGAGTGCTAAACGTCTGGACGAGAAAATTAAAGATATTACTAAAATTATTGGTAAAACACCCTCCGCAGATTCCCCCTGGATACGCGAGCTATGGAAATTAATGTATGTATGTGTGGCTCATGATTGCATAAATAAGTGTCTTAAAGAAAGTGATCAATCTAGAAAAAGTGTTCTGTTCAACGATGCGTTAGCATCTCTTACTCAGGCAACAGGTTTGGTTCGTAAGGGAAACAGTAACTACGATTACGATGAAAAACATATTGCTGATCTTAAAGAAATACAAAATGTTATTTTTTCAAATACAAATACAACAAGCGCGGTACTTTATTATCATCATCAACAGCTCAATGCAAAAGAGCAAAAAGAAGAGTCTACTAACAATTGCAGCAACAAGCGTTAAATATCCCCATTCAATACGCCTAATACAAAAGCGAATTCTTCGGCGACTTCTTCAATAGCGTTGTAACGGCCCGATTGACCTTGATGTCCCGCGGCCATATTTACTTTCAATAAAATAGGATTATCACTCACGGTATGTTGACGTAATTTGGCGGTCCATTTGGCGGCTTCCCAATAGGGAACCATCGGGTCTTCCAAACCACAGGTCATAAATAGCGCAGGATAAGGCAAATTTGAAACATTATCGTAAGGGGAATACGATTTAATGTATTCATAAGGGATTTTTTCATTGGGGTTGCCCCATTCTTCGTATTCCGTGATAGTGAGAGGCAATGTTTCATCGAGCATGGTATTAAGCACATCGACGAAAGGCACATGAGCGATTGCTCCGCGAAATAACTCAGGTTCTTTATTGATTACGGCGCCCACCAACAATCCACCGGCACTTCCGCCACTGATAAACAATTGTTCGGGGGTTGTGTAACCTTCAGCAATTAAAAACTCTGAACAGCTGATAAAATCACTGAACGTATTTTTTTTATGCATTAATTTTCCTGCATCATGCCATTCTTCCCCAAATTCACCGCCACCACGAATATGTGCAATGGCATAAATCACGCCGCGATCCAGCACGCTAATGCGTGAATAAGAAAACCAAGGATCTATATCCATGCCATAAGCGCCGTAGCCAATCAAAATAAGCGGCATAGGCTTATTCAATAGGGATTTTTTATAGACTAAAGAAATAGGAATAGATTCACCATCATTGGCGGTTGCAAGGATGCGTTCACTGTGATAATCATTCGGATCGTATCCGCCTAATACAGGATCTTGTTTTAATAAAACGCGATCATGCGTGCGCATGTTATACGAAAATACGCTACCAGGTGTATTCATGGAGCTGTAATAAAAACGGACGATTTCTGTATCATATTCCCAATTACTTTCCAAACCACATGAATAAGCCGCATCGGGAAATTCGATTAAATGACCCTGTAATGTGTTGGGATCAAAGATATGCAATTGCGCTAAACCATCGCGTCGTTCGCTTAATATAAAGTAATTTTTAAATACGGTAAATCCTTCAATACAAACAGATGGTTCATGCGGAATGATTTCATCCCATGCTGAAATACTCGTATTATCCAGCGGACAACGCATCAATTTAAAATTCTTTGCATTTTTGTTGGTATGAATGTAAAAATGATTTTCATGATGTTCAATATCATATTCATGTGCATGTTCGCGTGGATAAAAGCAAGTTAATGTTGAACGAGGTTTATCGGAAAATGTATAATGAACTTCTGAAGTAATCTTTGAATGAGTATTAATCACTAAATAAGCGTCAGATTCGGATCGTGCAATACTTATCCAAAAACGCGCGTCATCTTCTTGAAAAATCTTTTCATCAGGAATTAATCCGTGAATATCGTAACACCACACTTGATAAGGTCGATGTGCATCATCAAAACAGCAATACCATAAATCATGATTATTTTTACTGAAAACAACATTGGGTGAAATATCACTTAATAAATCTTTTTTTAATAAACCAGTGCTTAAATCTTTAAGCCAAAGTTCGTATTTTTCATCACCCGTCGTATCAACGGTAATAGCTAACCAACGTTGATCTAAACTAAGTGCATAAGTACCTATATCAAAAAAATCACTTTCTTCAGAAAACTCATTTTCATTAAATAAAATCACTTCTTCATCGGGCTTTAATTTAAGACGCCGACAAAAGATATCATGTTGTAATCCTTCAATCGTACGAAAATAATATTCATAATTTCCGTACGGCCAGGGAACATCTTGATCGGTTTCTTGAATACGGCTCACGGTTTCTTTAAAGATCGTTTCTTTCAGCGTTTTCACTGATTTTAATTGTTCTTGTGCATAGGCATTTTCAGCTTTCAAATAGTTTATGGCGGTAATATCATTTTTATTTCGAAGCCAATGGTAAGGATCGTCACGTTGATCGCCATGTGCTAGATGAATGTACGGAACGCGCTTCGCGATAGGCGGTTGCATGTTGTCTCCTTCTATATTTGTGTTTTCACTTTCACCCTCACCCTAGCCCTCTCCCGCTCCAACCGTTTAGTTCTTAAAAATATTGTAGGGCGGGAGAGGGAATTCATACTATTTCCCCCTCTCCCGCGAGTTGGGTGCATATCAAAGCGCAAAGATGAAACGCGGGAGAGGGTCGGGGTGAGGGGATAAGATAAAGGCATTAAAAACATGCGCTCGAAACTCCTGATATAATGAACATGTCGATTTCCACATGAGAGGATAGCATATGCCTAATGCGCGTGACACACTTAATGTAAATGGAAAGAGTTTTACCTACTTTAACCTTAACAAAGTAACTGACAAAAATACCCTGACGAAGTTACCTATCACCCTGCGTATTTTATTAGAAAATCTTTGCCGTCGTGAAGGGCAAATTGATGTGAGCGAAGACGATATTCAAGCCATTTTAAACCGCGCACAGGGCGATAACATTGATCATGAAGTGAGTTTCATGCCGGCGCGTGTGTTGATGCAAGATTTTACCGGTGTTCCTGCCATTGTTGATTTAGCTGCGATGCGCGATGCGATGGCCGATCTGGGCGGTAACCCTGAAAAAATTAATCCTATTCAAGCCGCTGAATTGGTGATCGATCACTCCGTGCAAGTCGATGAGTTTGGAACACCGCAAGCGATCGGCATGAATAATAAACTAGAATTCCTGCGTAACAAAGAACGTTATCAATTTTTACGTTGGGGTCAACAATCCTTTTCAAACTTTAAAGTGGTGCCGCCCGACACCGGTATTGTGCATCAAGTCAATTTAGAATATTTAGCGCGTGTGGTTTATACCCATGAAATAAACGGTGAAACATTTGCATATCCTGATACATTGGTCGGAACCGATTCCCATACCACGATGATTAATGGATTAGGTGTACTCGGTTGGGGCGTGGGTGGTATTGAAGCGGAAGCCGCGATGTTAGGGCAATCCGTTTCCATGCTGATTCCCGAAGTGATTGGTTTTAAATTAACCGGTAAATTACCCGAAGGTGCAACCGCAACCGACTTGGTATTAACCGTCACGGAAATGTTACGTAAAAAAGGCGTTGTCGGTAAATTTGTTGAATTTTACGGCGATGGCTTGGATGATTTGCCATTAGCGGATCGCGCAACGATCGGCAACATGTCACCGGAATTTGGCGCAACCTGTGGGTTTTTCCCCGTCGATAAAGAAACATTGAATTACATGCGTTTAACGGGTCGCAGTGAAGAGCAAATTAAATTGGTTGAAACCTATTGCAAAGCGCAAGGATTGTTTCGCGAAACAGGTGATGCAGAAGCGTTGTATAACGATACATTGCATTTAAATTTAAGTGAAGTGGAACCTTCCATTGCAGGTCCAAAACGTCCGCAAGATCGTATTGCATTAAAATCAGCGAAGGAACATTTCATGCAAGATATCAAACGCATGAAACCTGATGTCGATACATCGCTATTTGGTAAGCAAATATTACGAGATGGTGCGGTGGTAATCGCGGCGATCACGAGTTGCACCAATACATCGAACCCGGCGGTGATGATCGGCGCAGGTTTGCTCGCACGTAAAGCACGTGCGAAAGGTTTAAACGTGCCGGATTATGTGAAGACATCATTAGCGCCAGGTTCACGTGTGGTAACGGATTATTTAAAAGATTCAAATTTACTGGTTGATTTAGAAGCATTAGGTTTTTATTTAGTCGGTTACGGTTGCACGACTTGCATCGGGAATTCAGGTCCGCTCGATGAACAAATCAGCAAAACGATTCATTCACAAGATTTGTATGCTTGTGCGGTATTATCGGGTAATCGCAATTTTGAAGGACGCATTCATCCCGATGTGCGCATGAATTATTTAGCATCGCCGCCGTTAGTGGTGGCCTATGCATTAGCAGGCCGCATGGATATTGATTTTTACCATGAACCGATTGGCATGGATCAAAACAACAAACCTGTGTTCTTAAAAGATATATGGCCGAGTGAAAAAGAAGTGCATGAACATATTCAGAAAAATGTAAAATCTGCGATGTTTACGAAAGAATATAAATCCGTGTTTCTTGGTAATGAACAGTGGCAAACAATGAATATCCCCGAAGGTGAAATTTACGCATGGCCTGAATCAACCTATGTGAAAAAGCCGCCGTATTTTGACGGCATGAGTTTGAAAATACCCGGCGTGCAAGATATTCATGGTGCACGGTGTTTGGTAATGTTGGGTGATAGTGTTACAACCGATCATATTTCACCCGCAGGTTCGATTGCGCCGGATAGTCCTGCAGCTATCTATTTGCAAGATCATGGCGTTAAACGTGAAGATTTTAATTCATACGGCTCACGCCGTGGTAATCATGAAGTGATGATGCGCGGTACCTTTGCCAATATTCGTTTGCGTAATCATTTAGTACCGGGTGTTGAGGGGTGGTGGACATGTCATTTCCCCGATAATCAACAAATGACAATCTTTGATGCAGCGATGCAATACCAACAAGAAAAAACCCCTTTGATTATATTAGCAGGCAAAGAATACGGTTCAGGATCATCACGCGATTGGGCAGCGAAAGGCCCTTGTTTATTAGGCGTAAAAGCGGTGATTGCCGAAAGTTACGAACGTATTCATCGATCGAATTTAATTGGCATGGGTATTTTACCGTTGCAATTTAAACCAGGCGAAACCGCTGAAAGTTTAGGGTTAAGTGGTAAAGAAACATTTGCCATTACAGGATTAAATGGTGGCGAGAGTCGAGAAGTTCTCGTTCGCGCTGACAATAAAACGTTTACGGTGGATGTTCGTTTGGATACACCGCAAGAACGCATGTACTACGAACATGGCGGTATTTTGCAGTTTGTGATCCGCGACTTGGTGGCGTAAAAGGAATGATTGTTGTGATAAGTTTTCAATCAGAACCGCGCGCACAGCAAGCGGATGTAGAAAACATGACTCATCCGATCCGCTCACTATGTTCGCGGTTCAGATGGAAGACTCAGTGCACAAACGTGGTCTAGAATGAGATAGAATGAACAAACCCAGCGAGGCGGGAGATTTTCTAGGGTGAGGGTAACAGAATGACAGACTATTCAAAAATATTACAAGATGTTCAATCCAAACTGGAAAAGTCATTGGGTCACTTAGAGTTTAGTTACAATAAAATTTTAAAGCTCACCGACGACGTCAGCCAAATGGACGACGAAACGATGGAAACTTGGGAAAGCTTTGCTGCGCGTTTTGGCCGTACAGCCGATATATTTATTACGCGTTACATTAGAACAGTGATTCTCGCATCTGATCCTGGCTATGAAGGTAGCGTGCGTGATTATCTTAATAAAGCTGAAAAAATAGGACTCATTAATGAAGCGGTCGTTTGGTTGAAAATTCGAGAATTACGAAATGTCGCTGTGCATGATTACAATAGTAAAAACCTCACTTTAATTTATCAACAATTAAAGGAATTATGCCCGCTTTTGTTGAATTTAAAAAATGTCATTGTTAAAGATTGGATTAAAAACTAGTGAGAATCACCGAACAAGAAAAACAAACATTTATTCAGGTATTATCAGGATATATCGACGAGCCTGCCGAATTACGTTTATTTGGCAGCCGAGCGAGCGATAATGCCAAAGGCGGTGATATTGATTTATTAATACAAGTGAATTCGGAAGAAGCTGCCGATCGTTTAATGTATTGCAAGATTGATATCTTGACCGAAATCAAAATGTTGATTGACGATCAAAAAATTGACTTATTGATTTGCACGAAAGAAACTTCTGACCCCTTTATCCAATCGGTTATCCCAACCTCAATGTTATTACATCGCTGGGAATAACACCGACTCATAACTAATCCTCTCATTAACATTTTGTCACAATTTATAAGTGGTTGTTTTGTGGTAAACTTGATATCCTAAAACTATACTTTCTAATGTAAGTTCTTATAAAACAAGCACTTACAATCGAAATACCTCTTGCCTGGGAAGGCAAATCCATGATAGAATGTATTTAGCTGATCAACTCAGAAGAGGGAACTATTTTATGGCAAATGGCTTTACAAAATATTGGAATAAAGCAAGCGATTACCTTGCTAGCGACGATCGTTTTTATAAACCATTGTGGAATTATTTATTAAATGGCTTCACAGAATATTGGAATAAAGCAAGCGATTACCTTGCTAGCGACAATCGTTTTTATAAACCATTCTGGAATTATTTATTATTAGCTACCTATAAATGGGGCAATCTACTTGATTACGGTTCGCTTAATAGAACAGTTGATGGTAATTTTATCATTGAGGGTGCTAGCACTAAAGAAGGTAAACTTTACCGCGCGTTAACCAATGAAGAAAAAGATGAGATCATAAAAGCTAAGCGAGACGCGATACTCAGAGCAATCAAAGAAAAAGACAAAGAACATTACCGTGCGAAAGTCGCTTTATTTTTATTTGCTATTGCATTCAGTATAGGCGTGGCGTTTGGTTCAGCCGCCATGATGTCCCATAAATTTTTAGACATCATGAACCATTACGATGTGGCATTAGGTTTGGGAGAGCCATTTATTGCTTATGCGGTATTTGGAATTGTATTTTTAGTCAATGTATTTATCTATTTTATTTCCGTATTGAGTGTATCGCGCATGCTCTTTGGCCATGGCTTTTTAAGCGGCTTGAAACTCAAAGAGGAAGCTAAAGTTGGGATCAATAAGAATAATGAGTTTGTATTAAGAACGAATGCTGAAAAAAAAGCAGAACAAACAGGTCAGCTGGCAGAAGGTCGAGAAGCAAAAGATCTTTCCTGGGACCAATTTGCTTTACAAGTGGTAGGAATGTTTTTTGCGCTGGTCTTTTCCATGTCATTAGCGGTGTTAACCCGTGTGAATTCCAAAGGCGGATTGGAAGACATGATGGGTCTCGCAGCTGCAACAGACGCTTCCTATGCAATCGCCATAGTTACATTGGTCGGTATGTTTTGTTTAACTTCGTGGGCTATTTTAGGGTTAGTAAGGGTTGAAAATAAATATCAAGAGTTTTGGAAATTTTGTGCCAATGTAATAGGCATTGATAAGGCAAATGAAATCACATCGCCGAAAAAGCTCTGGGACAATTACGATTGGAGAAAACACCTTGTAACACTTGTTATTGTCGTACTCTTTACATTATTGTGCATATACGGTTTAGGTTCACAAGGGTTTGCACAAGCAGAAGCGTTTACTGATCAAACGCAAAAACAAGCCGGATTTTTTGCTGCCTCGGTATCCACTACCCTTTGTATGTTATCTGCTCTGTTCGGAAAAGGCGCTTTCGTTATCAAAGCCATTGGTAACTCCGTAGGTTTGTATAGAAATGCAAGATCAGAACCAGCGAAGGATGAAAATGGTAATACATAAAAAGAAAAATTGGTTGTATCACCTGATGCTGGCATTACCCTTAAAAGCCCGGGTTGGAAATGGTTTGCAGGCATTATGATTGTTTTAAACGGATTGTTCCAATCCACAACAGCTATTACTGCAGCTGTAGGTATTGATGGGGATTCACCAGCAGGTGATGAACCATCTGTTGATCCTATTATTGGCGATCCTGATGAGCAACCAAAGGGTGATAGTACCAGTGATGTTGTGGGTCAGGTTGCGCTATTTTCTGCAGCGGCCATTTCAGCCACTGCCTTGTCTGTTAACTCTGGTGTGAGTGGTGGTTTCGCAGCCGGTAGCACGGATCAGAAGAAAGAGTTTGACGAGGCTAAAAAAGAAGCACGTAAGGTCGCAGCCATAGCCTCGTTCTGATTGCAGGATAGATTGTGCCGATCGCTCACTTTATGTTGCGCGCTGAACCTTCCCTCAGAACGCGAACGAAGTGAGCGATCGGATGAGCTGGCACTATATCGAAAATCTGAATTGAGTTCTTGCTCATCGCATCCGCTCTCTGGCGTTCGCGGCTCACGTAGAAGATTGTCGTAAACTCTTACGTGAGCTCAAGTGAATTTAAAAATATATTACTATATTATGGTGCATTGTGCCAATCGTTCACTTCGTTCACGTTCTCGTAAAGGAATACCGTGCGAATACGCACGGCATGCTGATCGTGTTGCGTGCGACATTGTTTAATAACGAGCGTAATCATAACCCACCTGATCGCTCGCTTATGCTCGCGCTCTGACTGGAGTTGGACGCGTGTCATTCCTTTAAATCAACACAACCTGCTTAGATTTCGCAAACTTTTTGTCAAATGTGTAGACGGGTAATTTTGATGCCTGTTTGCTTTGTTCTAAAATAATATAATCTGAAAAATCAGCATTACCAGCCGCGTATTGTTCTAGTGCTGCGTAAAATATGTTTTCATTTTCTAATGTAAATGCTGCATTGGTATGCAGCTCGGTTAGCAGGGTAGTAATCTGTTGTCGATTTAATTGATAGGCTCTTTGCAATACCCACACCAACTCAACTTGAACAACCTGTGTCAAATAGACTTGCTTCTTTTTCAACACTAGGTCTCGTGCAGCTTTTACATGTTTTATTTCTTTGTCATTGATTAAGATTCGCACTAACACATTGGTATCAATCGATATCATCTACCGGCCCTCGACTAATGGCATCCTGGATATCGTCTAAAGTAACACTGTGATCGACACTCAACATACCAAAAGCAGCCGATATATCATTTTTCTGCTTAACCAGGATGGCTTGATTGTCTTTGTAGATGAACTCCACTTTATCCCCCGGATGCAAATTTAACAGCTCCCGCAGATCAGCTGGAATAGTGACCTGTCCTTTTTGCGTTATTTTAGAGGCTGAATGGCCCAATGTTATGAATCCTCTCTGTTTAAAGAATGAAACACCGCTCATGCAAACTCCTGTACTACGCATAAATAAAAGTATACTACCTTTAAATGGTAATGTCAATTTAAAGAGTAATACTTTTTTAGAAGGTATTACTTTGCCCGTTTCAAGGAATACCGTGCAAATACGCACGGCATGCTGATCGTGTTGCGTGCGACACTGTTTAATAACGAATGTAAATCATAACCCACCTGATCGCTCGCTTATGCTCGCGCTCTGACTGGAGATGAGCGATAAGCGCGGGTCAGAGCACGAGCGCTAGCGAGTGATCGGATGAGTTAAAGATTTACGCGCGTTATTGAATAATGTCATGCCAATACAATTAGGATACTGCGTGTATTCACGCAGTATTCCTTTCTGTGTGTATTCAAGCAGTATCTCTTTTCATCGTCGAGAATCCTGGGAAATCGTTCACGGCGATAATCCGAGAGCGGTAATCACGTGCGTCGCGCACAATATCTTCTTCCAGTTGTGTGATGATATTCGCTTTTAACGCACGATCTAAAATATCTTCATAACTCGGCTCTTCCAAAACACCCGATTTAACAGCTGCGCGAATCTTTTTCTCAATCGGTTCAGCAGCGATACATTTTTGCATGGCGGTTTCTAATAGACCGTAATTGTTTCGACCATCATCATCGTAGAAACCAATTTGCCCGAGACGTGCGCGCGTTTCGTTAGGTTCCATCAACATGCGTGCAATCTTATGTCCCATTTTATCATCCGGTGTTTCGATGATACGACCATAAGGGAAAATCAAGAAGTGAACGAGTGTTGCCAGCGTTTGATTCGGGAAATTCTTATAAAAACGATGTAAATGAAATTCCGCTTGATACAACGTATAACTCGCGGCCCAATGCAATAATGGTAAATCAGCCACATGTTCACCTTCATCGTGAAAACGCTTTAATACAGCGGTAGTTAAATATAAATTACTTAACACATCACCTAAACGAGCCGATAATTTTTCTTTACGCTTAAGATCACCGCCTAATAACCCTAATGCAAAATCCGTTGTTAATGCTAATGCCGCGCTGAGTCGACGAATTTGACGGTAATAATAGCGTGTGGGACGCGGCGCTGTTTCAATGGTTAACGCACCTCGTGTAAACGATAAAAACACCGTGCGACAAAAATTACTAACAATATAACCGGCATGTCCCCAAAACGCATGATCAAACTCTTTTAATCCTTGTGCTTTATCTTTATTTTGCGCAGCGTAGATTTCTTTCAATACATAGGGATGACAACGTAACGATCCTTGTCCAAAGATAATTAAACTGCGTGTGAGTATGTTTGCACCTTCAACGGTAATACCAATCGGCATCGCTTGATAAAATCGTGCAATGTAATTTTTTCGGCCCAAACAAATGGCTTTGCCGGCATGAATATCCATGGCATCCAACGAACCTTTGCGTGCTAATTCTGTGACATGGTACTTGCTGATTGCACCAGCAATGGCAGGTTTAATGCCTAAATCCAATGCGGCGGATGTCATTTGACGCGTGGCTTCGCAAATATAAGCAAATCCACCCATACGCGCGAGCGCTTCTTCCACGCCTTCGAAATTACCAATGGGTAAATTAAATTGTTCGCGAATGCGTGCATAAGCACCGGTTGAAATGGCTAAGACAGCAGCGGGACCCGCGGTAATCGAAGGTAATGAAATCGCACGTCCCGCAGACAAACATTCCATCAACATTTGCCAGCCAAGACCTGCGTTATCACGTCCACCAATGATCCACTCGATAGGAATAAACACATCTTTCCCTTGTGTCGGTCCATTTTGAAATGCAACGTTCATGGGATAATGACGTCGACCAATGGCAACGCCTGCGGTACCGGTTGGAATAAGTGCGCAAGTGATACCAATATAATGCTTATTACCTAATAGATGTTCGGGATCATACAACTTAAAAGCCAAGCCTAATATCGTTGCAACCGGTGCCAATGTAATATAACGTTTATCCCAATTTAAACGAATGCCTAAACGTTCCTTGCCTTCAAACGTTTCTTTGCAAACAATACCATAATCAGGAATCGCACTGGCATCGGATCCGGCATTCGGATTAGTTAATGCAAAGCAAGGAATTTCTTCACCCTTGGCTAATCGAGGTAGGAATTTATTTCGTTGTTCAACCGTACCGTATTTAATTAATAATTCCGATGGGCCTAATGAATTGGGAACAGATATCGTGACTGATGCCGTTATACTTTTAGATGAAACACGTGCAATGATTTCCGAATGTGCAAATGCACTGAAGTTTTTTCCACCGTATTCTTTAGGAATAATCAATCCAAAAAAACCTTCTGTTTTTAAGAAATCCCATATATTCTCGGGTAAATCTGTAATTTCATGTGTGATCTCCCAATCATCAATCATGCTGCATAATGCATTCACTTGATTGTCCATGAACGCTTGTTCTTCAGGTGTGAGCGTCGGTTTGGGAATGTTCATTAAATCACTGAAATGAGGTTTGCCTGTGAGTAATTCTTTTTCCCACCAGGTATCACCGGCATCAATGGCCGCTTGTTCCGTTTCAGAAATAGTCGGTAAAAACTTACGGAAAATAACAAAGATAGGCAGGCTTAGAAAGTGTCGACGCAAGGGTGCAATATTAAAAAATAATACAACAGCAATATAAGCAATCAAAATGATACCGAATAAGAACCAAGGGGTTTTCAGTGCCAATAATAAATCCGCTAATAAGAAGACAGAAACCACCGAGAAAACAGGGAGCGAGACTCGCATGTAACATAAACCCATGATGGCAAGAATGAAGAGAATGATCGCAACTATTGTCATATGAAATGTCCTTATTTAACGTACCCCGTCATTGCGAGGCCCTTTAATTCCGTCATTGCGAGGCCCTTTAATTCCGTCATTGCGAGCCGAAGGCGAAGCAATCTACTTTTGAATGGATTGCTTCCCGCTACGCACTTCGTGCTCGCGGTCGCAATGACAACATCTCGTATTATTGTATAATAACCCATATATGACAAAGATTATTTATTTAGATTATGCAGCAACCACTCCGGTGGCACCGAGTGTCGTCGAAGCCATGCGCCTTTATTTAACTCTAGACGGTACCTTTGGTAATCCAGCTTCCACTCATCGCTATGGTTGGGAAGCGGAACAGGCGGTTCAAGAGGCAACCCAGCAGTTTGCTGCATGTATCAATGCCCATCCGGATGAAATCATTTGGACATCGGGGGCGACGGAATCGAATAACCTGGCTTTGAAGGGGTTGTTTGAAGGGCTCGGTCGTAAAGCCACGATAATAACTTCTCCGTTTGAGCATTCTTCGGTTTTGGAAGTTTGTCGGTATTTGGAACATGCAGAAGCCCCACGTCATTGCGCGGCCGTTTTTTTTAAACCGTCATTGCGAGGCCCAGAGGGCCGAAGCAATCCACTTTTGGAATGGATTGCTTCCCGCTACGCACTTCGTGCTCGCGGTCGCAATGACGGCTTGATATTTTCGTTTATAGACGTTAACAACGAAACGGGCCTCATCAATGACATTCGCGCCATTGCTCAACAAGCCCACGAGCAAAAGGCTATTTTTCATGTCGATGCCGCTCAAGCCCTGGGAAAATTACCAATCGATGTAAAAGCCCTGGATGTGGATCTCATGAGCTTTTCAGGACATAAAATCAACGGCCCTAAAGGCATTGGCGCGTTATACGTGCGTCGATCCGTGAAATCCCTATTAAAGCCGCAAATGCACGGAGGCGGGCAACAACAAGGGTTGCGTTCTGGCACATTAGCGCCGCACCTGATTGTAGGAATGGCGGAAGCGGCCGTTCTTAATACCAGCGATTTACCCCAGGAATCGAAGCGTCAAACGGCTTTACGCGAGCAATTGTGGGAAGGTTTGAAAGATTTGCCAGGAATCATGCGTCATGGCGATCCGCTGGATATAGCCCCCCACATTTTATGCGTCAGTTTTGAGGGGATTTCTGCCCAACAGATCGTAGAGTCCTTGCCGAATCTTGCCATTTCCAGTGGTTCTGCCTGCCATAGTACGAGCTTAATCGGGAATCCTGTGTTAAAATCGATGGGCTTTAGCGAAGCCAGGGCGCGGAATAGTCTGCGTTTTAGCCTCGGTCGTTTTACCACAACAGCGGAAATACACGCGGTGGTTGAACAGATAAAGCAGTTAAACCTGGACAATCAAGATTTATGGCAATTACGTTAACACAAACAGCAGCAACGCATATTGCACACATGCTGAAAAAACACGGCAAAGGTGTGGGTTTGCGTTTTGGTGTTATAACCAAAGGATGTGCTGATTATGCGTATCACGTGGATTATGCGGATGATCTGAAAGAAGGTGATACTGTGTTTGAACAGCGAGGCGTTAACGTGATCGTGGACAAAAAAAGTTTGCCACTCGTGGATGGTACAGAAATTGATTTTATTAGCAAGGGTTTAAATAGCGCATTTGAATTTCACAACCCCAATGCAGAAGCATCCTGTGGTTGTGGTGAAAGTTTTAACATTAAGAAAGGAGATGAAAAACATGACTGAACGTACATTATCCATTATCAAGCCTGACGCAGTTGAAAAAAATGTGATTGGTGAGATTTATGCTCGTTTCGAAAAAAATGGCTTAAAAATAGTGGCTGCGAAAATGATGCATCTATCGCGTGATCAAGCCGAAGGTTTTTATGCGATTCACAAAGATCGTCCATTCTTCAATGATTTGGTGTCATTCATGATTTCTGGTCCTGTGATGGTTCAAGTACTAGAAGGCAAAGATGCCGTGGCTAAAAATCGTGAATTGATGGGTGCCACTGATCCAAAAGCAGCAGCAGCAGGCACGATTCGTCGTGACTTTGCACAATCCATCGATGCAAATGCCGTTCATGGTTCAGATAGCATCGAAAATGCCAAAACAGAAATCGATTTCTTTTTTGATAATAAAGAAATTATGTCTCATGCGGCATGATCCATTTACTTGGAATGACGCATTCAATGCTAGAGCAATGGCTCGCCGATATCGGCGAGTCACCATCTCGTGCTGCTGATATTTCAAAGATTGTCCATCAACAACATCAAACAAATTTCAATGATTGTGAACAGATTTCAAAATCATTACGTCAACATCTATCTGCATTGACCTATGAAATACCTACAGCAACAGTTGATACTATTGCAAGTGATGGCACACATAAATGGTTATTTAAATTAAATGATGGTAATCACATTGAAACGGTTCTTATTCCTGAAAAAAATCGTGGTACGTTGTGTGTTTCATCGCAAGTAGGTTGCGGGCTTAATTGTAGTTTTTGTGCAACAGGTAAACAAGGGTTTAATCGTAATTTAACAACCGCCGAAATCATTGCACAATTATGGGTTGCTTCAAAACATTACCGTGTCAGTAATGTTGTTTTTATGGGCATGGGCGAACCATTATTAAATCTTGATAATGTAGTGAATGCCATTGATATCATGTTACATGATCATGCTTATGGATTATCAAAACACCGTGTGACGGTCAGCACGTCAGGTCTTGTTCCGCAAATGCAGGAATTATCGCAACGTGTGGATACAGCATTGGCTGTTTCATTGCATGCGCCGAATGATGCGCTTCGTAACACATTAGTTCCCATCAATAAAAAATATCCTATCAAAACTTTATTAGAAACATGCGAACAGTATTTCGGTAAAAACAGCAAACGCAAGATTGTATATGAATATGTCTTGTTACATGAAGTGAATGATTCGCCCGAACATGCATTAGAATTAGCGGCGTTATTAAAAGATAAACCAGCCAAAATTAATTTAATTCCATTTAATCCTTTTGTGGGAACACATTACCAACGTTCAAGCACGGAGCGTATTGACCGCTTTTTTCATTTATTATCTGAACAAGGATTGGTCGTTACCACCCGCAAAACCCGAGGGGATGATATCGCCGCTGCCTGCGGCCAACTGAAAGGCCAATTCCATGATAGGACACAACGGCGGATGATGGCACAAGGGGTAGTGGTAGAGTAATAATTTCAGGCTATACTAATTCAAAATCCCCATTGCCTATGATGGAGCGCCTATTAAATGACAATACATGGTCCTGATCTGAATGAAATAGAACAAACTAACTCGTGCGCGGTTATTGCAGCCGGTCCAGGCGCAGTATTACGTGCAGCACGTGAATCGAAGGGTTTTAGTCTCAAGGATATCTCCGAACGCTTACGTCTCAATACCACTATTCTAGAAAGTATTGAAGATGATGAATACACCGATGGTACCGCATTGGTATTTATTCGAGGTTACTTACGTTCTTATGCCATGTTATTGGGCCTTGAAACGCAAAAAATTATGGATGCCTTTGAAACCTTAGGTTTAACCGAAGTGCGTGATTTTACGGAGTTTGTCAAACCTAAGAATCGTCATGAATCACGTAATCAGGTTCCTATTTCTATGGGGTGCAACCCCATCACGCTGTGGGCAAGTCTTGCCTGCCTGAGCTTGGCTATTGTTGGGTTATTGTGGGTTTATGTAGGGGATATGCCTGATACGCACCTCGCAACAACCAAGACCAGCGTAGAAACCCATGAGTTAGCCGAAAAAGCTGCGGTTGCGCAGCCGGGAACTAAAATTACCCAACCTACCGATGCTGCAACTATAAAGGCACGTGAAGGGAAAGTAGCTACTCTTCCGGCAGAAACCAACCCTCAAGCCGAGGCATTGATATTCTGAGTTATATGCAGCGCGCGACGTGTTCTGAAACTCCTGTTATAATGCCTTTGTTTCTTTAGGTAAAAGGCATCTTATTCATGACCACACTTCAATCCATCCGCGGTATGCATGATGTGCTACCGAGTCAGGTACATACCTGGCAGTGGCTGGAACAGCACATCCATAATCTGGTGCTGCATTACGGGTATGAAGAAATCCGCATGCCCATCCTTGAATCGACTGAATTATTTGCCCGCACCCTTGGCGAAGATTCTGATATCGTCGGCAAAGAGATGTATACATTTGATGATCGCAATGGCGATAGCTTAACGCTTCGTCCTGAAGCAACCGCTAGTTGCGTGCGTGCGGCGATTCAACATGGATTATTGCATAATCAAACACAACGCTTGTGGTATCTGGGCCCTATGTTTCGTCATGAACGGCCTCAAAAAGGTCGCGGGCGCCAATTTTACCAATGGGGTGTGGAAGCATTTGGTTTTCCAGGTCCTGATGTGGATGTTGAATTGTTATGCATGACGCGTTTATTTTTTCAGCGCATTGGTATATTAGGTAAAGTACGTTTGGAAATAAATAGCCTGGGATTACCGGAAGAGCGTGCAGAATACCGCAAAGCACTCGTTAATTATTTCAAACAACATGAAGATAAATTAGACGAAGACAGTATCAAACGATTGACGACTAATCCATTACGCATTTTAGACAGTAAAAATCCAGATTTAAAAAACATCCTTTCAAAAGCACCCAGTATTATTGATTATTTAAGCGATACTTCGGCCAAGTATTTTGATACATTGTGCCACTTGCTGGATGAATTAAAATTCGAATACGTTGTTAATCCGCGATTAGTGCGTGGATTAGATTATTACACGCACATGGTGTTTGAATGGATCACCGATGAATTAGGTGCGCAAGGAACGGTATGTGCGGGCGGACGTTATGATCGCTTGGTTGAAATGATTGGTGGAAAACCAACGCCAGGTGTGGGATTTTCACTTGGATTAGAACGCGTGATTGAATTGGTGGAGCAACAAGAATCGATCCACTTAAATAAATCACATGTATGTATCATTCCATTGCAAGATGAAGCGCAAGCGGTGGCACTTAAATTGGCAGAAATGTTACGTACACATGTATTTGGTTTGCGGGTTCATA
>CAYUEL010000005.1:0-38960 GCA_964443025.1 uncultured Gammaproteobacteria bacterium | reverse complement strand
CTGCACAAAATAAAACACCAAAAGATATGTTTGTTTTATCTCATGCGGGGATATGTGCAGGAGTGCAAAAGGCAATAGCAACCTTACCGGATACGGGAGAAGCTATTGGACTAAAGACTGCTATGAATGAATATTTTGCCGCAATTGTGGATTTGGAGCGAATGGAGCGAACAGATGAGCTCGATCAAGTATGGCAAAAGCAGGTGGGAATTGTGAATGAAAGATATGAAGTGCTCAAAAAAGCGGTAGAGGTATTTAACGAAGGATCAGACAGACAAATTACGATAGACGCACCTCCTCAAACACCTGCTTCGATTGTCCATGGCCAAATAGCTTTTATGCAAAACAGTAATCAAGTCATGGTTCAGATGGAACAAAAAATGAATGCTTCAAAAACACTTGCAGGTGATCCTGGATATAACGACATTAACCAAAAATATGAACAATATAAAGAGGCAGTTCAAAATATGATAATGGCGCCAGACGATCATGATAAAGCTCAAGCAGTAAAAGACGCATACGACACACTTGACACGGCTATTAACAATGCGACTAAACCAAGAGAAAGAATAATGCGAACTGCACAACAACCGCCTGTAGAAGTCTCTGCATTATGTGCCAATTTAAAAATCGCCATGAAAGTTAATGGAAACCCATTAGGGGCCCCTGAACAAGCACCAGTGCCTCGTCTTACTTCGCACTAATTTACGCTATTTTCCCAAGCGATTGCCCCAACTTCACCGCTTGATCCGGTTGCAACGATGAATAAAGTAGGTTTTGCATAAAAATATTCCCGTACGGGAATATTTAATTGATTTTTGCTCTAATCTAGGTTAATATTACCGTACGGGAACATCCTAAAAGAGCCTCTTCATGATAACAACAGTCGACCAAATAGGTAACACCATCCGAGACACGCGTAAGCGGCTCCAGATCACTCAAAAAGAGTTGGCACTGACTTCGGGTACTGGGTTGCGATTTATCATTGACCTGGAAAAAGGAAAACCTACCTGTGAGACGGGTAAAGTACTCCTGGTTTTGCAGACCTTGGGTATCAGGTTAGAGCTTTTACCACCTTCGGGCGGAGAATGATATGCGCATGCTAGATGTTTATCTTCATCAAGAGCGGGTGGGTCAATTAATTCAAGATGAACAGGGGCAGATGGTCTTTGACTATGTTAAAAGCTGGTTAGACAATCCGAAAGCTGTGCCGTTATCACATTCACTTCCGTTGCGCTCTGAGCGTTTTAAATCTAATGAGTGTCGAGGATTTTTCGCGGGCATTCTACCAGAACAAGATAAGCGTGAAAAAATTGCACGCAACCTTGGGATTAGTGCGCGTAACGATTTTGCTATGTTAGAACAAATAGGAGGTGAATGTGCGGGAGCGGTGACATTTATGCTACAAGATGAACCACTTCCTTCGCTAAATTATCATTACCGTGCATTATCAGAGCAAGAGTTAGCCAATATTTTACAGGAACTACCGCGCCGGCCTCTTATGGCGGGTAAAGATGATGTGCGATTATCTCTTGCCGGTGCGCAAGATAAAATTGCCGTGCATGTTGCTGATGGAAAGATTTCTTTGCCGTTAGGAGGTGCGCCTAGTACACACATTCTCAAGCCCGCAATCGAACATTTTAAAGACTTGGTATTTAATGAAGCTTTCTGTATGCAGCTTGCAAATGCGGTAAAAATTCCGACGGCTCAAGTTAGCACGCATCAAGTACAAGAGATTGATTACTTACTAGTGAAACGTTATGACCGTGTTAATGACGAAGTGGGTTTCACTCACCGATTGCATCAAGAAGATTTTTGCCAAGCGTTTGGTATTCCACCCGAGATAAAATATCAAAATGAGGGAGGTCCTAGTATTAGTCAATGCATGGGATTGTTGAGAACGGTTTCAAGCATACCGGCCATTGATTTACAACACCTGGTGGATGCAGTGATTTTTAATTTATTGATTGGTAACTTTGATGCGCACGGGAAAAATTTTTCGTTAGTGTATCACGGGGGAACGATTCGATTAGCGCCGTTGTATGATGTATTAAGCACGGTTTATTATCCAGAACTCAGTAAAAAAATGGCCATGAAAATAGGAGGCGAATATCTGGCTGATAAAATATGTCCTCGTCATTTTGAAAAATTAGCCGAGGAAGCACGTCTTGGTAAAGCATTGGTAAAAAATCGTGTACCTGAATTAATTGAGTTAGTGTTAATCGCTTTAAATAAGATGGATATTAACCACCCCGTTGCAGATAAATTGGCTAAATTGATAACACAACGCTGTCAAATGCTATTGCTGCGTTACAATATTCCCTAACCTCTCGCCCAACTTCACCGCTTGATCCGGTTGCAACCGATCATTCCATTCAACGACATTTTTGGGTAGTAACACAATCGCGGTGGAACCCATCAAGAAGCCGCCGACTTCATCACCGCGTTGTAATTTGATTTCACCATGGTAATGCCAATACTTCAAACTATCTGCACGTACCAGACCGTGCCACGCAGTAAACATACTGCCTACGTTATAAGCTCCGATTAATATAATGGCCATTGGACCGAACGATGTTTCGAATTCGCAAACGATACGTTCGTTGCGTGAAAATAAATTCGAAACATTATCTACACTTTCAACATCGACGGAAAATAATTTACCGGGAATGAATGTCATGCGTTTTAATGTGCCGGCCAATGGCGTGTGAACGCGATGGTAATCTTTTGGTGATAAATAAATTGTTATAAACGCACCGTCTTGATAGGGATGATCATCATTGGCTAATAAGGCTGCAGCAGAAAAGGAATGTCCTTTGGCTTGTAACACAGCATCTTGTTTTAATAGTCCGACTTGACTGATAAAGCCATCGGCGGGAGAGATAAAATGCGATTCATCTGCTAAGGGTCGCGCATCGGACTTTAATTTTCTCGAGAAAAATGCATTAAAGTTTTCGTAAGCGTTAATATCGGACACTAATGCTTCATTCATATTCACATTTAATTTAGTAATGAATTTTTGGATTAAATAGTTTTTAACTTGCGGGATACGGCAATTGGCCAAACAGCCGAATAGCCATGTGGATACGCGTTGCGGAAATAATAATCGCCAAATTTTGAAGTTCATGCGGGTTTGTCCTAAAATCAGATATTCTACCCTATATCCCTCTAATTTAGGCATAATGAACCCCATGAACAAAGAAACCAATCTCATCTGGATCGATCTTGAAATGACCGGCCTGGACGTTAACAAAGAAAGCATCATCGAAATTGCGACGGTTGTTACTGATGCGCAACTGAATGAGCTGGCTTCGGGCCCCAATTTGGTTATTCATCAAAGCGACGATTTGCTCAACAAAATGGATAAGTGGTGTGTTAATCAACACGGAAAATCCGGGTTAACGCAGGCTGTTCGTGAAAGCAAAATCACGATGGCGCAAGCCGAACAAGAAACCCTCGATTTTGTGCGGCGTTATGTGGAAGAAGGAAAGTCGCCCATGTGTGGTAATACAGTTTATATGGATCGACTGTTTTTGAAAAAATACATGCCAACGTTAGAAGCGTATTTTCATTACCGTCACATTGACGTCAGTACGTTAAAAGAATTAGCCCGACGTTGGAAACCTGATGTCGTCGTCAAAAAGGATGAAGATTCTGATCATCGCGCTTTAAGTGACATCCGCCAGTCCATTGCCGAGTTGCGCCATTATCGCTCTAGCATCATGAACTGCTAGAATGTCATTATGACAACCCTGATAACACTTGATTTAACAGCATTACTGGCTGAACTTCCATCGCGCTCCCCAGACGCCAACAAGGGTGACTTTGGCCGTTTGTTGATTATTGGGGGCGCCCCAGGAATGTCCGGTGCGCCACGTATGGCAGGTGAAGCAGCCTTGCGCGCAGGTGCGGGGCTTGTCAAGGTTGCGACACATCCTGCCCATGCGGCCGTATTAAACGTGGAATGCCCGGAGTTGATGGTGACGGGTATCGAACAACCAGAAGATTTATTACCCCTCATCAAACAATCCACGCATATCGTGTTGGGCCCGGGTCTTGGGCAGGATAGTTTTGGCAAAGGCTTATGGGACATCACCCTGAAAGCAGATCGGCCGATGGTGTTGGATGCCGACGGTCTTAACATCTTAGCGAAACATCCACAACACCGTAATAACTGGGTATTAACGCCTCATGCCGGTGAAGCCGCACGTTTATTAAATACAGATATTCCCACTATTCAACAAGACAGACCCGCGGCCATTCGTGCGCTGCATCAACACTATGCGGGTGTAATCGTGTTAAAAGGCCACGGGACATTGGTTTATGCTGGTGGCGATACAATCTATCGCTGTGATGAAGGTAATCCGGGTATGGCCACCGCTGGTATGGGTGATGTATTAAGTGGCATCATTGGCGGTTTAATGCCACAATGCACAAGCCTATTAAATGCCGCACAAATCGGTGTTTGTGTGCATGCGAGAGCGGGAGATAAGGCAGCGGCAAGAGGTCAGCGTGGTTTAATGGCAACGGATTTACTTACTCACATACAACAACTGCTTAATTAGTGCGATGATATACACAACACATTTAAATAACGAGCAAGCCACTTTAAATCTGGGTCAAGAAATTGCAAAATATAGCGAAGAGTTAAGCGTGATTTTTTTACAAGGTCATTTAGGGGCAGGGAAAACAACATTAGTTCGAGGGTTATTACGCGGCTTGAATTACCCAGGTTTTGTGAAAAGTCCAAGCTTTACGATTGTTGAACCCTATACACATGCTAAAAAACCCGTGTATCATTTTGATTTGTATCGTATCGCTGATCCGCAAGAATTAGAATACATTGGTTTGAGAGATTATTTATCGCAAGATCATTTATGTGTGTTCGAATGGCCAGAACATGCTTTAGGGATGTTGCCTCAACCGGATTTGATTGTAAAATTAGATTTTGATCGCGAAGGTCGAACCGCGCACGTGTCAGCGGAAACGGAGTATGGGAAGTATGTACTTGAGAGATTGTCTTAATAAATCGTCATTGCGAGGATCCTGCGTGCGAAGCACGCGGCGGTCCGAAGCAATCCATTTATTAGATTGCTTCGGCCCTGCGGGCCTCGCAATGACAAAAAAAATCTTTTTTTGTTTTCTATTCTTCTCTCTCAACAGTTATGGAAACATAGTAAAAGACGTACGCGTATGGCCAGAGCCAGATAATACGCGCGTGGTATTTGATTTAAGCGGGCCGATTCAATATAACGTGTTTGAACTTAATAATCCGCCGCGTATTGTTATTGATATCAAAGACACAGATGTAGCCGATCAAATTTCACCTGTTACATGGAATAAAACACCGGTTAAAAGTTTGCGTTACGCACCGCGTGATGGTAATGATTTGCGCATCGTATTTGATTTACATACACCTGTTAATCCAAATAGCTTTACATTAGAACCGAATGGACCCTATGGACATCGTTTAGTGATGGATTTAAAAAATCCAGATGTGATTGATACGCCGGCTATTCCTTATCTGGCTGCGCGACCGAAACAAAATGCATTTATTGTTGCGATTGATGCGGGTCATGGGGGTGAAGATCCAGGTGCGGTGGGTCCACGCGGTACACGAGAAAAAGAAGTGGTATTAGCCATTGCGCGAGAATTACATAAAATGATTGCCAAAGAACCGGGTATAAAATCTATTCTTATTCGTGATGGAGATTATTACGTAGGGTTGCGTCAACGTATTGTGAAGGCACGTCAACATCAAGCGGATTTATTTATTTCCATTCATGCCGATGCATTTCAAAAACAAACGGCGCGTGGTGCATCGGTATTTACATTATCTGAACATGGTGCATCCAGCGAAGCGGCACGCTGGTTGGCTGCGAGTGAAAATCGTGCTGATTTAATGGGCGGCGTGAGTTTGGATGATAAAGATGATATGTTAGCGTCGGTATTACTTGATCTTTCACAAACGGCAAGTAATGAATCATCACTCATTGTTGCACGTGAAGTAGTGCAACGACTCGGTAATATTACTCAATTACATGGGGGTGAGCGTGTGCAACAAGCCGGTTTCGCTGTATTAAAATCACCGGATATTCCATCTATTTTGGTTGAATCTGAATTTATTTCGAATCCTGATAGCGAGAAAAAATTACGTACTAAAGCATATCAACAACAAGTGGCACGTGCCATATTAGACGGCATTAAAGCTTATATTCGTCAGCAAAAACATCAATACGAAGATTTGCCCTTATTACAAACCGCAGGGAAAACTCATAAAGTGACACCAGGTGAAACATTGTCCGGTTTAGCGGTACGTTATGGGATTTCCGTAAGGCAATTGCGCAGTGCGAACGATCTCCGCTCAGACACCCTACGTGTGGGGCAGGTACTTGATATCCCGGCGCATTGAAGAGGGAGGGTGCTTATTTCTTTTCTTTCCCCAGGGCGTCACGCAATGAAATAATAGTGATCCATAAATTCCTATTGACAGGTTTCATAAGCCAAGTTATAGTTTAATCATACATTTAGTTTTAGGTCACTCAACAATGTTAAACAGTCTCCGAAAACGACATCATCATACCCATCGACGTTCGAAGTAACGCCTTGATTTGATTCGTTTTTTCGCTTTTACTCTGGAGACATAAACATGAAATTTTTTGAAACCCTTTCCAACAATCTTTCTGCTGGCTACCTCAAGGCCAAAGATGGGCTTAATGCTTTTTATATCAGGGTTAGAAACTACAGTAGCCCCGGCCCAGAAAATTTTGACGCAGCCTATCCTAGTTTTGATACCACCAATGCCACAGAACAAGGCATTGCTCAAAAAGCCAAAACCGCTTATGCAGAGTTACTTGATCCAGACACTAAAGAAATCGATCCGAGTAAAGTAGAAAAACAACTTCAAGCCACCCGTTATTTATTGGATTATTTGAATTGGGTTTTAATCAATAGTCTAGATCTAGAGAAAAAGAAACGGGCTGCTGTCCTTAAAGCACGTTTGGCAGAAATCTATAATCGGAAGAAGTGGATTAACCGGTTTGGCGAACTCTTTTCATGGCCTTATGGGCTCATGCAGGGTGCTGCCGTTGCAGGGTACTTTATATTGTTGTTTGGTATTGAAGCAGCGACGTCAGCATTGGGTACCGGAAGTGGGGCCATTATGGTTGGCGCTGCTATTTTTCTGGTTATTGCAGGGATACGTAATTATTTTCTTATCAAAAAGGATAACCCTAGGCTTTTACTTTGGGCTTATAACCGGTGGTATCAACCTAAGGACATCAATCAAAATCAACAAACGAAACAGCAATTAGCGATTTCAGCGGTCATGGCCATTGTAGGTGCAGCCGTTTGGTTTGGTCTCGTTTTCTTTGGTTCGTATGAGTTTTTATTGGCTGTCGAAAGAATGATAACGGATGATGGCGGTAAGAGTTTAGGAAGTTTAGTATGGGCTTTACCGCTTGGTTTAAGTGCGTTCACCATATTTTTGCCTGAACTCGTGCTGAACTTTGAAGGCAATAAAGACTTTATCACGGATTATTCGGCTAATAGAAAAAATGGTAAGGGCCCCATTGAAAGTCTAGGTGCACCCGATACGTTTTGGAAAGATTTAGAAACTACGTACGGCCTTGATAGTACTCAGCTTGAAAAAATTAAGCATGATTTCATCAAAAATGCCATTTGTGTTTGCATTGGTATGTTTGGAATTACCTTAATTGGTTTAAGTGCATTAAAAGCATTGTATGGTGGTGGCGAACTTGGATTGGCTCTTTCTGCCATGACACTCATTATAGGTACTATCTGCCAGATTCCGTTTTACCGTGCTCGGGCTAAAGATCAAGCAAAGGATGATGCAAAACAAATTTTGGCAGCAAAGGAACTGGCCGATTCCAGCAATACTTCTACTGCTGAAAATAAAAAACCCAACTCAGGTTCGACTAACGGCCAACGGTATATCAATGCGGCAGGTGCCGCGATACCTGCTGTGTTGGGTATGTATGGCGCAGGTGGCGTTGATTTCATTTCTGGTGTTTCAAGTATAGGCATGGGGTTTGCAGCTTTTGGCGTTATTGTGTTGATGATGGCGTTTGGATATCTTGCCTATAGAAACTCAATGACCGCTACGGCGGCCGGCTCACCGGATATGTTACCCATTCGGGTTATGGCGGAAGAAATTGAAAAGCCAGTAGTGGAGGGGGAAGCGAACCTCGTTGAACAGGCTAAAGCTGAGCCACAGTTGTATACCATTTGCTGGGGTAATCAAAAAACTCGTATGACACCGAATCTTGGATGTAACTACGTTGATAAAGAAGATTTTGGTGACGATCTTGATGCTGTAGAAGGTCAGGCAACAACCGCAACCAGAATGACATCAGTAATGTAGGTTATCATTTTAGTAACCTAATTGACATTGAAACAGCTAATAGGTTATAATTTTACCTAACATCTAAGTAATATAATAAGTTCTTGCAGCGCCGCTATAAATCTTTGAGAGCAACATGTGAGTTGCTCTCTATTAAATAATAAATTTTAAGCAATAAATTGGGTTGATTAGCCTTCGTTCTTCGGGAGGTAGCGCTATGCAACTAGTGATTATTTGCCGCAAATATTATCTTGCTCTCAGGAATGGTATTAGTCCTGGTAATTTGAATGCTTATCCCAGTTTTGACACCTCTTCTACTTTTGATGAAGCTCACATTATAAATCGTGCTAAAGACGCTTATAAAAAACTCATCGATCCTGATACAGGAAAAATTGATTCGAGTAATGTGGAGAAACAACTCAAAGCGACGCGTTATTTACTGGATTATTTAAATTGGGTATTACAACACAGTAACGATGATGAAAAAAAGAAACGGTCTGCTTCGCTTAAAAAACGTTTAGCCGAAATTTATAACCGAAAAAAATGGATCAATCGATTAGGTGAACTCTTCTCATGGCTTTTCGGGTTAATGCAGGGTGCGTCCATCGCAGGTTATTTTATTCTCATGTTTGGGGTGGGAACAGCTACCCGTTTTAACTTAACGGGTATCCTGATTATGTTAGGGGCCGGTGTTTTTTTTGGAATTGTAGGGCTGGCGGGATATTATATTATCAAGCGCGAAATGCCTCGATTATTATTAGCGGGTTATAACCGATGGTATAAAATATCTGCTAAAGATCCACACCACAATAGGGCTTATACAATCATCGCGTTTTGTATGGCTTTTGTTGCGGCTTTGATTTTTACAGGCATAGATTTTTACGGTGCACATAAGCTCCTAGTGGCTATTCATCACTCAAAAGGTATTGAATTAGGTGCGCTTACCTGGACGTTACCTTTGGCCCTAAGCTTTTCAATGGTCTTTTTACCCGCGTTAACGTTAAGTTTCGAAGGCAATAAAGATTTTTTTAAAGATTGGGAGGTCAATAGAAGTCAGGGGAAACGAGGGTTTGAAAGTTTCGATGCAACGCAAGTTTTCTGGGAGGGGTTACAACAAAAATATGATTTAACTCCCGAACAAATCCTTCAGCTTCGGCATGAATTTAAATGGAATGCTGGGTACATTTTACTTAGTACGTTAGGAAGTGCAACACTTGGGCTCACCGCATTAAATATAGTATTCGGGGGCGGGGTTGTCGGTACGATAGGTTCAGGAATACTGTTAATCATGGGGACATTTTGTCAAATTGCATTTTTTCGAGCACGCGCTAAAGATTTAGCCATCGATAATGCAAAAAGTATGGCTTTATCTGCTAAAGAAATGATTTCTCTTGATCCAGCAGAACAACCGCATGGTAAGCAAGTGAATACATTAAGAGCGACGAATGCCTTATTGGGAGCTATTCCTCCTGCGATGAAACTATATGATTTAGCGGGTATTAATTTTTTTGCGGATCTTGAAAGTTGGATGGCATTTGCAGGTTTTGTAGTCATGATGACGATGTTGGGATTTATGTATGTTTCGTTAAAAAGTGCATGGGCGGTAACATCAATAGGTGCGCCTACTATGTGGGAAGTGCGTAGCATGGCGGAAGAAATAGAAAAACCAGTAGCTGAAGAACAAATACTTCAACAAAGCCAATTATATACCCCTTCCTGGGATGATAAAAAACGTTTTACACCTAACCGTGGATGTCATTATGAAACAATGGAGGATTTTAAGTCGGATATTAAATACGTAAAAGGCCGTATGGAAGTTGCAACTACCACAACCACAACTGTGCCTGAAAGAAGAATGACAACATGATACAATGTAGGCCATCATGGATGACGGTCTACACAAACGTATCAAACTATTATCACCGATATTAGCGAATCAAATCGCCGCAGGCGAAGTGATTGAGCGACCCGCTTCCATTGTTAAAGAATTGGTGGAAAACAGTATTGATGCTGGTGCAACGCACTTAACCATTCATCTCGAACGTGGTGGAAAAAATCTCATTAAAGTGCAGGATAATGGTATTGGCATTCATCCTGATGATTTAACTTTGTCTTTATCTCGTCATGCGACCAGTAAAATTGATTCGCAAGCGGATCTTGCGCAAATTCAAACCTTAGGTTTTCGCGGTGAAGCGCTGGCGAGTATGGCTTCTATTGCGAAACTCACGCTTACATCACAACATGCAAATCATGAAGCGCAATCAGCCAGCGCATCGGGTCGCGATATGGCCATTACGGTTAAACCTGCGTCGCATCCTCGAGGCACCACCGTTGAAGTCAAAGATTTATTTTTTAATACACCGGCACGAAAGAAGTTTTTGAAAAGTGAACGTACCGAATTTTTACATGTGGAAGAAGTGGTGAAACATTTAGCATTAGGGTGTCATGATGTATCCATTGATTTTTACCATGATAAAAAATTAGTGAAGCGTTATGTTGCAGCGAATGCGTCACCTCAAACACGCATTCAAGCGGTATTGTCGAAAACATTTATCGATGCATCGGTTTCAATCGATCATGCGATTACGCAAGCGCGCTTGCAAGGTTGGATTGGGAAACCTGAATTTGCACGTTCCAGTAATGATTATCAATTTTTTTATGTGAATGGCCGCATGGTGCGCGATAAAGTGATGAATCATGCGGTACGTTTGGCCTATGAAAATAAGATATATCCCGGCCGATTTCCTGCCTATGTGTTGTATTTAACGTGCGATCCGGCGGGGGTGGATGTGAATGTTCATCCAACCAAACATGAAGTGCGTTTTCGTGAATCGCGATTGATTCATGATTTTGTGGCGCAGAGTGTGGAAGCGGGATTGAATGATGGATTGCTTCGGCCCTGCAGGCCTCGCAATGACGAAACATTTTCAATATCGTCATTGCGAGCTCCACAGGAGCGAAGCAATCCATTGGTTATTCCTTCTTTTACATCTCACCCCTTCGGCACCGTTCTGACGTTGCTCGACAATAAAGTATTAATTACGCAGCAAGACAATATATTGTTTGCGATCGATTGGCTCAAAACATTAACTCATTATGTACAAAAAAACTGGCAACAATGTTTGAATGAACAAATCATTCCGCTCACACCCTTGTTATTACCCATTACTTTAGATGAACAACGTTATGGTGTTTATACGGATAAACTTAGCGAATTAGGTTTTGAACTCCAAACCATGGGTCCTTCACAAATTTTATTACGTGCCATTCCACGGCCATTGCAAGGGATTGATATACAAAAGGCATTGAATGATTTACTCGAACAAAAGCCAGTTGATATAAAACAATATTTTGCAAAACAATGGGCACAATCGCAATCAACGAGTTTACGAGACATTAATACATTGTTGGCCGATTGTGCTGGATTGTTAGGGAAAGAAAATATCCCGCATAAATTTTATGTCTCAGAGATGTTAATCTGATCTGCTACATCCGCTCACTTTGTTCGCGGTTCTGAGAGCAAGATTGTGGTAACTGCTGGATGTGTGCACTGAGTTTTCCCTCAGAACTGCGCGCGCAGCAAGCGGATGTAGAAAACGCTCATCCTAGCAGTGTAACAATATCACCTTCAGGTGTTTCAACGGCATGCTTGTTGTTTTCCAGAAAAGCTCTTTTATCAAGATGCAAATCTTTCAACATTTTCGCCGTGATTTTAGCGCTGATGAAAGTGCCGGGTGGCCATATGTTAGGCGAACTGCCTTTTTGCCCACGTTCAATCGTAATGATGTCATGAAAGACGCGAACGACATTCACAATTTCCATATCTAATTCAGAATACAACACCAAATAACAGGGTTGGCCATGACGTAAATGGCTGGCTAATTCACGTGCTTTATTCAAATTAATGGGCGCGTTGGCATAATCGTAGTCCAACGTGGAATAAAGTTGCGCTTGCCATATTTTTGTTATTCCGTTCATAAGCCTCTCCTCGAATAATATATCGGCTGTGAAGGAAATAAGTTAAATCCTAATATTTTCAATGCGTTACCCCCCCCTTACAAGGGGAATAGATTCGCATTAGTGAATCGGGGTTTTATTCAATAGCAAAAAACTATCAAAGCAATATAAACAATCAAATTTATTAATTAACGATTCTTCCCTAGAATATTAACCAAGGGGAAAAATAAGTGATGAAACGGTTTAAACGCAAATACGAACAAGCAGCGCGAGGCCATGGGAGCATCTCCAGCCGCTTGCTTATGTTGGGTTTAACAAGCCCTTTCTATTTCATTCTACGGTCGGGCGAAGCGACTTATGAATATTTCATACTGAATAAAACAGAAAAAGTCGAACACATGGTTAGGGGGGCGGTTGGCTCCGCAATAACGGGCGGCTTTATCATGGACTTGTTGTTAATGGCAACAGTGCTGTTTTTAACTGCTTATGTTGGAATGTCTTCTTTTGCACTTCCCGAAATGTACTTGATTGCTTATGCTGCCTTTGTGTTTGGAACACAGGGATTGGTTAAGGGTAAAGATACGGCGCGAATGGAAACATTAATCAATGAAGATAAAAATAGTCCGGGTCGTATTGAAAAATTAGAATCCGATTTACGTACATCCAGTGAGCAAAAAGGTGTTTTAAGAATGTACAAACTTGCAACACAGAATCTAGCGCAACCCATTAAGCATGATTGCGATGATACCAATGCCAATACCCATAATGCTGACCATGCTTGTAAATAAAAATAAAGTCGACCGATGTATGGCTTTTTGAATTTTACTTTCAAGATCAATGCGAAGCTTGTCTATTTTGCTTTCAAGCTCAAGCCGAACGTTGTCAAGTTCAAGACGAACGTTGTCTATTTTACTTTCTAATTGAACCCGATTAATTTCAAGGTCATGCATAGTAGCTAAACGAGCTTCATCTATTTTATTTTCCAATTGAACCCGATTAATTTCAATGTCATGTTTAGTAGCCAAACGAGCCTCCTGGGCATCTGTAATCATCACTTGCATTTCCGCAAGTCCACGTGCTTGCCTTTCACTAAATCCATGATCTTCTAAATAAGCTACATATTTTAGTGTATCAAAAATTGGTTGTGCTAGTGACATTTTTACCTCATGATTTTTATTGTTAGGTACTTATAGCTATTATTATATAGCGTGTTTGAATTAAAATACATCCCCCCATTTGGGGGGTTGTTAACATTCAATCATTTGTTCGCGGCTGGGGCCGGTAGATAAGTATTTAATAGGTGTTTTTAAATGAGCGGCTATGGTATTTAAATAATGTTTTGCTTCATCAGGTAAATCATTCCATTGTGTAAGCGCGTAGGTAGGGCCTTTCCAGCCAGGAACGGTTTCGTAAATGGGTTTGCATTGTTCGTATTGTGCGCTATCAACGGGGGGTACGTTCAATCGTTTGCCGTTTAATTCATAACCCACGCACAATTTTATTTCATCCAAACCATCTAAAATATCAAGTTTGGTGATACACAATGATGTGATGCTATTCACTTGCACGCTACGTCGCATTGCGGCTACATCAAACCAACCGCAACGGCGTGGGCGACCGGTCACGGTTCCAAATTCTTTGCCTTTTTCTCGAAGATGGTTGCCCATGGTATCTTGAAGTTCCGTTGGCATCGGGCCGCCACCGACACGTGTCGTATAGGCTTTGGTGACACCAATCACTTCATCGATATAACAAGGACCCATGCCACTGCCTGATGTGACGGCACCTGCAGTCGTATTGGAAGAAGTGACAAACGGATATGTGCCATGGTCGATATCCAGTAAAGTTCCTTGTGCTGCTTCAAATAAAATGGTTTTGTTTGCTTCGCGCAATTCATGTAAACGTTGTGTCACATCTGTTAATAACGGGACAATGTGAGAAGCCAAGTCTAATGTATCTATTAATGTATTTTCGAGAGAGATTGTTGTAACATGATAAAAATGTTCGAGTATAAAATTATGGTACTCGATTAATTTCGCAACACGTTCTTTAAACTGTTCAGGATGCGTTAAATCTGCCAAACGTAAACCACGGCGTGCAATCTTGTCTTCATAACTGGGGCCAATGCCACGACCTGTCGTACCAATTGCTTTGTTACCTAAGGATGCTTCACGCGCTTTATCCAGGGCAATATGTGTTGGTAAAATGATAGGGCAGGCGGGACTTAAATGTAAACGTTTGCGCACTTCAACATTTTTATTTTCCAACATCTTCATTTCTTTCAGCAAAACAGGAATCGAAATGACAACGCCATTGGCAATAAAACATTCAACCCGATCGTGTAATATACCTGATGGAATTAAACTGAGTGCTGTGGTTTCGCCGTTAATGACTAATGTGTGGCCTGCGTTATGGCCGCCTTGATAACGTACAACCGCATCTGCATGTTCGGTTAAATAATCGATGACTTTGCCTTTGCCTTCATCGCCCCATTGGCTACCTAATACGACCGAACACTTGCCCATGATAAATACCTAAAAATTAAAATACGGATCAATGATACTTAATAAACCAACGCCTAATAACATCATGACTAATGCGATGATCCGCAATGTTTTATCATCGATATTAATGGCTTTTAATAAAAATTTTTTCCAAAGTGAAGGTGATAAAAACGGCATAATGCCCTCGGCGATCATGACTAATGCAATGATAAATGCGATGTTATCAATTAAATTGCTCATGATTACTGCGCGCCGTTGGTCCGTGTTTTATCAAAAAAGTCAAAGAATTCGCTGTCGGGCGATAAAATAAAGATGTCATCTTTGCTATTAAATGAGTTTTCATACGCTTGTAAGCTACGTATAAATGCATAAAACTCAGGGTCTTTACTGTATGACTTCCCATAAACTTCAGTTGTTTTAGCTTCGGCACGACCACGAATCACGCGTGCGTCACTTTCCGCGGTGGCAACGACAATGGTCGCTTCTTCATCGGCACGAGCACGTATTTCTTCAGCACGTTTTTCACCATCAGCACGATGACCGGCTGCAACCTGTTCACGTTCAGCGCGCATACGATCGTATACGGAACTTGATACTTCATCGGGTAAATCGATACGTTTAATACGTACGTCAATAACTTCAATACCTAATGATTCTGCACTTTCATCGATTTGTGCGCTAAGTTCTTTCATGATCGTATCGCGATTTTCAGTGACCACCTGGCTAATTGTAGAGCGACCAAATTGTGCACGCAAACCGTCGGATACTTTTTGTTCAAGCAGATCTTCTGCACGGGAATAAAAACCACTCGTGGATTTATAAAATTTTTCAAAATCACGCACACGCCATTTAACGAATGAATTCACTAATACGTCTTTTTTCTCGATGGTTACAATGCGTGAATCTTTAATATCCAATGTTTGTAAGCGTGCGTCCAGTTTAACTACTTGGGAAATAAAAGGGACTTTAAAATGTAAGCCAGGTTCGTAAACATTCACGACATCATTTTTTTCTCGCAATTTACCCAACACGCTGATCAATGCGCGATCCGTTTCATAAACAGTGAAAAGACCGAGATAAGCTACGATCAACACAAGTGGTAAAACGATATATAAAAGTGGTTTCATGTTATTAGTCATAGTGCCCCCTTATCGTGTCGTACGTTCGCGTGAACGTGGATCATCACTGCTTCGTATGCTGTTTGTTGCGCTGTCAGATGAGCTTTTGCTAGTAGTAGCACCTTGTGTTGCCGACATCGAAGTTGATGAATACGTTGATGGTGGTTGAGGCGATGTTGCTGTTTTGTTCGCATCTTTTAGGATTTGATCTAATGGTAAGTAAAATACATTACTACCATCTTTATTGTCGACAACCACTTTATTGATTCGGCTGAATACTTCTTGCATGGTATCAAGGTACATGCGGCGGCGCGTTACCGTAGGCGCTTTTTTGTATTCAGGTAGAATCAAATCGAAACGTTGCACATCGGCATTCGCTTTTAATTCAATGCCACGCGCATAAGCACGAGCATCTGCAAGCAAACGTTCAGCATGTCCTTGCGCAATCGGAATGATACTCATGCGATAGGCATTGGCTTGGTTAATCATGCGTTGTTCGTCTTCTTGTGCTTTAATTGCGTCGTCAAATGATTCTTTCACTTCTTCCGGCGCGCGTGCGGGTTGCATTGAAACATCGGTAATCATTAAACCGGTTTTATAAAGTGATAACGTTTGTTCAAGTTGCGTGCGAATATCATCTCTGATTTTTGCACGTTGTTCCGTAAGGATTTCATCCAATGTTGAAACACCGACCACTTGGCGCACAGCGCTGTCAGTCGCTTCTTCTAAACTGTAAACAGGATCTACGACATTAAAAAGATAATCTTTAAGTTCGCCGACCTTGTATTGCACGGTGATTTCAACGAATACAATGTTTTCATCTTCGGTTAACATCTGATTGCGATGACGAGACGCATGAATCTCTTCAACATTAACGATTTTCTTTGAACGAATGATGGGGGGGAGCCAATGTGGACCGGGCCCCACTTCTTTTATAAAGCGACCAAATTGTGTTACAGCGGCACGTTCCGCAGGTTTAACGATGTATATCCCAAACAAAACATAAACAAGCAATAGAATACCGGCAATCATGCCGATGCCAAAAGTACTGGGCCGTTGAGAGGGGGGTTGTTGATTGCCACCTCCACCGCCGTTGATGCTCTTCAGGGTTTTACCACTAAAGGCTCTTTTGAGCTTATTTTGTAAATCTGCAAGTAGCTTATCCAGATCAGGTGGTTGTTGTGGGTTCTTATTGCCCCCAGACCAAGGATCGTTATTCTTTCCGCCACTCGGCTCGTTCCAAGCCATGCTATCCCCCAGTGTTTAATCGTGCTATTACGCCAGCTGGCCATCATAGCATATATAGGAGGCTGGATGAATAGGTTATGATCCTTGCCTAGAGAAGGTTGTTTTGTTAACATACTTAACATGATAAAGAAGTTAAAACAACCTAAGCTTAAGTCAAACAACATATCAACAGATGTGGCAGCTGCGGCGGCTCTTTGGGAATGCCTAAAAGGTGAAGACAACCTGACTCCGAGAAATGTGACGCAGATCCTCACGAAACATGGGTTTAGCGTCGATACAGGGAGTGGATCAAGTCATTTCAATGTGCAACCCCCTGAATCACTGTCTGAATTAGGAAGCTTTACTTTAACCCCATCGTTGAACCAGTATCTTTTACAGAAGATGTTAGAAAGAAACTTTGAACGGTTTTTTGATCAATTTATGACTCAGGAAAAGCGTCAACCGGAATCCCAACCTCAACCTGGAGCTAAACAAAAAGGAAAGGGGAAAGAGAAGTGGAAGGTGGCGCAACCCAAACAAGAGCAACAACAACCCGAATCTCAATCCAAAGCAGCCTATTCCGAAGAGAATCGAAGTAATGCTCAAACAGTGATTGCACGTGCTTACCGTTATTTTGCCAAAAAGAAAAAATATAATCTGTTTAAAAAAATCAAGGAAACTCTTAATGAATCAGAGGATGATAAAGAGCAAATGAAGCGTTCCTTAGAAAAACTAGAACAAGAATTGCTTTTTTATCCAGATATGTTGCCAATTATTTATTTTGCATGGTTAGAGTTATTTGAAACAATTGACGAAAGTATTCCTGTCATGAAAAAATTAGTGGGTTTATGTAATCATCCAATCATTCAAAATTCAGAATCTCTGAAAGAAAGTATACCCATATTTATTTATTATCACTACGCAGATCATATTAAGAGGTTAATGGATAAATTAGAATCAGAAACTTTGGATCCAGTTGAGCATTATTGTGCTATAGAAACATGTGTAACATTACATTTACATATTTTGTCCATGCTGTCACCACCTATTCAACTTTGCGATCCTTTATATCCTGTTCCAACGTTTAACTATGTTGATCCCGAATGGTATTATAACATTACGCTAGCAGCAAACAGCTTTATTTCAGGTAGTACCCAGTTGTTTATGAATATCTTTAATAAAGATAAACCACTTGAAGGAGCTCAGTATACTTTTAAACCTATGAAAATCGAATCTTCGTCTTCATCATCTTCGACAAATCAAGGGGAATATAAATCTGTTAAAGACCTTACCAAGCAGACTACTAAGTATGTAACAAGTCAAATAAAAGATCTTCCCAAAAGTAACGTTCAAATCGATTTCGATTGGTATATATTGGCATATACATTAGCCAAAGCCAAAGTTTATCAAAATAATCTGCTTGTAACGGGTATGAACGAGCTATATACTCGTGCAAAAGAAATCTCTCTATGGGAATCCGCTATTGCATTATTTGAATATTCCAAAGGATCTTTTGAAAACTTGGGGAAAATCACCACTCCAGAGGAAGTGAGAAGTGAAATATTTTATCTAAAAGTCATCCTCGCAAAAATTTTTTCTGATAATAATGACATTGATAGGGCATACCAAGTTTTTATAAAAGCTTTACAAGATCCCGTTATAATAGATGTAAAATCTGGCATTAAAGATAATGCCATTTTAGAGCTGATTGGAAAAATTTCAGCTTCACTCATGGGATATTATATTAACCATATTGAAGAGAATGATAATATTAATTCTCTGTTTAAAATAAATGAGTTTCTTTCAATTCATTGTAATATTTTCACTGAACTTAATAGAGATAAATTTGAAAAAATAATGAACCCGCTTAATAAGGCAGCTCAAAACATTAAGCTATTGGGATTAAAATTAAACAAGAACGAGCAAACAGTCGTTGGTACATTTATGAAGGAATGTGAGACGTTCCTGCCTAATAAAGATAAAGGCAAGGGTAAAAATAGAAGTAATAATGATTCTGAACGCTTCTTAATAACACCAGCTATGAAAGATTTTCAAGCGCTGATGGTTAAAAATAAATGGGAAATAAATGACCTTAAAAAACAAGCTGAAGAAAAACGTAAAGCGTTGATGGAAGAGTTGGAGAAAGAATTTAATAAAGCAGAATCATCAAAGAAAAAGAAAAATAAATAACATTAATCTTTCAAAATATATCGCAACAAAGGTTTTCGGATACAAATTGCGAGTTCCCAGCTACCGTTATCAAGCACCTGTTCTTTCACGACGGCATCATGCTCATACAACAATGCGCGAATGCGCCCTTGCATGGGTGTGAGAGTCAGGGTTGTTTCGACAATTTGATCATGAATATGGCTTGCAACAGCTTTGGCTACTTGATCAAGACCTTCACCTGTTTTTGCAGAAATACCCAGTCGTGTGATCACACCGTGTTCATCTTGTTGTGTCCATTCATCAGATGTTTCCACCGCATCTATCTTGTTAAAAATTTCTAATTGAGGAAGATGGTCGGCATGAATCTCTTTTAATACCGCTTGAACCTGTTCCGTTTTTTCTATACGTTGTGGATCACTCGCATCAATCACATGTAAAAGTAAATCAGCATTTTGCGTTTCTTCTAACGTTGCACGAAATGCTTCAACCAATTTGTGGGGTAAGTGACGAATAAATCCAACGGTGTCGGTTAGAATAACTTCGCCAACACCCTCTAAATTAATTTTACGTGATGTCGGATCCAATGTTGCAAAGAGTTGATCAGCAACATAGATGTTTTCATTGGCTAATCGGTTAAATAATGTTGATTTGCCAGCATTCGTATATCCAACAAGGGAAATAGTAAATAACGCATTTTTTTGTCGAGCTTTACGTGAAAGTGCGCGCTGTTGGCGAACCTTTTCAAGACGTTCTTGCAATGTTTGAATGCGGTTACGCAATAACCGTCGGTCGGTTTCGAGTTGCGTTTCACCCGGGCCTCGCAAACCAATACCACCTTTTTGGCGTTCAAGATGCGTCCATCCACGAACCAACCGTGTGGACAAATGATCCAACTGTGCTAATTCAACTTGTAGTTGTCCTTCAAAGGTACGTGCACGGGATGCAAAAATATCTAGGATCAAACCGGTGCGATCACACACACGCACATTCAATAAGCGTTCAAGGTTACGTTCTTGCGAAGGAGATAAGTTGTGATTCACCAAAACCAATTCGATGTTGTTGGCTTCAACAGCTTGCTTAATTTCTTCTGCTTTGCCGGTCCCAATGAAATACTTCGCATCAGGTCTGTCGCGCTTGGTTGTGATGGTTGTCACAAGTTCTGCACCTGCAGAGATAGCTAATTCTTGAAATTCTTCAAGATCTTCATTATCTTCGGCGTGTGCAAACTGGCAGTGAACGCATAAAACGCGTTCACCTGTTGTTGGACGGTCGAACAAATTACACCATCCTAGAAGTTTCCAGGTACTTCTTCATCCTCAAAACTTTCTGGTTCATCTTGTAACTGGTCGCTGCCTTGGGCTGCGCCTGTTACCACCGTACCACTGTGCGGTAATTTCACATTACGCGCAGGGACAACAGTGGAAATAGCATGTTTATAAACCATTTGACTGACGGTGTTTTTCAACAACACGACAAATTGATCAAATGATTCAACCTGGCCTTGTAGTTTAATACCGTTAACAAGGTAAATGGATACCGGCACCTTTTCTTTTCGCAACGCATTGAGAAAAGGGTCTTGTAGCGTTTGCCCTTTTGACATAATGTTCCCCCGAGTTTAGTTATTTTGCTTTACCATACTTATTCTTGGTACAACAGGCCCCATAGTATCATAATTTTTATGGATGCGGGAAGGAAAAATATGGATGTTTTTGTCATGCGCATTCAAATGTAAGCCCCTTTGAGTTTGATAGCTTCCACGCCTGCGTGAACGGATCTTATGCTGTGATTAAGGCGTTTCAAATGGTTATCAAAATGGTCATCATCAGGCAGAATTATCCCCATCGCCTGAAGTTTCCCAACTTCCGCCTTAAGCTGCTCATAAAAAGAATGATTTTTGTAATAGTTTTCATTATCAAATTTATGAAGTAGCTGAAAAACGGCTAACGAAGCTGCATGTTTATCAGTGGAAGATATCTCAACGTGATTGATCAACGTGCTGATATCCACCAATGCTTGCATGTGCTCGGTAGCAAACTTTGTGGGTTGCTCGTTGCGCAAGGTATCGCGCACTCTATTTAATGCCTGGATAAGCAATGGTAAATCGTGAGCAGCAAATGCTTTTGGCAGGTCGCCTTGTTGTTGAATGCGCGTCTCAATGGAATGTAACTGCGAAATAAATTCATTTTGTGCAGAAAATCCAAAAAATCGTAATAGTTTCGTTGTCCATTTTTGTTCATGTTTATCATTCTCTTCTCGAATAACTAAAGCAAGCACATTAGCAATTTCATTAAGTCCTTGCCATTCCGTGTAATTTTTTTCTTGAATCATCTTAATTTTTACATGATAGATAGCATCTAATATTTTTCCTACAGTTTTTCGTTGAACAAGACTTGAAAACAAGAACTGATTAAAATAGGCAGTAATATGATTCTGCATAATTGCTTCAATCCGTTTAATTTTACTTTCCTCGGGAACAATTGCCCATCCACAACGTACGCAGTCATTTAGAAAATTTGAAAGCACGGTTGCAGAGCGTGAGTTTCGGCTCCAAAGTGTAAAATTATGAGTGTAACTCTGTGAATTATGAGATGTTGAGATACGTAAAATTTCCTGGTCGATAATCATGCCTACGGCAACAGGATTATCTCCATACTTCAATAAACGTGATTCCAATTCCAATAGTTGACGTTTTCGTTGGTCACCCTGTTCAATCAGAGAAAATTGATATGTTTTTTCAACACGGCTATTCAATTCTCGAATGACACACTTAATATCAAAATCACTGAACTGTTTTGGCAGTATATGTGATGTACTTTTTAGATAAGATACCGCCATGTAAACTTTATCTCGAAGTTTTAGCCAGTCTGATTGTTCACGAGTTTTATGCAAGAGTTCGTTTTGTTGTGCTGCCTTTGCAGTTTCGTCTACGTTGTGAAGCAACCCAAGCCAGAATTCTTGATACTGGGTTCTAATGATCTGAATATCCTCTTCTTGAGAAGGTATTTTAAAAAACACAGTCTGATTAAGTAGGGTTATTTTATTTGTTAGCCAGTGATGAACGGCAGGTGAAAATTTTTCAGCCTGAATGTAATTAATAATAGCATTATCATTGGCAAGAACCAATGCTTCAAATTGTTCACTGATTTTCATCTTTCTTTGATGAGTCAGTTTGTCGATATCAAGCAATAACTTCTGCAATAATTGTTGTTTTTGCAGAGAAACATTCGCCATACCCGGATCGAGCCATCCCATCTCCCTCAAATCGTCTTGGAATTTTTTCAAAGCATTTTCTGTTGCTTTGCGAGTGGACATTCTGAACAGACCAACAAAGTTGATTTCATTGAGTGTCCCAGTTTGCTTCAACTGTTCAATAATGGATTGTAATGTTCGTTTTGTTTTGGGTTTATCGGTAAATAAAGGCTTTCCGGACAAAAGCCTCAAAACGTCACCCAAAAGCTCATCTAATTCCTCTTCATTTTTAACGACCTCTGGAAATTCATCGTAATAATAGCCCTCATCTTCAAGGCTATTTTGTAAGCATTCAATTAGTTTTTCATTCCAACTAACCAAATCTGAATCAACCCGAATAGCTCTTTTAACATCATCAATCGTTTTTAAAATCAATGGTTGCAAATCACGTTTAAAATGCCTGGGCAATAACCCTTGTGTGCGAAATTTTTGTTGGCATTCGCTTAATTTACTCGACAAACGATAATCGCAGATGACTAAGCTCGATTCTTCGATTTGGGCATAAGTAATGAACGTATCTAGATCCACATCCAACTGATCAAAATCTTTTGATTCAAGCATGTTTGCGTAATACTGATTAATTTGAGCAAAAAAATTAGGGTAGCCTTTAATATCACGTGCATAACGCGCATGATCATTTTGGTAAAATTTTATAACCGATTGGATTTCCGCCATCATTTTATGATGACATTGAAGAAAATCTTCATCCAGTTTATCAAATTGATCAATAATCCTATTTTTAAACTCGTCAAGCTGAGTGACAGTGGCTTCAATTGCAAGCCTGCTAAATTCTGAGGTTAAATCAATAATAACCTGTAACGATGAATTTTTGCTCATGCTAACCCCTTATAATATTTTTCTTTTCTGAATTTATTTCACCAGTACTTAGTTTCCATAAAGTATTGGCCAGGCATGATTCAACACGATCCGCCAGATTGGTTGAATGTGCATGGATAACAGGATTTCGGGATCCCAACTTCCAAGCAAAACAACATAAGCTTTCACGGACTTGTACCAAGTGACTCAGCTTCACTTTTCCATCGCTTTCTTTCCCAAGCGCTTGATAGTAGTATTCTTTTTTTTGTTTCCTTCCGCAGCCTCGAGAATGCTGATGGTTTTCAGGGGAAGAAAAATTATTATCGTAAACATCGTAGTGGTATTGCCTGCTTTGTAATTTAGGTGATCTAAATTTGGGTGTTGCAGCGCAATCGTATTTTTCTTGGAAAGCCTCTTGAATTTCGTGCAGCAATTGCTTATCAGGCAACTCAATTTCGGGGCAGTCGTCTTGTGTTCTAGCCTTGCGTGTAATTTCATTTTTTAATGCATCTTCAATTTTTTTATAAAGCTGTCTCATGCGGTTAAAGTAACCATTAAAAGTAATCTTATCTTCCCTAAGGGCTTCTTTAAGTGTCGATGGAGAAAGCATGCTGTTGTTATTAAGTGCAAGAATACGTTTCAAAAATTTATATTCGCATTCAATAGCATCCAAATCCCACCATGGCATTTTGATGTAGGCATTTTTACGGCATCTCAACGTTTCTTGGTAATCCATCAGTTCTTGTATCAAGGGCTGATCAAGTTTTATAGCAGCGTACAATACACCATAATAGTCAACAACTTTTTCTAGCTCTTGTTGGTAAGCAATGATACGTTTCGCTGCATCAACGCGCGCGTCTTGACTGGATTTAGCCATCGCGCTCTTTACTTCAACCGCCTGTTCAATCGGATGTGCCGTATCCCTCTCTATCAAAAATGTAATAAAATCGTGAATTTGGAGGGTGATCTCTGATTCATTTTGATTAAGAAAATAAATAAAGTGACGAAAAACAATGTCTAGCTCACCCATGTCTTCTAGCGCGGATAGTTTTTTAATCCAAAAAGAACGTATGTCGAGTTTTTCGGAGGGATCGTTTTTAACAAGTTTTAATTCCCATTGCGATAAAGTTTTGACCATGATGTTATAACAATGCTTTCGAATCTCACCGTTTAATGCACCAATACTTTCATCCAGACCCTTATTATTTTTTAGCAGCTCATTTTCAATCAGGGGATCCAAAAAAGCCATTTTAATTTCATCAATTAATTTCCCAGATCGTAGGGTAAGATTTTGTTCGGTAATACAACTATCAAGCTCTTTCCATACTTTTTCTAAGCAACGTAATTGATTATCATTTTCTTCATCGGCATCCACAAAAGTAAGGACCCAGGCTGATCGAACAGCATAGAGCATCCATTTTTGAATAGCTTGTTTAAATCGAGTTGCATATTCATGCGCTGGTAGACTTTCTGCATTCATAATACGTATCCTATTTTTATTATTCTTTAAAGTCTTTTTAGCATATATTTATATGAATAAATACCCAGCAAACGCTTGTATTTAAAAAAATGAAAATTTTTATTGACAGTTTTTATAAATTTAGTGAAAATAGGTTTAACAATAACAATATGGGTAATATCATGCTACCAGCTGATTTTCATGATTTTTCTCTCACTGCTATCGCAAAACAAGAGTCTCGATTCATAACAAAAATTAATATTTTCAATTTATTAATGAATCGTAAATACCTTATATTACATATAGATGAGCCAGAATTTAAACCTGTTCACCTCACGTCAAGGCAATTGCAATGTTTGATTTTGATGGTGAAAGGTTATAGTGATGATCTTGCTGCGGATACATTAAAAATATCACGTCATACATTTTATGAACATATGAGGGTTGTTTCGAAAAAATTTGGAATACGTAGTCGCGACATTCTTATTCAATGTGCATTAAACGCGAAAATTTGGCTATGATATCGTCATTATTTTCGGAAAACGGATCGACAACAATAAGATCAGGCCAACTACGTAGCCAAGTAATTTGTCGTTTTGCCAATTGACGTGTGGCGGCAATGGCTTTTTCGCGCATGATTTGTGCGTCGTAGTTACCAGATAGAAATTCCCAAGCTTGGCGGTATCCAACCGATTTAATGGCTGGCAAATTTGGATTTAAATCACCTCGGGCATACAAAGTTTTCACTTCATCGATAAAACCTTGTGCCAACATGATATCAAAACGTTCCTCAATTAACGCATGCAACCTTGCACGATCATTTGGAATAAGCCCGAACATATGTACAGGATGGGTTAATTTTTCTCCAGACACTTGTTGTAATGCGGATAATGTATCGCCCGTCATTTCATAAATTTCAAGTGCGCGTCCAATACGTTGTGAATCATTGGGTTTTATTTTCGCAGCTGAATCCGGATCGATGCGTTGCAAACGCTCATGCAATGTGGGCCATCCAAGTTTTTCCGCTTCTTCTAAAATTTGTTTACGAATATCTGGGTCCGCTTCAGGAAGGGGCGCTAAACCTTCTTTAAGTGCTTTGAAATACAGCATTGTCCCGCCCACTAATAATGGTATTTTACCTTCCTGTATGATGTTATCAATTTCTCGTTTAGCATCTGTGCAAAAATTGCTGGCATTATAAGGAATAGCGGGATCATAAATATCAATTAAGCGGTGTGGGAATTCCTTAAGTGTTTTTGCATCTGGTTTTGCGGTACCTATATCCATGCCTTTATAAACCTGCGCGGAATCCACATTAATGATTGCGATAGGGAAACGTTTTGCTAATTCAATGGCTAATGCGGTTTTACCTGAACAAGTAGGACCCATCAAAAAAAATACACAGGACTTGCGCAAAACACGCCTCGCTGTGTTAAAAGGCTTCGTAAGTCCTGATATATTAAAATCATTAGGCATCATAATAGCTGAATATTTTGCGGTGTTGTCAAATGTGCATCGAGATGGGCAACCAGGTATTCAGCATTACCACGTTCCCAGCCGAAGCATTTTTGTAATAAATACGCATCTTGTTTGCTGATGGAATCAAATGCAGGTACGGATTTATTGTAAGGCGCATGTATCCAAATTTTTTGCGAATGATTAACACCTGATTTTTCACGTGTTCGAGCCATGGCTAATTGTTCTAAACACGAAAGTCCACCAGGTCGCATGATAACCTGCTGGCTTCGCCACATAAGCGATGCAATAGTGCTGGATGTTTGCATCGGTAAAGGAATAATTTTGTGCTGCGGTAATTTCAATTTTAAATTAGCTTTGAATATTTTATCTTCGATTTCTTGATAAAGCTTTGTATTTTTAGAGCAGGCAACAAAAAAGATATGGGGTTTTGTTGTTTGAATTTTTTCAGCTTGAGCAATATAAGCATCGACGTAATCAGGAATAATATTAATACCTTGTGAACCTAACATCAGCGTCGTCACAAAAGTATTATCAGGAATAATTAATGTTTGATGCTGGTAATCTAGTTCATAATAGTCACATAGGCGCGAAGGAATGTTAATTTTAATGGATTTAAGATTATCAGGGATACTGAAATATTCAGGGTTAACAGGAAAGGCATAAGTGCGATCAATATTATCGGCCGTTAAATCACATTCATTTTTCCAAAAATCTGCTTCTGAATTTTTATTGGACGTTAACGGAGAAGGTGCGTGCAATTTAAATATGACATTACTTGCAAATTTAGCGCGTTTAATGCCGGGTAAAAAATGCTCGGTTCGTTGAGTTGGTAAATCCGTTAATATTTTATGATAGTGAATAGTCTGATTACCGGAAAGCTTTGCTAATGTATTAGCTGTTAAATTAGTAAATAAAGGTTGCGTATCATAAACGGTATCTATTGGATTATTTTCCATAATCATTTTTAATTTCTTTTCCAGAGGGAACCGCAATAAACGTTCGTAGAAAAACTCGTATCTTATCGCATAATAAATTCTAGGTAAGATTACCATCGCTCGGCTTGCCATACGCATATTGAAATCCCAAAATTTATTTGTTGAAAAACCACCTGGATAAATATAATGCGAAATTTCAAGTGTGATAATATTGGCATCGACGTTTTCTTCGAGTAAACGTGCTTTAATGTTTTGTGTGGCAACCATATGCCCATTACCAGCAGAACATGTTATTAATAATATATTTTTTGACACCATTTAGTCCTTAACCCAAGCAGCATTTTTTATATTTCTTGCCACTCCCGCAGGGGCAAGGATCATTACGTTCTATCTTTATCGAATCAACGTAGTACCATTTCCCATCAATACGATGGAACTCACTTTTTTCAAAAATCGTTCGGGCTTGTTTATTGTCTTGAAAATAAGCCTTAAATGCTACAAATCCTTTATCGCCTTTTTGCTGGCTTCCAAACACATCCAAGCCTGTCCATTGTAAACCTTGTGCCCATTTTTTGCTAGCGATAGGGTCATATCCAAGAGCAGCAGGACCTCTTTGTGTTTCAGCAATGTAGGTAGTATTGGCCTGGGTATAAGCCGTATAACGTGAGCGCATTAATGCTTCGGGTGTGGGTGCGATGGCTTCTCCGCTGATGTAGCGGCCGCAACAGTTTTGGTAAATTTCTCGTGTTCCACAGGGGCAATTCATATGTGGTAGAATAGCGCAAAAATCAGGAGATGGGTATGCGTAAACTATTACTTGTTCTTGCATGTTTAGGGTGGCCTTTTGCAACATTGGCGTGCGCTTTGCATGAGATTCAAGTTCATGATGCCTATGTGCGATCAACCCCGCCCGATCAACAGACGACCGCGGCTTATATGAACATTCATAATACCAACGATAAACCGTATCGCTTAGTTGCGGTGGTTTCTGATGCAGCGCGGATGGTGCAATTACATGAGGTTAAAGAGACTGACGGTGTTGCGCGTATGCAACAAGTTGATTTCATCGATTTGCCTGCTAAGAAAAATACGGCGTTACAGCCGGGTGGATATCACATAATGCTGATTGATTTGATGAAGCCATTAAACCCGGGCGACACAATCGATTTTACATTAGTGTATAACGATGGGAGTCGCACGGAATTAACCATGCCGGTTAAGGATGTTCGGGATACGCATGAGCATCATTAAACGGAAATGCTAATTTTCTACATCCGCTCTCTAGCGTTCGTGGCTCTGATCTAATTTATAACGTTCAATAGACGCTAATATTTCTTTACAAGCAGAGTCGGCATTTTCCCAACGTTCAATCTTTACCCATTTGCCAGGCTCTAATTTTTTGTAATGTTCAAAGAAATGCTCAATTTGTGCGACAATCATTTCATCCAAATCATCTTTGCTTTTTACATTCTTATAACGTGATGATAACTTATCAACCGGAACAGTTAATATTTTTCCATCAATGCCGGATTCATCTTCCATTTTAAGAATACCAATCGGACGTACGCGTACAACAGCGCCAGGCAGAATTGGGAAGGGTGCAACTACCAATGCATCGGCAGGATCGCCATCTTCTGCAAGTGTGCCAGGGATGTAACCGTAATTACATGGATAACGCATGCCTGTTGCAACAAAACGATCGACGAATAATGCACCGCTGCTTTTATCAATTTCGTATTTGATAGGATCGCTTTCAGCAGCAATTTCAATGATGACGTTAATGTCATTAGGTACATTTTTGCCGGGGGGGATACGTTCAGGGTTCATGATCATTTTCCTTGTCTTAATTTACATTAGGCCATAGTTACAATTTTTTTACAAAGTTCATTTTTTAACCGTTGATACGCGGGTAAACCATTTTTAAACGGTGGATATGCTTCGCCTTGAATCAGCGGAAGCATGTAATCACGGCACGCATGGGTGATGCTAAATCCATCTTCGGATATAAAATTATCGGGCATCATCTTTTCTTGATTTGCTAAATCAGCTAATTTTGCTTCACCAATAGACCATTTGTAAGGTTTGTTGGATTCGCGTACGATCACCGGCATCACCGCATTTTTCCCGGCTATCGCAAATTCCACAGCGGCTTTTCCTACGGCATAAGCTTGCTCTAAATCTGTTAATGATGCCAAATGACGTGCGGAACGTTGCAAATAATCTAAATTGGCCCAATGGTATTTCAGATCCAATTCTCGTTTAATGAGTTCAGCAAGGGAAGGTGCAACACCACCCAATTGTGCATGACCAAATGCGTCGCGCTCACTGGTTTCACTGAGGAATTTACCGTCGCTGCCTTTTGCGCCTTCGGAAACAACAATGGCACAAAAACCAAATTGTTTAACAACACTCGAAACCTTATTTAAAAAGGCGGTTTTATCGAAACGACGTTCAGGGAATAAAATAATGTGCGGACCATCAGCATCGGTTTCACGCGCTAAACCAGCTGCCGCAGCCAACCAACCCGCATGACGCCCCATCACTTCCATGATGAAAACTTTTGTTGATGAATTAGCCATCGCTGCAACATCGTAACTGGCCTCGCGAATACTAGTGGCAACGTATTTCGCTGCTGAACCAAACCCTGGACAAGCATCGGTAATGGGTAAATCATTGTCGATGGTTTTTGGAATACCGATACATTGCACGGGATATCCAAGCTTATCACCCACCTGTGAAATTTTATATGCTGTGTCTGCGGAATCACCACCACCGTTATACATGAATATGCTGATATTATGTGCGGCAAATACTTCAATCAGGCGCTCATATTCCGCTTTATTTTCTTCGATGGATTTAAGCTTATAACGGCATGATCCAAATGCACCACCAGGCGTATATTTTAAAGCAGCAATTGCCTCATCGGATTCAAGACTTGTGTCAAAAATTTCTTCTTTCAATACGCCGATAATGCCATTCTTTGCAGCAAAAACCTTGCCAATAAGTTGAGGATGTTTACGTGCTGTTTCAATAACTCCGCAAGCTGATGCATTAATAACTGCGGTAACACCACCGGATTGTGCATAAAGAATATGTTTTGCCGCCATGCCTATATCTTCCTTTTATAAATCATAATTTGCCCTCACCCTGGCCCTCTCCCGCGTTCAATTTCTACACGCAGTTTAAGTCCATCTCGCGGGAGAGGGAAGCTTCTTATTTTTCCCTCTCCCGCGAGGGAAGCTTATTATAAACGCAAAGATGGAACGCGGGAGAGGGCCAGGGTGAGGGCAATCTCGAGGGCATTATAACGCATCCTCCTAAAGACGTCACCGTACAATGGATGTTATAATACTCGCTTATGAATACGAATCCCTGGACATTTTGTGTAGCTCCCATGATGGGTTGGACCGATCGGCATTTCCGCTATTTATTCCGGTTAATGTCGCAACATGCGCGGTTATACACCGTGATGATCACATCCAATGCGCTGATTCACCATGGGGAATCAGCGTATTTTTTAGATTTTGATGAGGCCGAACATCCGGTGGCCTTGCAATTAGGCGGCAATAATCCAGCGGAATTGGCTTTTTGTGCGAAGCTTGCGCAACAATGGGGATACGATGAAGTCAATCTCAATGTGGGTTGCCCGAGTGATCGGGTGAAGTCTGGCCAATTTGGCGCTTGTTTAATGGCTCATCCAAAGGTTGTTAGCGAATGTGTGGCAGCGATGAAAGAAGCCGTGAATATTCCTGTCACTGTTAAAATTCGTTTAGGTGTGGATGATTTAGATTCAGAGCCCTATTTCAATCAATTTGTGGATGCAGTGGCGGATGCGGGTTGCGAAGTGTTTTTAATTCATGCACGCAAAGCTTGGTTACAAGGGTTAAGTCCAAAGCAAAATCGTACTATTCCGCCGCTGAAATACGATTGGGTGTATCGTCTTAAACAACGTCGTCCCGATTTAACAATCGTGATTAACGGAGGCATTCAAGATTTAGAAACATCACAGGTTCATTTGCAACACATCGATGGCGTGATGATTGGACGCGCTGCTTATGAAAACCCTTACTCTTTTGCGGCGCTCGATCAAACGCTATTTCAAAGTGATAATGAAATTTTATCTCGGACCGATTTAGTTCGCGCTTATTTGCCTTATATTCAACGTCAAGTTGAATCGGGCGTTTCGCTGAAAGAAATCAGTCGACATTTATTACATTTGTTTAATAGTCAAAATGGTGCCCGCGGATGGCGTCGTTTCTTGAGTCATTACGCCCATAAACAGGGAGCAGGCGCTCAGGTGGTGGAACATGCGTTGGGATTGTTGGTGGCTACCACCTAAGCTAACACATTTTTAAAGTAAAGCTTTTTATGGTTCCAATAAGTTTAAAATGGGATTAATAGCCCTCTTGGAGACGCCTTCTTAATCGTGGCATCGTTTCGTCAGCACAACGCATCCCGCTTCTTTCTTTGAAAGCATCGGCTCTGTGTTTCGCATGAAAAAGATTTGGATCTACGCTTGCTACTTGTCGTGCTCGATCAAGGTATCCAAAAGGACGGTCGGTGCGTTTAGAACTTGGTTGAGAAGTTGTTGTGGCAGCTGTCAAGCCCGCCAAAGCCATTAGAGTTACTAGAGCAGCCATCAGAGTTACTACAGCCTCTGGGTTTACCGAGCTTTGAGTCGTTGCTACTGGAGTATGGGGTAAAGGTTGCTGAACGGAATTACTGGAGTGATTGCTAGCGTTATTATTGGTGGCAGTTAAGGGAATATCAGGTGCATCAGCAAATAATACGCGCGCTACACGACGGTTACCTTTATTAGTAGGGTGTGCTCGAAGAGCTGGTAGAGGCGCAAGAGCGTCTGTATTTATGTGAGTAGATGAGTTTGTTGGCTCTTTCTTAAGCTCATTAGTATTATTATTAAGGTTATTAGGCGTCCCTGCCCCATTTTCATCATGGGGGCCACTCATGGATCAGTACTCCAAATTAAAGCTAAATTAAGAGTAGTCTACCGAAAACAGGTCAAAAAGTAAACAGCATTCCTGTTACAAATTGTATAACCCATTGATTTTCCGAAGCTCTTGGCCAGCCCGTCTTTGCGAGCCTCATCGAGGCGAAGCAATCCACTACTTAGCAGGAATGGATTGCTTCGCCCTTCGGGCTCGCAATGACGGAGCAAAAACGACCCAAATTGCCGTGGTATACTTGCCCCTATGATGATTAAACCTTACCTCAATATGATTGTCTTTCGGGGCTATGCCCATGATCTCCCTTATAACCCCTGGATGATTGCCCTTTGGCTTATTCTTGATTTTTTCCTGGTTATTTTGGTGGTGGCTACGTTTGGGGATCGGATATTTACCAATATCGGCCTCGAAATTTTTGATGTGTTATTCAGCGCAGCGATCATTACCCTGTTGCTGCGGTTCTACAACCGTCCAACCCGTTTTGTGCAAACCTTCAGTGCATTATTAGGCGCGAATGTTATTTTATTTGGTGCGCTAGTGTTAATCGCCATTGTTTCTCGTAATCCGGAATTATTTGGTATGTTAGCGCAACCCGTTTACCTCTGGTTTTTAGCGGTATTTGCATCTATTTTAAAAGATGCCTTGGAAGTCTCATGGTTTAAAGCCATACTGTGGATGCTGGCGACAGAGCTGACACGGTTGACTGTATTAATGGCATTATATTAAGAGGTTAAGAATTCATGCACATTCATGTAATGGGTATTGCGGGTACATTCATGGCAGGCATTGCGCGCATTGCTAAGTCCATGGGACATAAAGTGACAGGCTCGGATAAAGGCGAAATTTACCCGCCGATGAGCACGCAATTAGCAGAGGATGGTATTGATGTATTTGCTGGGTACAACGCTTCGAATCTTAAACAAAGACCCGATTTAGTGATTGTCGGAAATGCCATCACGCGCGGCATGGAAGAAATCGAAGCGGTTCTTGATCAACAAATCCCTTATGTTTCAGGTCCGCAATGGCTGTATGAGCATGTATTATATAATCGTCATGTGATTGCGCTTTCAGGTACGCACGGAAAAACAACAACCACAACCATGGTTACAACGATATTACGCGACAATGGAATTGATACCGGTTATCTCATCGGGGGTGTTCCCTTGAATTTACCAGGATCTGCTGAATTAGGTACAGATCCATTTTTTGTGATTGAAGCCGATGAGTACGACAGCGCATTTTTTGATAAACGTTCGAAGTTTATTCATTATCATCCGACCACATTAGTCGTTGCGAACATTGAGTTTGATCATGCGGATATTTTTGATTCGGTGAAAGACATTCAAAAACAATTTTATCATTGCATTCGCACCGTGCCGCACAATGGAAAAATCATTCGAAAATATGATGATCCTTTCATTGATGAATTAATGGCAATGGGTACGTGGACGCCGATCACAAGTTTTGATATCAATCAAGGTGATTGGAAAGCGGTGGATGTTCAGCCGGATGGCAGCACATTTACCGTATTATATCAGGGTAAAGAACAAGGAAAAGTTCAATGGGGTTTAACGGGCGAACATAATGTGTGTAATGCGCTCGCTGCAATCGCAGCAGCAGAAAATACAGGGATAAAACCTGTTGATGCAATTAGCAGTTTGAATGCATTTGTTGCGCCGAAACGTCGCATGGAAATATTGCTCGAACGTAATGGCGTTACGATTTACGATGATTTTGCACATCATCCAACAGCGTTTATTAAAACATTGGATGGTTTACGTAAACGCATCGGAAATGATCGTATTATTGTATTACTTGAAATGCGATCCTATACGATGCGAAGTGGTGTTCATGGTAATCAAGTGATGCAAAGCTTGAAAGATGCCAATGAAGTGATTTTGTTAAAACCTGAAGCGTTAAGTGATGCAGACATTACTCAATTAGAAAAGTCACATCCTCATTGCCAAGTGTTACCCAATGCGGATGCCATTGTGCAGCAGGTGCAAAAAACCGCCAAACCCGGCGACCACATTGTGGTGATGAGTAATGGTGGTTTTGAAGGGTTACAGGAGAAACTGATGAGGGGGTTTTAAAACCCTGTCATTGCGAGCCTCGTTCTTTTCTTGTCATTGCGAGGCTTTTTCTTCTCCTGTCATTGCGAGGCCGTCAGGCCGAAGCAATCCATTATTCTAGCAACGACTCATACAAGTCTTCCCATTGTGGATTCATTTCTTCAATTAATGCAATTTTCTTTTTTCTCGATCCTCCCTTGAGTTGTTTTTCTCTACTGATGGCGTTATACATATCATCAGCAAGCTCGTAGTAAACTAATTTTTTACAGGAATATCGTTTTGTGAACCCATCAATATCGCTATATTTATGTTGGTATATTCTTTTTATCAAATCACTGGTAACGCCCGTGTATAAGGTTCCGTGGTATTTGTTTGCCATAATGTAAATTGCAGGTTGACGATTGAACATTTTGATTTACTCATTTATTGTTATGTAAGGTTTATTTTATAATTATTTATTTAAAAATGAAAGTGGATTGCTTCGGCTCTGCGAGCCTCGCAATGACAGGAGAAGAACGAGCCTCGCAATGACAGTTTTTCTTTCGTCATTGCGAGGAGCGCGTAGCGCTTTGATGCAATCCACATGGCGGAAGAAATTAAATCTCTTCGCCGGCCGCTTGTTTATCGGCATGATAGGACGATCGAACGAGTGGGCCGCTGGCCACATTATCAAAGCCCATTTTTTCCCCTTCGATTCGCAACATGTCGAATTCAGGGGGTGTGACGTAACGTGCAACGGGCATATGAAATTGGCTGGGTTGTAAGTATTGGCCGATCGTTAACATATTCACATTGTGTGCGCGCAAATCACGCATTACGTCTAATACTTCATCGATTTCTTCGCCGAGTCCTAACATAATGCCGGATTTTGTAGGAAGGTGCGGCAAACGTTCTTTGAATTCTTTCAATAATAATAATGACCAATCATAGTCGGAACCGGGACGTGCTTGTTTGTATAAACGTGGCACGGTCTCAATGTTGTGATTAAAAACATCGGGAGGTGATGTTTCTAAAATATCAATCGCTATTTGGCGCCGATTTTTACCGCGAAAATCAGGCACTAATATTTCCACTTTGATATCAGGATTGTATTCGCGCGTTTTAATAATGCAATGTTTAAAGTGTTCCGCGCCGCCATCACGTAAATCATCACGATCAACGGACGTGATTACCACATAACGTAATCCCATCATTTGAATTGTTTTTGCCAAGTTTTCAGGTTCATTGACATCGAGTGGATCGGGACGTCCATGCGCAACGTCACAAAAACTGCATCGACGCGTGCATTTATCACCCATGATCATGAACGTCGCGGTACCTTTACTAAAACATTCTGCAAGATTGGGGCAAGAGGCTTCTTCGCAAACACTGTGTAAACGGTTTTGACGCAACATGTCTTTGACTTTTGCAATTTTATCGTTATTGGGTAATTTGATGCGAATCCAATCGGGCTTTTTTAAAATAGGACCCTGCTCGATTTTCACAGGAATTCGAGAGAGTTTATCAAAGCCGCGTTGTTTAGATTGCATAATATTCTCTTGTATCTCGTCATTGCAAGCCTGGTTTTTCCGTCATTGCGAGCCCGAAGGGCGAAGCAATCTATGTGGATTGCTTCGGCCTAAAGGCCTCGCAACGACAGGGTGTCACTGACCAAAGTTAATGCGTAAATAATGCAGCAACACATCTTGTGCCTCAGCTACCGTTTTGGGTCCGCCTATATCAACACATTGCGTCACCTTCAAATCTTTATACCCGCAAGGGTTAATTCGATCAAAGGGTGCGAGGTCCATATTAACATTTAATGCGAGCCCGTGGTAGCTACAACCCTTGCGGATACGTAATCCTAAGGCACAAATTTTGGCATCATTGACATAGACGCCTGGGGCATTCGGCTTTCGATGCGCGGAAATACCGTATTTTTCAAGCATTGCGATCACGGCTTGTTCAATGCCATTCACCAAAGGTTTGATCGTAAGACCGCGCCGTTTTAAATCTATCAATAGATAAATAACCAATTGCCCAGGTCCATGGTATGTGACTTGACCACCGCGATCCGTTTTCACAACAGGGATTGTTCCTGCATCAAGGATATGTTCAGGTTTACCCGATTGTCCCTGTGTAAATACACTTGGATGTTCGACGCACCACAATTCATCGGGTGTTTCAGGCATGCGCGTGTCGGTGAAGTCACGCATTTGTTGCCATGTGGTTTCATAGGGTTGTGTATTTAAATATTTTACTACTGGCGCGATCATTTAATTTATTTAGGAGTCTGTTGTTGATATAAATCCTGCATTTTTTTCCATAATTGACCGGGTTTTCCATGACCAACGGGTTGATTGTTAACTTTAACGACTGGAGCAATTTCTTTGCTGCTGCTTGTGAGCCAAACTTCATCGGCGTTTAACAACATCTCTTCAGAAATAGGTGCTTCCTGTGTTTCTGTACCATTGTTATGAGCCAACTCAAAAACAAAATGTTTTGTAATGCCTGGTAAAATATAGGGTTGATCGGGCGGTGTGATGATAACATTATCTTTCACGATGAACACATTACTGGCGGCAGCTTCGGTGACAAATCCATCCCGCAAGAAAATAACTTCATCTGCGTTTTGTTCATGTGCATGTTTCAACTGTAAAACATTGGGTAATAAATTAGTTGATTTGATATAACAATCACGCCAACGGTTATCAGTAGCAGTAATGGCGGAAAGCCCTGCATGATTAGGCGTTTTAAATGGCATACTCATGAGGAACACTGTCAAATCGTTATCAGCATCGGTGAAACTATGGGCGCGTTGCGCTTGAGAACCTCGTGTGATTTGCAAATAGAGAATCTGACGCGCACCATTGTCAGCAATCAAGCGTCGAAATATCCCATGCCATTGATCATTATCGAAAGGGTTTTGAAGTTTAATACCCCTTAAGCTTTGTTCCAAGCGTTGCATATGCCCTGCTAGTCGGAAGCATTCACCGTTATAAACAGGAATACATTCATACACGCTATCACCGAATAAAAAACCGCGATCCAATGGTGATATTTTTGCTTCAGCCAAAGGCAAATAAACACCATTTAAATAAGCAGTTTTCATTCGTTGCTGTCCGCGAGTTGAATGCGATCGGTGATGGCTTGAGAACTTGCACTGAACATGCGTTTAAAGAATAACTTAATGCTATCAATGAAACGCCGCCAAATGCTTCCTTTTTCAACATTTTCTAATGCAACAATAGGCTGCTCCGTAATCATTTCATTGTTTACAGTGACACGTAATGTTCCGATGGCTTCACCTTTTTGAATAGGTGCACGTAAATCATTATTTAAAATAACTTCCGTATCAATGAAGTCAATTTTTCCTTGGGGTAATGTAACAAACAGATCACGTAAAACACCCGCATTGACATAGCTTTCTTTGCCGGAATAAACACGTGCATTGGTAATGGGTTGATCAGCATTCAATACAGCTTTCGTTTGGAAGAAACGGAAACCATAATTCAATAAACGCTGCGTTTGTTCGATACGTGCACCATCATTCGCTGCGCCCATAACAATAGCATTTAAACGCATTCCATTACGTTCGGCAGAAGCCACTAAACAATAGCCCGCTGATTCTGTATGGCCCGTTTTGATACCATCGACAAATTGATCACGCCATAAAAGTAGGTTGCGGTTATTTTGCTTGATATCGTTATACGTAAATGTTTTTTCTGAATACAACTTGTAAGATTCAGGGAATTGAGTGATCAGTGCATTTGCTAAAATTGCCATATCACCAGCCGTTGTGTAATGATCGGGATCGGGTAATCCTGTTGCATTCATGAAGTGTGAACTTTTCATGCCTAATTTATTTGCATAATGATTCATCAATTCTGCAAAGGCTTCTTCGCTGCCAGCAACATGTTCTGCAAGCGCAACACTGGCATCATTGCCGGATTGAATGATTATACCTTTTAAAAGTTCATTAACAGGAACATAGGTGTTAACTTGTACAAACATCCTTGAACCTTCGGTACGCCATGCATTTTCACTAATAAAAGCTTTGTCATTTGGGTCGAGACGTCCGGCTGCGATTTCATTATCGACCACATAAACGGTCATCATTTTTGTAAGGCTTGCAGGTTCAACGCGTTGATCAGGATTTTGCGAAATGATCGTCTTGCCACTGGTATTATCTTGTAGCACGTAAGAGCTTGCTTCTAAGATAGGCGCTGAAGGCGCGGGTGCGACGGAAGATGGGGCTGCCCATGATAATGAGCTGTTTAGTAAAACCAGAGTAGCAATCAAAATCTTTGTTAAGCGTTTCATAGTGTCCTCAATGGTGTCAATGGTGTAACGTGATGTTATCTATTATGTAGGCTTAAACGTCCCATAGCAAGCAGGACTTACGAAAATGTGCCTCGCTGTGTTTAAAAAGGCAGCCATTGACAGCTAGAAAGCTTTAAAGGAGAATACGCGAGGATTATAACCTTATTTAATAAGGTTGTTGTTTGTATATGGAGGGATACCCAAGCGGCCAAAGGGAGCAGACTGTAAATTTGCCGGCTCTGCCTTCGAAGGTTCGAATCCTTCCCCCTCCACCAGCCTTCGTGCTGAATCGGCTTAACGCCGATAGCACTACGGCTCGGCAAGCCATTAGTTATCGAGATTTGAAG
>CAYUEL010000004.1:6026-39834 GCA_964443025.1 uncultured Gammaproteobacteria bacterium | reverse complement strand
GACGATACGATCATTGGGAACTGCCGCTTCGCTGGCAGGAACGTTACTGTCTTTTGTTGCAGCTGCAGGGGGCGCTCCTGTTTCATTAAGTAACATCTGAGGCATATCCGCATCGATCACATCTGTTTGTGATGCCGACTCTTCCAACACCTCGGGTCGATTGTAATCATGCTCCCAAGCTGTCCACAACAAAAAAGCTGCAATTAATACGCCGCCTAATAAAATATTTCGTATCATTTCCATAATAATCTACTTTGGTTTGTTTAACTCAGGAACAGGATCATAACCACCCGGGTACCCTGGGTGACAACGCATGAGGCGTTTTAACGTTAACCATCCTCCCATCCATACCCCACGCTGCGTTACCGCTTCTGTGGCATATTCTGAACAACTTGGGTGAAACCGACAATGATATCCTAACAAGGGGCTGATAAAATACCGATACATCCATATGATTTTTATACACAGAAATCGCATACCCTTTGCCACTCTTTTGCTAATGTCAGTGTGTTAAGGCTTCTAACTACCACCACAACATCATACCCAATCAAATTACGTTGATGTTTACGAAACCCCTCGCGCAACAGGCGCTTCATCCGATTCCTATCAACCGATCGCCTAACTACCTTTTTCGGCACCGCCAATCCGAGCCGCGCAACAGCATGTTCGTTAGGTCGAATATAAAAATCCACCGCTTCACCCCTAATTTTTTTAGGCTTCTCAAAGACATACCTAAAGTCTTTAGCAGTTAAAAGGCGTTGGCTTTTTGTGTATCTCAATGTGGTTTAGCGTGTTTGTGTGGGTGCGAGCCTTTTACGACCTTTACGACGGCGACTACTGAGCACTTTTCGACCATTCTTAGTCTGCATACGCTTTCTAAAGCCATGGGTTTTAACGCGTTTTCTCTTTTTAGGTTGGTACGTACGTTTCATCAGACCACCTGTCCCCTTAATTCAATTACTGGAGGCGTCATGATACGTAAAATGAAGCTAGATGTCAATTTGGACTTTATTTATTATTATAAAATAGATTTATTTAAACTTATAAATACTATAGATAAGCGCATTTTTTGTGGATAAGTCTATTTTTTAATTTTAAATCAAATGGTTATATCATGTTGAACTGGGGTATTTGTCCTGTTAGTGAGAACAACGCAACCTGTGGATAATTTAAGGTTTGGTTTCGGGAAAGACTTATACACAGGGGTTGTTAGGGTTTATTTGTAGGGTTGTTAACAAGATATTAGAGAAAGGCATTTTCCACGTGAACGCGAACAATTAAGACTAAAACGAAATTAATAATTAATAAAATAGATCTATTAAACCTTATTAATATAATAAGCAAGCGCAGTTTTTGTGGATAACTTTAATTTGTAGTTAAAATTCATTAGGTTGAATTAAAAAAGTCAGTGCAAATCCCTTGCGTTTAACATGGAATAAACGAGGAACAAACTGTGCATAACTTAAGTTTTCTAACATTATTTGTTTAATACGTCATTTTCCCACAGGATTTCACGCACTAAAGACTAACGGTTCTGTACAAAAAAACGGTATACTGTCTCCCTTAAAGGAGGGGGTGGTGTCAGGGACAACTTCAATTTGGCAGCAATGTGTAGAAGCTTTACAAGACAAGCTTACGCCTCAGCAATTCAACACATGGATCCGTCCGCTTCAAGCTGATGTGACCGAAGGTAATATTTGTTTATGGGCGCCGAATCGATTTGTTTGTGACTGGGTAAAGGAAAGCTACCTTCCGAATATATGTGAATTACTGAATCATTTTTCTTCCGGTAAGGCACCACGTGTGGTGTTGCAAATAGGCGGTAAAGATAATTCAGCGATATTCATGCAAACAACAGAAACAAGAAATACAGAAGAAACTGTTGCAGCACCTGTATCTATACAATTCCAACAAAATAATTTAAATAAAGACTTTAATTTTGAAACATTCGTTGAAGGTAAGTCTAACCAATTAGCGCGCGCAGCATCGATTCAAGTGGCCGAAAATCCTGGTAAAGCCTATAATCCGTTGTTTATTTACGGTGGCGTTGGTTTAGGTAAAACACATTTGATGCATGCAGTGGGTAATGTTGTTCTGAAGAATAATCCAAAAGCCAAAGTACTTTACACACATTCTGAACGTTTTGTAGCAGATATGGTGCGCGCATTACAAAGCAACAAGATCAATGAATTTAAAAATTATTACCGATCGCTCGATGTATTAATGATTGATGATATTCAATTCTTTGCTGGCAAAGAACGATCACAAGAAGAATTTTTTCATACGTTTAATGCTTTATTAGAAGGACAGCAACAAGTTATTTTAACGAGTGATCGTTATCCAAAAGAAATTAATGGTGTTGAAGAGCGCCTTAAATCACGGTTTGGTTGGGGGCTAACGGTTGCAATTGAACCACCTGAACTGGAAACACGTGTCGCTATTTTAATGAGTAAAGCAGAAAATGTGGGTATCAATCTGCCTCATGAAGTGGCCTTTTTTATCGCTAAACGCATTCGTTCAAATGTTCGTGAGCTTGAAGGCGCGTTAAAACGGGTGATGGCGAATTCGCACTTTACCGGTAAACCCATCACAATCGATTTTGTAAAAGAGTCACTTAAAGATTTATTGGCGTTACAAGATAAACTGGTGACTGTAGATAATATTCAAAAGACAGTGGCAGAATACTTCAATATCAAGATAGCGGATTTGTTGTCCAAGCGTCGTTCACGTTCGGTGGCCAGACCTCGGCAAGTAGCCATGGCTTTGGCGAAAGAGTTAACCAATCATTCCCTACCCGAGATAGGAGATGCCTTTGGTGGTCGCGACCATACAACAGTGCTTCATGCCTGTCGAACAATTAAGGCCATGCTAGAATCGAATGGGGATATTCAGGAAGATTGGACAAACTTGGTAAGGATCTTATCCTCATAAATTAACTTATAACTTCGGCGAAAAGTATGGAATTTACAGTAAATAGAGAGAACTTCCTCGGATTGATACAGCCCGTTGCAGGCGTTTCTGATAAAAAACAGACATTATCCATTTTGGCAAATGCTTTGATTATCGTCGAAAATTCACGATTATCGGTGATTGGCTCAGATCTTGAAATTGAATTAACCATACAAAGACCGATCTCTGGCGAGTTTATTCCAGGAGAAATAACGACACCCGCTAAAAAGCTTTTAGAGATTTGTCGCAATCTTCCTGAAAATTCGGAGATCTCCTTTAAACTTGAAAGCGATAAGCTTATAGTTAAATCAGGAAGAAGCCGGTTTACTTTATCCACCCTTCCGGCCGCAGATTTTCCAGCAATTCAAGTAAGTTCGCCGAAGATCACAGCAGAATTGAAACAAAACACCTTTAAACAGCTGATTGATAGTACCCAATTTGCTATGGCCCAACAAGATGTGCGCTACTATTTGAATGGCATGCTTTTCGAAGCAGATGATGAAAGTTTGCGTATGATCGCGACAGATGGCCACAGATTGGCGGTAACTTGTAGCAAGGAACAAAAAGTTCAGCGGGATCAAGGTTTCCATATTATTCTCCCACGAAAAGCCATTACGGAACTTTATCGCCTCATTCACCATGATGAAAACAAGATGCTGAAAATGGAAATGGATGATAACCATATACGTGTTACGGGGGATGGTTTTGTGTTTATTTCCAAACTTATAGACGGCCGGTTCCCTGATTATAAACGTGTATTACCCCAAGGGGGTGAATATATCCTAGAGGTTGATCGTGATCGTTTAAAACAAAGCTTATCCCGTGCGGTTATTTTATCCAGTGAAAAGCATCGAGGCGTACGCTTGCAGCTGGAATCAGGTTGGTTAAGGGTTATTGCCAATAATCCTGAACAAGAAGAGGCCGAAGATCTGCTTGAGCTTGATTATGCGGGTAATAACTTCGAAATCGGGTTTAACGCGAGCTATTTGTTAGATGTTTTGAATACCGTTCCACCGGGAAACGTTAAAATCACCCTGCAAGATGCCAATTGTTCAGCCCTGATTGAAAGCAAGGCAGATACATCCCCTTTACAAAGCACCTACGTGGTTATGCCGCTCAGGTTGTAATGGAGTGGGAAATGGTATTGGAACGCTTGCGTATCGTGAATGTTCGAAACATATCCCAACAAGAAATAAATTTTTCTAATAATATCAATGTATTGTATGGTGATAACGGCAGCGGTAAGACAACGGTTCTCGAGGCTATCTATTCTTTAAGTGTTGGGAAATCTTTTAGGACGCGTCGTTTGAATACCATGATCCAACAGGGGGCACAAGCCAGCGCAATTGAGGGTTGGACGCAGAATACCACGCTAAAGCTTCATAAGAAAAAAGCAGAAAACACCTCTTTTTTTGTTGCAAATAACCCTATCAACTCTATATCAGAATTAGCCAGGCTGTTACCCGTCCAATTATTGAGCTTACAGGGTTACCAGCTGCTCAATACCACTCCAGATGAAAGAAGAAAATTTTTTGATTGGGTAATGTTTCACGTGGAACCAAAATTTTTAAAGCTTTGGCAGGATTATCACCGTGTTTTGAAACAGCGAAACGCGCTTCTTCGGGATAGATACAACGGAACCGATGAAACGATCCAATATTGGACGGAAAAGTTAGCAACTTTAGGGCAAGAGTTACACCACTTACGAGAGTTGGTGCTCAATGATTGGATATATTATGCTGAAAACTATTGTTCGCAAATGCCTGGGGTGGATGAGCTAGAAATTATGTATCAACCCGGATGGCCGGCGGATAAGCAACCCTATCTGAATCAATTGGCGCAAAATACACAACACGACAGGATGTTAGGATACACCCGCTATGGGCCGCATCGTGCAGATTTAGATATACGAATAAGGGGTGAACCTGCTTCGCAGATGCTTTCAACAGGTCAACAAAAAACATTTGTTGCGACATTGCAGCTTGCACAAACACAATGGGTCGCGCAGCAAACTCAAAAATTTCCGATATTATTGATTGATGATTTACCATCGGAATTGGATAGTTCATCAACTAACAAATTTACAGAAGCCTTATCCTCTATTTCGTCGCAGGTATTTATTACAAGTGTTGAAAAGAATTGTTTCTCTGCATTACTGTCCGGAAACAGAACGAAAAAACTGTTTCACGTGGAACGAGGAACGATAAATGAGGTATAATAGTGCGTAACTTTAGAGGAATATCATGACCGCAGAACAAGCCGCCCAATATGACTCGTCGAATATTAAGGTTTTAAAAGGTCTTGACGCCGTTCGCAAGCGTCCCGGAATGTATATCGGGGATACAGATGATGGTACGGGCCTTCATCACATGGTGTTTGAAGTTGTCGATAACAGTATTGACGAAGCGCTTGCTGGATTCTGTAAGAACATTAATGTCATTATCCATGTGGATGGGTCCGTCAGCGTGCGTGACGATGGCCGCGGTATTCCAGTTGATATTCATAAAGAAGAAGGTCGATCAGCCGCCGAAGTTATCATGACGGTTCTTCATGCGGGTGGTAAGTTTGATGATAATGCGTATAAAGTTTCTGGTGGTTTACATGGTGTGGGCGTTTCAGTCGTTAATGCGTTATCTGAAACACTCAAATTAACCATTCGTAAAAATGGAAAAGTCCACGAACAATATTATAAATTGGGTGAACCCCAAGCGCCATTAGCCGTTGTGGGTGAAACAGCAGAATTAGGTACTGAAATACGGTTTACACCCAGCAAAGAAATTTTCTCTGATACTACTTTTTACTATGACATCCTAGCTAATCGCTTAAGAGAATTAGCTTTTTTAAACAAGGGTGTTCGGATTACGTTGAAAGATGAGCGCACAGGTGAAGGAGATGTGTTCGAGTATGAAGGCGGAACACGTGCGTTTGTAGAGTATTTAAATCAAAATAAAGTTCCTATTCATGAAGAGGTAATTTACTTTAATGTAGAACGTGATCGCGTTGTAGTTGAAGTCGCAATGCAATGGAATGAGGGTTTCCAAGAAACGATTTTTTGTTATACCAACAATATTCCTCAGCGTGATGGTGGAACACACTTAGCAGGGTTTAGGGGTGGTTTAACACGCACACTCAATAACTACATCGAAAAAGAAGGGTTGGCAAAGAAAGCAAAAGTTTCGACCGTGGGTGATGATGCGCGCGAAGGGTTGGTTGCTGTTCTCTCCGTGAAGGTTCCTGATCCTAAGTTTTCATCACAAACAAAAGACAAACTGGTTTCATCGGAAGTAAAGCCTGTTGTTGAGGCCGCCTTAAGTGAAATGTTTAATGATTATTTGATGGAAAACCCACAAAGCGCGCGGATCATTGTTACCAAAATGATAGATGCGGCGCGTGCACGGGAAGCGGCACGAAAAGCGCGTGATATCACACGCCGTAAGGGTGCATTGGATATCGCAGGATTACCAGGTAAATTGGCTGATTGCCAAGAAAAAGATCCTGCTTTTTCAGAATTATTTTTAGTTGAGGGTGATTCAGCGGGTGGCTCTGCAAAGCAAGCACGCAATCGTAAAACCCAGGCGATATTACCTTTGCGCGGTAAGATATTAAACGTAGAAAAAGCTCGTTTTGATAAGATGCTTTCCTCACAAGAAGTCGGAACGCTTATCACCGCGTTGGGTTGTGGTATTGGTCGTACCGAGTTTAATCCCGATAAATTACGTTACCATCACATCATCATCATGACGGACGCCGATGTGGATGGTTCGCATATTCGTACCTTGTTGCTTACATTTTTCTATCGGCAAATGCCTGAAATCATTACGCGTGGGCATGTGTATATTGCACAACCTCCATTATATAAAGTGAAAAAAGGCAAACAAGAACAATACGTCAAAGATGATGATGCGTTGCAAAACCATCTTGTTCAATTGGCGTTAGATGAAGCCGGTCTTTTTGTGAATCCACATGCACCCGCCATTAATGGACAAGCGCTGGAAAAATTGTTGAATGATTACCGCGCAGCATTTAAAACCATTAAGCGCCTTTCTTACCGTTACCCAGATAATTTTTTAGAAGCTTGTGTTTATTTACCTAGGATAACAAAGGAAAACTTTCATCATGAGGAAAGTTTACAGACATGGGCCAACCAGCTCATCACACAATTGGAAAAACAAGCTGCTAATAGCCATAAATACCGGGTTAAAACCTTTGCGCATGAAGAAACAAAAATACCACAAATGGCATTGTATGAAAGCATTCATGGTGTTGAAACACGGCATGATATCGACAGTGGTTTTTTTGAGACGAAGGATTATACACAATTACTTAAATTGGGTGAGGCTGTTGCTGATTTAGTACAAGCCGGCGCGTACATAAAGCGAGGCGATAAACAACACAATATACGTACCTTTAAGCAAGCGTTTGAATGGTTGTTGCAAGAAGCCAAGAAAGGATTAACCATTCAGCGTTATAAAGGTTTGGGAGAAATGAACGCAGAACAACTGTGGGAAACTACCATGGATCCAGGCACGCGTCGCTTGTTGCGCGTCAATGTGCAAGATGTTGTTGCGGCCGATCAGTTGTTCACGACGTTGATGGGTGATCAAGTGGAGCCGCGACGTGAATTTATTGAAGCGCATGCATTGCAGGTCGAAAACCTGGATGTTTAAATCATTAGGTATTCAATAAATACGTCACAAACGCCGCTAGATCATTAAAGATGAGGGTATCCTTCAGCGCATCAGCGTGAGAGGCCAAGGTTTTTTCTCCCTTGCCTGTTTTAACAAGTACTGCCTCACAACCTACGGCCCATGCGGCCTCTAAATCTCGAAAGTTATCACCCACCATGACAGATTGGTGAGGCTGCATTGAAAATTTCTCAAGCAATTCCCACAGCATCCCTGGTTGAGGTTTGCGGCAATCGCATTGATCCTCGGGTGTGTGCGGGCAAAAGACAAGCGCATCCAGATGTGCTTGATGTGCCATTAACTCATCGTGCATTTTCTGGTGGATTTGTCCCAGCGTATCAAAAGAAAAATACTTGCGACCTACGCCGGATTGATTGGTTGCGATGGTTACAATAAAACCAGCATCATTAAGCTGTTTAATAGCGCTTAAACTTCCGGGGATAGGTTTCCATTCATCGGGTGATTTTATATACGCATCCGAATCGAAATTGACGACACCATCTCGGTCAAGGATAATGAGTTTTATTGAGTTTCTATCTAGCATGGATGCATTATCTCAGAAACAGCGGTTTTGCGCATCCGCAGTTTTTATGTAACCTAATTAACATAAGTTGTGTTTATTGTATTTTTAAGTCTATACATAAACAACGACAGGAATAGACGACAAAATTTTATAACAATATGTTTTTTAATGGATTAAATAGGCAAAGAGGACGAAAATAATGGCGACATCGGAAGCGACAAAATTGGCGACAGAAATAGAAAAAATTGAAACAGTATTTAAAATAGATTTTTCAAAAAAAAGGTTAACAAACAAGGTATTAAACGCAATAAATGAATACAACAGGATATCCATTTTGATGCGACATCCTTTGCTCGGGAAGTCACTGAGTGATCATTGGCAACAACGAACTGCTCAGGCGATTAACATATTAAGTAATCATCAGCTCAATGAACAAGCGTTGTTGGAGTCGTTAAGGGAGACGGAAGCATTGGCAGATAACCTTTGTAAAACAGGGGGTGAGGTTGTTAAAGTGAGCCCCCTGATCAGTGCGCGCTGGTTGTTCACCCTGCATGAACAGGTTTTAAAGAATACTTCTATTAATGAACAGCCTGGGCAATACCGCACAAAAGCACAATCACTTTCTTATTTGAACCGATTGAGTGGCGTTGCTTTGATAACGCAAGGGGATGATGTGCAACTCATCACCAAACAGTGGCGTAATTGGGCAAACAGTGATCCTGTGATGTGTTGCGCACCGGAATATCGTGCATTGTTGTTATTGTATTATTTGCAAATAATCCACCCTTTTGCGCAAACACAAAGCGCCGTTAGTTTCATTATGTTTTATGGCTTGTTAAAAAGTGCGGGGTTTTCGCATGCTGCAGATGCAATTATTGTGTATTATGCTGAAAATATCGAACAATTTGCTTATGTATTTGCGGCGACTGCAAACAGCGCACATCTTCATCAGCATCAACAAGTATGGTTTGAATTTTTTACTGATGCGTGGGAATGGGCTTTATTAGCGCTAAATCATTCTATTAATAAAATATTGTTAGAATCGCATTATCATGCCAGCATTCAGAAATACATGGATGAGAAGCAGTTAAATTCGCGACAACAAACCCTATTAATGCAGTTGTTAGTAAATGAACAAGTGCGTGATAGGCAAATAATGCAGGCATCATCATGGTGTCGAAGCTTGTATAAAAGTTTGACTGTGCGTACGCAAGAGCGTGATTTTAAAAATTTATGTGAATTAGGATTTATTGAAATGCTCGATAAAACAAGCTTCAAACTGACAAATAGTTTTTAGCTTATTTTATGCGGGTCCAGGTTTCGGTTTGTCCAAATATGGAAATACCTAGATATCCACGCATTTTAAGGGTTTTGCCATCGTCAACCAAGTTCATGCTTGCGTTATAGATGTTCCCTGTGTTTGGATCTAAAATATGACCGCCAGTATAATTATTTTCATTGCGTGTGAAACCCCACATGAATCGAAGCCCATCAAAGGGTTTATCTTTAAATTCATCAGGACATTTTGTACAGTAAGATACTTTTTTAGCTTCTTCAGGATCAGAGTTTCCTGCGATCTTTCCATACCAAACATTGTTTTCTTCATAGATTTCTACCATGCCGGTCGGTTTTCCGCCAGGTTTCCCGCCATCATAAGTTTGCCATAAACCTGCTGCGGTCGAATGGTCTTGTGCGAATGCAGAAAAGCTAAACAATAGTCCGATAAAAAGTATCAATAATTTTTTCATTTTTTACCCTTTAGTTGACGAGCCTTTGTGGATATCATGATGAAAGCAAGGCCGCTCATGATTAAATAAACACCCATTAAGACGCCAATAAACCACGTTGCGGAAAATGGCCAACCAGAAAAAACAATAACCGAAATAACAATGGAAAGAATGCCATTAATTAAAAAAAAAATCCCCGTTGCAAATTCCTGTAAAAAAAAAAAAAAAAATATTTTTACAATCCCTTCAACCATAAAATAAATAGCAATGATCATTGTTAGTGCAATAAGCCCTTGCAAGGGATTAAAGACTAAAATAATGCCAAACACCATGGCCAATAAAGCAGATAAAATGGACCACCAAAAACCAGGTGCTTTATTCGATTGAATGGAACGGTAAAGTTGAATAGCGCCACCGAGTAAAAACAACCAACCGACCACTAATTCAAAAGCAATGGAAAATAAAGTGGGTATGGATAATGCAAACACACCTAAGATAACAAATAAAACACCTTCAAAAAGAATACTTTTCCAATGGGCGCGTAATTCTTTTTGTGATAAGACAAATTGTCTATCAACATTTTGCTTGACCATTTATCCTCCCTGAATTACCAGTGAATTACTGGTAACGTCTTGCGTGTGATGCTATCCAAAGGAGCGTGGCCCCATTGATAAATAAATATACGCCCATCATGACGGCGATAAACCACATGGAAGAAAGTGGCCATTGGAATAAAATGATGGCTGCAATTAGGATAGAAAAAATCCCACTTAAAACAACCCAAGTGCAATTGATGTAATCTTTTACTTGCCAAGCATAAACTATTTTTAAAATACCCTCGATCAAAAAGTAAATAGCGATGATAAAGGTAACAGCGATAAGTCCTTCTAAGGGGTGGAAAAGCAACAGAACACCAAAAAGCATGGCTAACAAACTTGAAATGCCCATCATCCAGGTGCCTGGGGCGTGAAGGTTTTGTGCAGTGCGATACAATTGCAATGTCCCGCCGGCTAAAAATATCCAACCTAAAACGAGTTCAAATGTAAGACTAAAAGCGATAGGTAATGTAAAAGCCAGTACACCCAGAATGATAAACACGGCGCCTTCAACCATGATGCTTTTCCAATGTTCCCCGGATTGGGTTTCCATTCGGGAAGGATTGTCTTGTCTGTCTATCATGAGGAATCTCCTAAATTAGGTGGAATGGTACTTGAAGTTTAGCACCGAGATGGACTTAGGCAATACCTATATGGGATTAAATTGTTCTTTCCATGTTTGAAGCTGGCTGATGCTCACGCCTACACCCCCACAAATGACCACCAGAACAGTTGAGTAATGGGTGATAATGGGTAAATTATCGTAAACCACAGCCAATGCAGCGCCACAAGCAGGCTCAACCAGTACGCGCATATCGTCAGCAAATTGAAGGCAAGCGTTAACGGCTTGTTTGTCGCTGACAACAACGGAATGCACCTCATGATGATGCGTCCATTCAAGTGCTTTCGCAGCAACGCGTCTTGCACCCAGTGTGACAGCGATGGACGTGATTTCAGGTAAGGTAACTAATTTCCCAGCTTCCATGGCTGCGTGTAAGGATGCGGCTCCAACGGTTTCAGTAGCAATGATAGGAACATCTGGCCAGCCGATATCATGCAATCCTTGAATAACGCCGCACATTAAACCGCCTCCACCGACCGATAAAACAATTGCATCCGGCTTTTCAATTTGATCTTTCAATTCATGACTTAGGGTTGCGTGACCTTCCCAAATCAATGGATGATCAAAAGGAGGAATGTAAGCGGCGTTGGTTTTTTCAGCTAATGCACGCGCATAATGATCGGATTCAAGCCATTCATCGCCATGTATAATCACCTCAGCGCCTTCTTGTTGAATGCGTTCAATGGCCATTGGACTTGTGGATTTGAACACAATAATCGTTGCTTTCATGTTTAATTTGCGGCTTGCATAAGCCACGGCTAAACCTGCATTACCACCGGAAGAAGCAACCAGCGCGTTTTTCCCCATGGCTTTAATTTGTTGACACATGTAGCAAATACCACGGCTTTTAAAAGCACCCGTGGGTTGAAAACATTCCATTTTGTTTAGAACAGTTTTATGAAGTTGCAAGCTTAAACGACGGTTTTCTAGAACCGGTGTTTTAATATGTAAATGGGATTGCATCAATCACCTTTTGTACGGGCAATGGCTTCGATTTCAATAAGCGCGCCTTTGGGTAATGCGGTAATACCTATTGTTGCACGTGCAGGTTTATGATCTTTAAAAAAATCAGCATAGACATCATTAACCAATGAAAATTTTTCCATATCAGTAATGTAAATGGTTGTTTTAATCACATCGTTACGTGTTAATTGTTGTGAATCTAAAATCGCCTGAATGTTGCTTAAAACCAACGATGTTTGTTTTTGAATATCCCCCTCAAAAAGTTCAAGGGTTTGCGTTTTGGGATTAATGGGGATTTGCCCAGAAATAAACAATAAACCCTGGTGTTCCATTGCTTGTGAATAAGGGCCGATGGCTTTGGGTGCAAGTTGTGTATCGATGGGTTTCATGGAGGCTCCTTCCTGTTCGGTGTTTTTATCGATGAGCAACTCTATCTTGTGCGGATCATCTTGAAGATGAAGTTGCTTTAATTGAAGATAAAGATCGTAAATGTAAATATCCGATTGATCATTTTGCGCAGGCGTTACATCGATAAATAATGTGGTAGGGGGCCCTTCTCCTTGCTCAACTTCTAAAAAGATTTTTGCATTAGTATTATCTTTCGTTATTTCCTTGAAAGTAATACTGCCGCCTGGAATGGGTTTGCTTTCGCCCTCTATTAATGTGAATGTGTAAGGATACTCTTGATCAATATTTTCTAAACCAATAGTACTATTACCGCAAGCCATTTCTGTGCAAACAATCTGAGGGGGCGTATTGGGATCGCTGCGATCACATGTGCATGTATTACAATCCACGGGCCAAGAATCGCCTACATCGTAAAAAGTCCCTTCAAATTCGCAAGAGGGTTCGGTTTGTGCTTGTTCTGGCAGACACTGTTGGATGCAATCGCTCAATGTGTTAAACGGTACAACGCCATCACATCCACCCCAAAAGAATACATCGCAACTTTTGTTTTCATCGTTAAAGAAAAATTTTTCCATTCGTGCTTTACAAGGACCAGGGTCGGGCGCGAGGCTGCATGCCTCGGGAGGAAGTTCTGCTTCTGCGCTGCAACCTAGCAGAAACAAGGTCAATAAGATGGATATCAGGGTACGTAACATACCCTTTAATTTAGCGCTTATGCGTTGATTTGTCATCTATGGTAAAATGCTCAAAAGTATCTAGGATTTTCTCATGAAAAATCAAGGGGTTAAAAACAAACCTTCAAAGCACAGGATAAAAGTTGCTCTGGCTTTAGGGTTGGTAAAGCTTTTATCCTATTGCTCTTTGGGATTTATTCAAGGGTTGGGATATGGGGTGGGTTATCTATTTGCCAGTTTGCCCTCGCCTTTTAAAAAAGTAGCACAGATTAATGTTCAGATTTGTTTTCCGGAAAAAGATGAACGTTGGCGTAAACGTGTCGTGCGTATGAGCATCATCAATACAACGGTTGCGGCGTTTGAATATGCTGCGCATTGGTTTTGGCCGGTTGAAAAAATTCGTGGGTACATTCAAGAGCCTGATTCAGCCATGAAAGAAGCTTTTTATGCTATTCGAGATAAAGGTCAAGGGATTATCATGCTCAGTCCTCACATGGGTGCGTGGGAAAGTTTATTAGGATTTTTACCGGAACGTATCGATCGAATTACGATGATGTATCGTCCACTGCGTATTAAAGCACTCGAAGAAACAGTACGCAATGCGCGCGAACGTGCGGGTGCGCATCTTGTTCCTGCAACAGCCGGGGGGATTCGCACAATGATAAAAGCATTAAAAAATGGTGAAGTGGTTGGATTATTGCCCGATCAAGTGCCTACATTAAAAGCCGGTGTGATCGCACCTTTATTTGGTGAGCCCGCGCTTACCATGACATTAGCCGCAAAATTAGCGCAAAAAACCAATGCTAAAGTGATCATTGGTTACAGTAAACGATTAGGTTTAGGCGAAGGATTTCATCCTGAAGGTGAATTTGTAAGCGACGGTATTTACAATTCAGATAAAGTCTTGGCTGCCACAGCGATGAATCAGGCTATTGAGAAACTCATTCGCAAAAATCCAGAACAATATGTCTGGGGTTATAAGCGCTTTAAACGGCGTGGAACGGAATATAAGAAGATTTATTAGGCTTCCAGTTTTTCACTCCATCGATTGACAATACCTCTTAACATTTGGTTAACCTCGATAGTATTAATTTAATGTTTAATGCCTGATTAAAATCTATCACTTTTAATCATCTCCATCATTTCTTGCAATGATAACACTTCAATATTTTTCGCATAAGGAAAACGCCCCTGCCCCGGATAAACAATATAGCCTTGTTTAATATCCAGTGCATCACATGCATTATAAAATCCTTTTGAAAGCGTAGGCGTGAGAGAGCGTTTCACTTCTATAGCAATACGATGTTGCGGTGATAGTTCAAAAATAAGATCGATTTCTGCTTTGCTACTGGATTCATAGAAAAAGGGAAGAGCGCGTTTAGGTGCAATTGATAGTAAATTTTCGATGACAAAACCTTCCCAGCTCTTACCTGCAACAGGATGACCCAGTAATTCATCGAATGTTGTAATGTTTAACAAAGCATGTACTAAGCCACTATCGCGAATAAAATATTTAGGTCGTTTAACCAAACGTTTACCAATATTACCTGACCAAGGTTGCAGCGGGCGAATTAAAAACAAATCAACTAAAAGATCAATATAACGAGCAATGGTGGGGGAGCTTACCCCCATACTTGCAGCAAGACTGGCTTTATCAATAATTTGTCCTTGTAGATGTGCAAGCATTGTCCAAAAGCGACGTAATGTTTCAGCAGGAATTCTCGGGCCTAAATTGGGAATGTCACGTTCTAGATAACTCGTGATAAAATTTTCTCGCCAGATAAAACTGTCTACATCAGATGTTGCGAGTAAACTTTCTGGAAAGCCACCACGTAACCATAAAGAATGATGATCTTCATTTATTGAATATTCCAGCGCATTCACAATCCCTAAATCAACATATGAGACACGACCAGCCAAACTTTCTGAAACGCCTTGAACAATATCTAATGAAGCTGAGCCCAGAAGTAAAAACTGCCCAGTTTTTTCCCCTGCAAATCGACGTTCATCAATTACCGCGCGTAACACTGGGAATAGAGCGGGGACTCTTTGAATCTCGTCAATAATGGTGAGTCGTCCGGGTTTTTTTAGAAAAATTTCAGGCTCGCTGATTCGTGCTAAATCTGATGGGCGTTCTAAGTCAATGTAAATGGTTTCATGAGGCCATTGTCTAGCAATTTCACGGGCAAGAGTAGTTTTCCCCACTTGCCTTGGGCCTAAAAGAGCCACGGCGGGCGAGTGGTGTAATTGTTGTATCACTATTGGTTCAGATAGTCGAGTTATCATTATTGCAATAATAACATAAGATATTAATATTGCAAGGTAACATGGGCTAATTTATCTCCAAATATATTAATATTAGCTTAAAGCCGCGATAGGTTATCTTTTATACATCATAACTAATTGAATTATATATGAATTTTTTATTGATTTTAAAATGATATAATACCCCCCATGACATTACTCAGCGTTAACGTAAATAAAATCGCTTTGTTACGCAATTCGCGTAACCATGATATTCCATCGGTGTTGCAGATGGCGAAACTGTGCGTGCAAGCGGGTGCGGGAGGAATTACGGTACATCCTCGACCAGATCAGCGTCATATACGTCCGCAGGATGTGTATGAATTAGCAGAACAAATTGATGTCGAATTTAATATGGAAGGGAATCCGTTTTACGAATCCGTTAAAGATTACCCGGGGTTTTTAACGATGGTGCGTCAAGTTAAACCAACGCAAGTGACATTGGTTCCTGATAATTTAACCCAGCTTACGTCGGATCATGGTTTTGATTTAAAGGCCATGGGAACAAAATTGATCCCAATCATGGATGAACTTAAAACATTAGGGTGCCGTGTCAGTTTATTTCTTTCACCGGATTTAATACAAGTGCCACTGGCAAAAGAAATCGGTGCTGACCGGATTGAGTTTTACACAGGCCCCTATGCGGATGCATTTAAATTAGGGGCAATACATGCTGCAAAAGCCATTGAATCCTATCAAAAAGCAGCAGCGTTAGCGACAAAAGTAGGCTTGAGAATTAATGCGGGACATGATCTGGATCTGCATAATTTAGGTTATTTTTTAGATCATGTTAACCATGTTGACGAAGTATCAATTGGTCATGCGCTCATTGCCGATGCGTTGGTGATGGGATTGGAAAAAACGGTTAAAGCTTATACGCACATTACTGCCGCCAAAAGGCAGGAGTTAATAACACCATCACGGTAAATATTTCTAAACGCCCAACGAGCATGGCAAAAGATAATGTCCATTTCGCCATGTCTTGTAAACTATGATAATCTACTGCGACTATTCCTAATCCTGGGCCTGCATTTGCAATACAAGCAATAACAGCGGAAAATGCCGATGTAAAATCCATTTCACAACCCATTAAAATCATCAAAATAGTGACAAATACAACGATATAGATTCCAACAAAACCCCATACGGCGTCGAGCACGCGATCGGGAATAATTTTTTCATTAATTTTTAAAATGAATTCACCGTTCGGGTGAATCAAACGATGAATTTCGCGCCAACCCTGTTTCACTAATAATAAAACGCGAATGGTTTTAATACCGCCGGATGTTGAGCCAGCGCAACCGCCAATCGCCCCACCGAGCATGATCAATATCGGCAAAAATAAAGGCCAATTGGCGAAGCCGCTGGCAGTGAAACCCGTCGTGGTCGTGAGTGAAACGACATGGAATACACTTTCGACAAACGTTTTTTCAAAGCTTTCATAATACTGTTTCCACGACAAAACAATTAAACAACTTAAGATAATATAGAATTGTATACGAACAAATCCGCGCACTTCGGCATCGCGCCACAACACATTGAATTGCCCGTGTCGTAATGCGAGATAATGTAATGAGAAATTCAATGCGCCCACAAACATGAAAAAACTAGCCCATAATCGCAAACTGTCTTGTGGATAATGAGCAAAATTGGAATCGTAAGGCGCAAATCCGCCGGTTGAAATGGTCGCAAAAGCATAACCAATGGCATCAAATAATGTCATTCCATGAAACCAAAATACCAAAGCGCAAACAATGTTCAAGGCTACGTAAATCATCCAAAGTGCTTTAGCAGTTTCAGCAACGCGAGGCGTAAGCTTAGAATCTTTAAATATTCCTGATGTTTCTGTGCGAAACAATTGTAAACCACCGATGCCCAATATCGGTAGGATCGCGACGGCTAAAACGATAATTCCCATTCCACCTAAAAAATTGAGTTGTTGACGGTAATACAATACGGATTTAGGCATGGAATCTAAACCAGTTAAAACCGTTGAACCGGTAGTGGTTAAACCGGATACGGCTTCAAAATAAGCGTCGGTAAAGGAAATCGCAGGTTCCACCATGATCATCAAGGGCAACGCACTGAATGCACTCAATACCGTCCAAAACAATGTTACGATAAAAAAACCGTCGCGGGTTCGTAATTCGCCTTTGGCTTTAAACGTCAAAAGCCAAAGGATAAGGCCGCAGATAAAAGTAATCACTGAAGATATTAAAAAATCTTGGTGTTGTTGATCTTCATACCACCAAGAAACCAACACAGGCGGCAAAAAGCTTAAGCTAAAAAATAAGAGCAGCAGACCGAGTATTCTAAAACTTACCGCAAATTGCATATTTCTTTACCCCTAAAAGAAATTCATAGAAACCTGAAACAGACGTTCAACTTCTTGAATATGGCGGCGATCCGTCACAAATAAAATAATATGATCATCTGATTCAATGACAGTATCGTCATGACTCGGTAAGACTTCTTCCCCGCGCACAATAACGCCAATGGTTGTGCTAGGAGGTAGTTTGAGTTCAGATATTTTTCTTCCCACTACCTTAGACGTTTCAAAGCTGCCATGAGCGATGGCTTCAATGGCTTCGGCAGCGCCGCGTCGCAATGAGTGAACCTGTGCTATATCACCATGACGAATATGTGTTAATAAACTGCTGATGGTGGCTTGTTGAGGTGAAATGGCAATGTCAATTTCTCCCCCTTCGATTAAATCAACATAAGCTGGGCGATTAATCAATGCCATCACTTTACGTGCGCCCATACGTTTTGCTAATGTTGCGGACATGATATTAGTTTCATCGTCATTGGTAAGCGCGCAAAAAACGTCAGTTTCTTCGATGTTTTCATCATAAAGAAGGGATTTGTCTGCTGCATCACCACACAATACTACAGCTTTATTTAAATGTTCTGCTAAAACTCGGCATCGTGGTTGTCCATGATCAATGATTTTAATGTGGTATTGTTTTTCTAGGCTCTTCGCTAGATTTAAACCAATATTACCACCGCCCGCGATCATCACGCGTTTATAAGGTATATCAATGCCACGCATTTCACTCATGACTTCGCGGACTTCCGATGTTTCACAAATAAAAAACACTTCATCATCTGCTTGAATGATGGTATCGCCTTCAGGCACGATAGGTTTATCATGCCGAAAAATAGCAGCAATACGTGTTTTAACGGAAGGCATATGAATATGTAAATTTTTAAGTGCGCGACCCACCAAGGGTGCGCCTTTTATAGCGCGCAAACCTACGCATTGTACTTGACCATTCGCAAAATCCAGCACTTGTAATGCGCCTGGGTATTCAATTAAACGTTTGACATAACGTGTAATCAATTGTTCGGGGCTGATCAATACATCAATAGGAATAGCTTTGTTATCAAAAAGTTCGGCTTTATAAAGTTCATATTCAGCAGAACGAACCCGTGCTATTTTCATAGGGGTATTAAATAAGGCGTAAGAGATCTCACAAGCGAGCATGTTGGTCTCATCGTTATTGGTGACGGCGATAAGCATATCGGCATCTTCGGCGCCTGCTCGCCTGAGCACGCTTGGTAAAGAAGCGTGACCCACAATTGTGCGAACATCGAGTTTTTCATCGAGCGCTTGTAACGTTTTAATATCCTCGTCAACGACGGTGATATCATTGGCTTCACTTGTTAGGTGTTCGGCTAATGTCCCGCCAATTTGGCCGGCACCTAGAATGATAATCTTCATATTCAGATTGTATCCAATTATTGGGAGATTGCCATCACTTCTCGCTTAACACCCCAAAGTAAAATCCATCGCAATGATCATCGCCCGGTAAAATTTGCCAACCCAAAGGGGTTTTTTGACCGATAGGGAGATGAATGTCTTGATGTTTCAAATGGCTTTCTTTCAGGCATTGTTCCATCACATCATCGTTTTCTTGTTTTAATAGGGAACACGTAGTGTAAAGTAATTGCCCATTAGGTTTCAACAATGGAATTAATTGACGCAACAGTTGCAATTGCATTTGTGCAAATTGCAAGATATCTTGTTTACGTCGTAATATTTTGATGTCAGGATGGCGACGAATAACACCCGTTGCAGAACAGGGGGCATCAATCAAAATAATATCAAATAAAGGTTTATTCCAATCCGCTTGAGGTCGTGTGGCATCGCCAATAATAACGTTGACAGGAATGTCATGACGCATAATCGTGTCTTTTAATCGGATAGCGCGTTGTTTATCCATTTCAATCGCTGTGTAATGAGCATCAGGAGCTACTTCAAATAAATGCGCTAATTTACTACCGGGTGCGCTGCATGCATCTAGAATATTCATGCCAGGTTGAATGTTTAAAAGCGAAGGAATAAATTGACCTGCTTGATCTTGAATGCTGATACAAGCTTCATGAAAACCTGGTAATTGCGTGGCGTTGCAAGGCTTATCCAACATTAAAGCAGAATCACAAATCAAAGGGGTTGCATTCATGTCTTGTTGTTTTAATAGATGGATGTAATCATCGCGTGAATTTTTGGAAAGATTTACGCGTAATGTCATGGGGGGTTGGTGTTGTTGCGCATCGCAAATGCGTTGCCAATCTTCAGGCCAGTCATGTTGTAGTTGTTTTAAAAACCAATCGGTGCATTCGAAACGTACGTCCTGATTTTTCAATGCAGGAATAAGGGAAGATTGTTTGCGTTGGAAGTTTCGCAATATAGCGTTCACCAAGTTTTTCTTCGATGTTTTTTTAAGTACATGTGTTGCAGAAACAGCTTCATTCACTGCGGCATGTTCTTTTGTAAATCCATCTTGCAGTTGAAAAAGACCGATTAATAAAAGTGCAGTGATGTCGTTATCTTTTTTAGGCAAAGGGTTTTGTAATAGTTGACGCAACAACCAATCTAATGAAAAATAATGACGTAAAACGCCGAAGCATAAGGCTTGAATAAAAGATTTTTCTGTGTGATCAATCTCAGATAACAATGCCGTGAGTGACTTTCCCTCAAGTACTTGCGCAAGGATAACTGCTGCTTGTGCACGAGGATTATGTGCTTGCATGAAAACATGTCCCCAACATAAATAAATCAGGATGTCCGTTGATAATATCGCGCACGGACATGGGTTTTTTGTTGGGCAATTGCAAGGTTGTTACGCGCAATATATTTTTTCCACAAGCAATATCTAGGCTATTATCATTAATAGCCACAATTTCCCCAGGCATTCCTGCAGATGTTTGTTTCAAAACACGAGCATCAAAAAAACGAATGCGTACATGATCAATATCGCTGAATGCGATGGGCCAAGGTTGATAAGCGCGAATAGCGCGGTCAATTTCTTCCGCTGATCGAGACCAATCAATCATTGCATCAACTTTATTGATTTTCCCGGCGTAACTTACGCGCGATGTATCTTGAGGCGTTGCTTTGATTGAGCCTATATTTTTCAGTGTTGAAAGCAATGTTTCACTACCTAATAATGCAAGTTTATTAAGTAATGTTTCCGTGGTGTCATTGTTTGCGATATCACACGTGCGTTGTTGTAAAATGGGACCTGTATCCAAACCTGAATCCATTTGCATCAGGGTAACGCCTGTTTGTGTATCGCCCTTCAGAATACTGTGTTGAACAGGTGCCGGCCCGCGGTATTGAGGCAACAACGATGTATGTATATTGATGCAACCATAACGAGGAATATTTAAAATATCAGCCGGTAAAATAAGTCCGTATGCAATAACAACCATTACATCTGCTTCATATTGTTTTAGTGTTGCTTTTTCTTCAGGTGCTTTTAACGAGGTAGGTTGTTGCAAATCAATGTTATGTTTGATCGCCAGTGTTTTTACAGGACTGGGTGAAAGTTTTTTCCCACGGCCTTGGGGGCGATCGGGTTGTGTGTAAATGGCAACCACATCATGTTCACTGTTTAATAAAGCTTGCAAGCAAGTTGCCGCGATGTCTGGCGTGCCCGCGAAGATAATTTTCAAGAGGCTTCCTTAGCGGCGTCATCTAATCCATAAGCGCGTATGATTTTAAGTACTTTTTTATTAGCACGTTCGCGTTTAAGCTTAGAAAGATGATCAGTAAAAACAACGCCATCGAGATGATCAAATTCATGTTGAATGCATTGACATTCAAGTCCTTGTGCATCAAATTCGATGGTTTCATTTTCCAGGGTTAACGTTCGGACACGAATTTTTTCAGCACGTTGAACTTCAATAGTAATTCCGGGAAAAGATAGACAAGCTTCAGACATGACTTTTACATTTTCTTGGTGAATAATCTCGGGATTGATTAATATACGGGGATTATTGTAAGTAGGTGATGTATCCATCACCAATATCCTTAAGTGTATGCCAACTTGTGTTGCGGCCAAACCCACGCCTTTTTCTGCATACATAGTTTCAAGCATGTCATTTACGAGCGCGCGGACGGTATCGTCGACCTCGGCCACGGATTTGGCGATGGTACGTAACGATGGATTGGGATACAATAAAACCTTAAGCTTTGCCATAATAAAAATATTAACCTACAGGGGTCTATTTTACCCTAATTTTACCTAAAAGCTAGCTATACTGATTATTAAATGGGACATTGATAACGATAACTATTGGGCTTTATTGATGAAACAAGTATTTATAAACAAGAAAGATTGGTTATATGCGGTATGTTTGGGGTTGCGAGCCAGTCAAAAAATTGCTCAACTTTTCCCTACTATTACACGACCCTCAGACCTATTTGGATTAACGGCTGAAGAATTAACCAATTTAGGCTTTAGTGGCAACACCCTTACCTTATTACGACACCCGGAATGGTCACGCACCTCGTCTTATGAAAGTTGGTTGACTCAATCTGATCATCATATCATTACGTGGGATGATCCTCGCTACCCTAGCTTACTTAAAGAGATTAACGACCCGCCTTTGCTATTGCATGTGAAGGGTGATGCAACCTTATTAAATAAAAAGCAATTGGCTATTGTGGGTTCACGCCGTGCGAGTCTTGCGGCCCAAACCATGACCTGTGAATTTGCAAAATCGTTGGTGGCATCGGATATCACCATTACCAGCGGTCTGGCGTTAGGCATCGATGCTCAAGCCCATCAAGGTGCTTTGAACGGAGAAGGTAAAACTGTGGCGGTGGTTGCAACGGGGTTAGATCAGGTTTATCCTGCCCGGCATGAAAAATTGGCACAACGTATCGTAGCCCTTGGGGGTGCGATCGTTTCTGAACATGCATTACACACTCCCCCAAGCAGTCTGTATTTCCCTCAACGGAATAGGATTATCAGCGGGTTATCACAAGCCGTCTTGGTGGTTGAAGCGGCATTGCGCAGTGGTTCTTTGGTAACGGCGCGCCATGCGATGGAACAGGGGCGTGAAGTCCTTGCAGTACCTGGTTCGGTTAATAACCCAATGGCGAAAGGGAGCAATAATTTGATTAAGGAAGGTGCGCGGATGGTTACATCCGTTGCAGACATCTTGCAATACTTTGATTTAGATAGAGATTTAGATAGACTAGATGATGCAGGTCCCGGGCTCGGGCACGCAAAGAGCAATGAACTTACTAAGGAGGATAAAAAATTATTACATATAATAGGCTATGAACTTACTGCAGTAGATGATATCGTAGCGCAAAGTGGGTTACCTGCGCGTACGGTCACAAGCCGGCTCATGGAGCTAACGCTTCGGGGCCAAGTACAAGCAACGCCTGGAGGTTATATCCAGGTTATGGGGGCATAAAATGAAAGAAAATATGCTGGATGTGTTGATGTACCTGTTTGATCATGTGTTTGATACAGATATGGAAGTTGCAACCGACCAAGACACCCTCACGGACGAATTAGAAGCGGCAGGCTTTGAGAAAATAGAAATAGACAAAGCTTTTGATTGGCTTGAAGACTTGCGTATGGCAGAGGATCGTGCCCAAGGCGTAAGGGCTCAAACAGCCTCGGGTCATCGTATTTATACCGAGGATGAAAGGCAACGTCTTTCTGCAGAATGCCGAGGTTTCATCCTATTTATGGAACAATGTGGCATCATTGATCCCCAAGTACGCGAAATGGTAATTGAACGTGCATTAGCGTTGGGCAATCATTTGATCGATTTAGATCAATTGAAATGGGTGACTCTCATGGTATTGTGCAACTGCGAACGAGAAAATGGTCCGCCAGTTGAGTGGGTTGAGGAACTTATGCTGGATGAATTCACGGATGTGATGCACTAAAAGTCTGCTAAACTGATGTAGATTTTACGAGGCTTAAGTAATAGGATATAAAAAAGCATGGGTAAAAAAGTTGTCGTGGTGGAATCACCTGCCAAGACGAAGACTTTACAAAAGCATTTAGGGAAAAAAGATTATAAAATCATTGCCTCTTATGGCCATGTGCGTGATCTTGTTGCAAAAGAAGGTGCTGTGGATCCCGCCCATGATTTTGCAATGCGCTACGAGTTAATCGAAAAAAACAAAAAGCATGTCGATAATTTCTTGAAAGAAATTGCTAATGCAGAGGAACTCTATCTTGCAACTGACCCGGATCGCGAAGGTGAAGCCATTTCTTGGCATCTTTATGAGATTGCTAAAGAACATAAATTGTTGAAGGACATGAAAGTGTATCGCGTGGCGTTTAACGAGATCACTAAAACCGCAGTTCTTGCAGCAATGGAAAATCCACGGGAATTATCGATGAATTTGGTGCATGCGCAACAGGCGCGTCGCGCATTGGATTATCTCGTAGGGTTTAATTTATCACCGTTGTTATGGAAGAAGATACGTCGGGGATTGTCCGCAGGTCGTGTGCAAAGCCCCGCTCTTCGTATGATCGTTGAACGCCAAGCAGAAATCGATGCGTTTAAGCCACAAGAATTTTGGAGCATTGAAGCGGATCTTAATGCCAAAGGTCAAGATTTCATCGCCAAGCTTACACAATACGAAGGTGAAAAGTTTGAACAATTCAGTATCACGGATGAAAAGACAGCATTAGTTGCACAAGAGAAACTGAAAAAACACAGTAAAGGTGAATTAACCGTTGCCAAAGTTGAAAAGAAAGAACGCAAGCGTAATCCTGCACCTCCTTTTATTACATCCACATTGCAACAAGAAGCGGCACGCAAGTTGGGTTTTACAACACAACGTACCATGCGTACGGCGCAATCCTTATATGAAGGGATCGATGTGGGACAAGGTGTAGAAGGTTTAATCACGTACATGCGTACAGATTCAACCAACCTTGCGAACGAGGCCATCGAGGAAATTCGCCAGCTTATTAAAGATCGTTACGGTAAAGAGAATTTGCCTGATGAAGCACGGATATTTAAATCAAAATCTAAGAATGCTCAAGAAGCGCATGAGGCGATTCGTCCCACGCATGCGAATTATATTCCCGATGATATCAAAGATTATTTAACACCTGAACAATACAAACTTTACAGCCTGATTTGGAAACGAACCATTGCTTGCCAAATGATTCATGCAACCATCAATACGGTGGGTGTAGATTTTGAATGCGGCGAAGGTAATGTGTTTCGTGCAACGGGTTCGAGTATTAAAATACCGGGTTTTATATCGGTTTATCAAGAAGACACGGACGATGAGAAAAAAGAAGAGGATGAAAAATTCTTACCCGAACTGGAAGAGGGTCAAACCGTTAAAGCCAAAGATATCGCAGGCAAACAACATTTTACGGAACCGCCACCTGCTTACACAGAAGCCAGTTTAGTCAAAGCATTGGAAGAACATGGGATTGGTCGTCCATCTACCTATGCGAGTATTATATCCACGTTAAAAGCGCGTGAATATGTTGAGATGGATAAAAAACGGTTTCGTCCGACGGATGTGGCGACCGTGGTGAATAAGTTCTTAACGAACTATTTTACGGATTATGTTGATTATGATTTTACTGCGCGTCTGGAAGATGATCTGGATGCGGTTGCACGTGGTGAAGCGGAATGGGTTCCGCTGTTAAAGAAATTCTGGCAGCCTTTTAAACATAAGGTTGATGATACAGAAGAAAATGTAAAGCGTAGCGATGTCACGCAAGAAAAGATGGATGAAAATTGCCCGAAATGTAGCAAGCCTTTAACGACGCGTTTAGGACGTCGTGGTAAATTTGTGGGATGTTCGGGTTATCCTGAATGTGATTACACGCGCAGCGTGGATGGTGATGCGCAAGAGCAACCCGAAGTTATTGATCGCAAGTGTCCCGATTGTGGCGAACAGTTAATCGTGCGGTTCGGTCGCTACGGTAAATTCATTGGTTGTTCAAATTATCCGAAATGTAAACACATTGAACCTTTGGAAAAACCAGCGGACAGCGGCGTACGCTGCCCTGAATGTTCAAAAGGTAATATGGTTTCGCGCAAGTCACGTTATGGCAAGATCTTTTATTCGTGTGAACGTTATCCCGATTGCAAATACGCTGTTTGGAATGAACCTCTCGATGAACCCTGTGAAAAATGTGGTTTTCTCATGACTACTATCAAGACTACTAAACGTCGTGGCACCGAAAAAGTTTGTCCCGTCAAAAACTGCTCTCATGCAGTTCCTTATGAGAAAGCAGAGTAAGTTCTGTTTAATTTTTCTTATGATAAAAATGACTTAATTGCTGATTTTCTTCAATACTGATTATCACGTTCTTAAGCTCATTGGGTAAGGTTTGAATTTTATTAAAAACAGTGTAATCCAAATAAGTAATGGCATTAAAATCAATGATAACATACGTGTTTTCTTTAGATGCTTTTGTGATAATGGTTTTTAATTGTAAATACCCTAAAAACGTTAAAGGCCCATCAATGACGATGTGCATGGTATCGCCTATTTTTTTAAGCGTAGTAATGGGAGAGAATAAATCAATTAATTTATTGCCCCTGGCAATATGAATAATCAATTTCAATATAATGCCAACAGTTACACCTATTAATAGATCCGTCACAAGTGTTGTCAATAATGTCACTGAGAATAAAGCCAATTGCGTTTTACCTGCTTTGTAAGCATGAATAAACTGTGAAGGCGATGCTAATTTTAATCCAACAAAAACGAGCAATGCAGCTAATGCCGATAAAGGGATCAAGTCCATTATGGTTGGGAATAGTATGACGGCTAATAACATGAATAATCCGTGGAAAAAATTTGAGCGTACAGAAGTTGCCCCATAGTCGATATTGGCTTTACTGCGTACAATTTCAGAAATCATGGGTAAGCCACCGATAAAAGAACTGACCAAATTTCCAATACCCGTTGCGCACAAATCTTTATTTAAATCGGATCCATGCGCGTTTGGCGTAATGGATTTAATAGCACACACAGTTAACAGGGATTCAATAGAACCTACCAGAACGAACATAATAATGTACTTAAGGCTTAATGGAGTAAAAATGACGGAAAAATCGGGGAAAGCCAGTGCGCCTAAAATATTATCCGGTATGTTAATTAAAAAATGAGATCCTAGCTCGTACTGCTGATTCATAAGATAATAAGTATGTCCCGTACTTATATTAAAATATAATGATAATGGGATCATCACCAAAAGTATGATAATAGTAGAAGGTATAAACGCTATTTTTTTAATGAGTGGCCAGATGATTGCAATCATAAAAGATAAAGCGCCTAATGCAAAAATAATAGGGTTCACATTTTCTATTGCAAAAGGTAATTTGAATAATAATTCCAGTGGTTTTGCTTTGATGGGAGTTAACCCCATCATCACATAAAGTTGTTGTGAAATAATAATGATACCAATGGCGGCCAACATGCCATGAATGACAGAAGGTGGCATGATTTCGGCAATAATGGCTTTGCGTGAAAGGCCGATTAATACTTGTATGAACGCTGCAACAACGCCCACAGCCAACATGCGCTCATAGCCTAATTGTAAATCCCCTCCTCCTAATTGAGTTACGGCGCCAATGACAATGACAATAAGTCCCGCAGCGGGGCCTTTAATGGATAAACGAGCGCTGCCAAAAAAGGAAGCGACGAGCCCGCCTACAATTGCCGATAAGATACCTGCAATGGGAGGAACTTGGCTGGCAATGGCGATTCCTAGACACAATGGCAGTGCCAATAAAAAGACACTAAATCCTGCAAGGGCGTCATTTTTTAATTCTTTAAACATCATACCTCCTTATTATTATAAATAGAGGTTTAATTTATAAGTGCTCTATAGTATAGAATATAAATCAAAGTTAGGCTTTTAATTCGCTTATTTCTTTATCCACCACGGCGGTGACACAAGCGTCGGACCAGATGTTAATGGATGTTTCTAACATGTCGAGCAATGTGAAAAAGGGTAAAATAATAAACATTAAATTAAGCGGTACATTCATCGTGGTTAATAAAGCGAGCGATAAAAAATAGCAACCCATCGGGACGCCGGCGTTGCCGATCGCCGCAAGGGTTGCTACTAAAACCCATGCAGCGAGTTCAAACGCGGTGAATGTCATACCGTTGCTCATCGCCACAAATAAAACGGTAATCGTGATAAACCCTGCGCAGGCATTCATATTAATCGTTGTACAAAGGGGCAATGAAAAGCCTGCTACTTTATCGCTAATACCCAAACGTTCTTTGGCACATGTTAGAGTGACAGGTAATGTTGCTGCCGATGATTTCGACCAAAACCCAACATTCAATGCAGGCGCCATGGCTTTAAATACTTTCCAAGGAGATAGTTTTTTTACTTTCAACAAACCCGGTAATACGATAACTGCTTGAATAACATTCGCTAATACGACACAGGCAATGTATAAGCCGATTGCGGCTAATTGTGCCACCGATTCAAATCCTACGACGAATTGAGTAATAAAAGCCCAAATGGCAATCGGAATGAATTTCAACACAAGCTTCGCGATTTCTAATATAGCAGCAAAAAGATTAGAAAATAGTTCGTTCAGATAAGTTTTTTGACGAACGGGTAAGGATAAAATGGCAAAGCTCATTAATAAAGCCAACAATAAAATAGCAATGACATTCCCTTCGCTGAACGGTGTAATCATATTCGAAGGCACGCTGGAAAGAAGGTAATCCCAATAGTTTGTGTTGGATACAAACGAGGGATCTACTTCAATAAATTCTATTGCGTTGGCCACAGGATTTATCCAAAGGAATAAACCTAGGGCAATACTGGCGGCAATGATCGTTGTCAGGAGCGTGTACTTCATGACGCGCCCGCCTAATACTTTTATTTCCTGATGGTTTTCCAGTTGTGTGACCGTTGACACAATCGCTAAGAAAATAATCGGCAAACTAATCAGTTTCAATAAACTGACAAAAATAGTGACAATGGTATCCGCTGTTGTGGTAATCACGGGTAAGGGATAAAGCCCGGATAAAACCCCTGCTACTAACGCAACCAGCAATAAAAACATAGGGTTACGTAGGTTTTTTAGGATGGGTTTTGAATACTTAGTTGTGTTACACATCACTGAATAGTACGCTTTTTATCGCTTGTGGACAAGAGTCTTATGGTAAAATCACCCCCATGAAAGCAGTTAAAACGTATTTGTTAAACCTCCAAGATAATATCTGTCAGGCTTTGGAAAGGGCTGATGGTCAAGGGCGTTTCACCGAAGATACATGGGAGCGGCCGCAAGGCGGCGGCGGGCGTTCGCGCGTGCTTAAACAGGGAGCTTTGATTGAACAAGGCGGTATCAACTTTTCCCACGTGTTTGGCGATAAGCTTCCACCCTCTGCGACAGCTACTCGTCCAGAGTTAGCGGGTTGTGGTTTTGAAGCCATGGGTGTTTCATTAGTCATGCACCCCCATAATCCCTATGTTCCCACGGTTCATATGAATGTTCGTTTATTTATTGCCACTAAAAAAGATGCTGATCCTATATGGTGGTTCGGGGGTGGTTTTGATCTCACGCCCTATTATCCCTTTGAGGAAGATTGCAAAGCGTGGCATGAACATATCAAACAACTTTGTATGCCCTTTGGTGAAACAGTTTATCCACGTTTTAAAAAATGGTGTGATGATTATTTTTATCTTAAACATCGGAATGAAGCGCGCGGCATTGGTGGTATTTTCTTTGATGATTTAAACGAATGGGATTTTGATACTTGTTTTAATTTCATTCAAGCGGTGGGGAATGGTTTTTGGCCAGCGTATTCTGGAATTGTAGAAAAGCGTCGAGATATAAAATACACCGAACGTGAACGTGAATTTCAATTGTATCGCCGCGGTCGTTATGTAGAATTTAATTTAGTTTATGATCGTGGAACATTGTTTGGTCTACAATCTGGCGGACGTGCTGAATCTATTTTAATTTCAATGCCGCCTCAAGCACGTTGGGAATATCAATTTCAAGCAGCGGATAATTCACCCGAAGCACATTTACAAGCATTTTTAACGGCAAAGGAATGGGCATGATGAAATTAGCCGTGATGGGTGATCCCATTGAACACAGCCTATCGCCGCTACTTCATCAACAATTTGCGCAAAAATACGGATATATTATCGATTATCAAAAGATACGCGTGAATCAACAAGAACTGCCTCACGCATTGAAAGACTTTTGGGCGCAAGGTGGCGTCGGATTAAATTTAACATCACCGCTGAAAGAAATAGCTTTAACACAGTGCGATGAATTGGATGAAACGGCAAAACATATTGGCAGTGTTAATACATTGCATCGTGTGAATGGAAAAACTATCGGATATAATACAGATCCGGATGGATTTTTATCTGCATTAAATCACGAAAATATCAATGTTAAAAATAAAAGTGTGCTAGTGTTGGGAGCGGGTGGTGCAGCAAAAGCAGTTATATATAGCTTGTTGCTACAAGATGCGGATGTCAGTCTTTATAATAGAACGTTACAACGCGCAGTGGATTTAAAAAAAATAATGCAACCCCTAGGAAACATTACCCTTGCAGAAAAGCCAATGCCTTATGATATCGTTATCAATACGCTCACGCGTGATGCAACATTAGGTGTGTTTCAGCAAGCGCCGATGACATCAGCTAATTGCGCGTTTAATTTAAATTATCATGAGTTTTCCAGCCCCTTTTTGCAGTTTTCCCGGCAATTACAGATTGATAAATATGTTTCTGGGGAGGGGATGTTGTTGGGTCAAGCAGCTAAAGCGTTTGGCATTTGGACCGGGGCTGTGGTATCTTTTGATATTCTTAGTTTAACGCAAATTAAAACAAATGGTGGTTAGATAGATGAGTAAGATTTACACGCGTGAATTGGTGGGCGGCGCCCTTCTCTTTTTTGCTGCCGTTCTAGCTTTGATCATTGCCAATTCACCGATGGGTGGATTTTACAATATGTTGCTTAATACCCCGTTTGAAGTTCGTTTAGGCGAGAACGGTATTAACAAGCCATTACTTTTATGGATCAATGATGGTTTGATGGTTATCTTCTTTTTAATGATTGCTTTGGAAGTGAAACGTGAATTTTTAGAGGGCGAATTATCAAGCCCATCACAAATCGCATTGCCTGCCATTGGTGCTGCGGGTGGTATGTTGGTACCTGCACTTATTTATGCAAGTTTTAATTACAATCACCCCGAGTTTATTCACGGTTGGGCGATTCCAACAGCAACCGATATTGCCTTTGTATTAGGCGTTCTGGCTCTTTTAGGTCCTCGCGTTCCTACAGCCTTACGGATGTTTTTATTATCACTCGCCATCTTTGATGACATCGGTGCGATTGCGATCATTGCTGTATTTTATTCACATCAATTGTCATTGCATATGTTAGTAGGATCGTTGATTTGCTTAGGTATTTTATTTGTATTTAATCGCTTGCAAGTGAAATTAATTACGCCTTATATCTTAGTCGGCGCAGTGATGTGGTTGTTTGTATTGAAGTCAGGCATTCATGCCACTTTAACAGGGGTCGCATTAGGCTTAATGATTCCACATAAAGGTACACGTGTGGGAGAATCGCCTCTTAAAAAAATGGAATACATGCTTCATCCTTATGTGGTTTATGGCATCGTTCCAATCTTTGCGTTTTTTAATGCGGGAGTGGGTATATTAGGTTTAACATTCAACGATCTTATAAACCCTGTTACATTAGGTGTTTCGCTAGGGTTGTTATTGGGTAAACAAATCGGGGTGTTTAGTTTTGTGTGGGTTGCTATTAAATTAGGTTTTGCTCGATTACCTCGTAATACCAGTTGGGCTGCCATGTACGGTGGTAGTATTTTATGTGGTGTAGGTTTTACCATGAGTTTGTTCATTGCTTCATTAGCATTTAACCCCAATCTTATACCCGAACATTTTGCCGGTGATCGTCTCGGCATTTTAATGGGGTCTATCACTTCAGGGTTGATTGGCTTCTTTGTGTTACGCAGTTGCCATGCACGCAATCGTGCATTGGTAGATGAGTCGTTTGTCCAAGAGTATACAAAATAATAGGGACAGAACCTAGACTATACTAAACAATGGGTTTTTGCGCATGGTCGCGAATTGGTTAGTCATATAATTTAAGGACAGGGATTGGCTTTGTTTTCATTCACTTCGTCTAAGAAAAAAGAAACAGCCGCCGAGGGTTATTTATCTGTTCATTTAGGGGAGCAAGGATTTGCTGTTGCCTATCGTAAAAATAATCATCAATCCACTTCGGTTCCTGATATTGATCTTTGCCATTATTTTTCCTATCAATCATCCCATGAATTTGTGGTTAAGCTCAGTGATTTTGTAAAAGAGAATCACCTTCAACATGTACTTACAAATTTTGTTTTGAAATCCAGTGATTACCGCTTGGTGTATTTAGATGCACCCCAAGTATCAGACAGTGAATTACCTGTTGCGTCACGGTATTTGGTGAAAGATTTTATTAGTTTTCCTTTAAATGAAGCGGTTGTCGATGCTTTTAAAGTACCTACGCGCGCAGGTCAAAAACAAAAAATGTATGTTGTTGTTGCTGAGGTCACTCGAATTGAAGCGTATGTTAAGATGTTGGAACATGCAAATTTAACCGTGGATTGCATGGATATTCCAGAATTGGCATTGGCAAATTTTTTAACGGTACTTGAACAACAAGTAGAAGTAAAAAGGGATGAACAACCTGCTCCAAGTTTGACGCAACCACTTACCAAACCTTTGTCGGAGCCACTCATCAAGCCCTTATCAGAACAAACCGATGCAATAAAACCACCCGAGACGAAGCCACCCGAGATGAAAGAAACTCCAACCACAACACCTGTTGCACGAGTCAAAGAAACAGCCCTGTTGTTATTGCAACCTAATTATGCAGAAATTGCCGTGAGTCGAGAGCATCTATTATCCTTAGCACGCGAAGTAGAAACCCCATTAACTTATACTAGCGAAGATAATGAAGTTCTTGAGGGCTTGAGTACAGAAATTGAACGTTCGATTTCTTATTATCAAAGTCATTTAAGTTCGGGGAAGATGGAAGATTTTTGGGTGTTGAGCATGTTAACGCAAGAAGATACTTTAATTGCTTCGCTCAAAAATGCGTTAAATGCTAACGTCAAACTGCTTGATGTCAATGAAAAAGTAAATTTCAAAAACAAATTAGATCGTGCAATGCAAGCAAGATGCTTGGTGGCATTGGGCGGTGTGCTTCGTGAATCAGGTGGTGGGTATGACACAACAAATTAATTTGTTTGCCCGTTTGCCCAAGATTAAAGCAGAGCAACACGTTGTATCTAACACCTTATTGCGCAATATCAGTTTAGTGGCTCTGGGAGGTTTTGTAGTTTTGTTACTGTTGCAATCCGTTGCATTTTTTTTGAGTAAGCATTCGATGCGTTCATTACAGGCAAAGCAAGATTCGTTACAAACAAGCTTGAATGATTTGCAAGCAAAATACCCTGAAGAAACCAAGCTTGCTGTGGAAAAACAAGGTGCTCAGATTCAAGAAGAGATCACGGCAAAAAATGAAATGGTTGCTTTTATGAAAACGCAATTGGACGACATCACAGGATTTTCTGATCCATTGGAAGCATTGGCCAATCAAATAACAACGGGTGTATGGTTGGTGTTAATAGAAATTGATTATGATAAACAATTTTATCACTTTAATGGAAATGCGTTTGAAGTCGATCAGGTATTGGCATTTATAAGCAACTTGGGCAAAGATACATTTTTTACCGGTAAAGACTTTAAGGTTTTTGAGGTTTCTCAAGCAAATAGTGATGAAAATTACATTAGCTTTACCTTGGCGACAGAGTAATGTTATGAACAATATTGCGAACATCAATGTAAATACATTAATCAGCTTGATGAAAGATAATTACCGTCTTTTAACTCAGCGAGAAAAAATTGTTTTGTTGTTCACAATCAGCATATTGGTTTTTATATTGGGTAATTTTTTTATTATATCGCCTCTTAAAAAAGGATCTGTTGCCCAAGCCGAAGGAGTAGAAACGCTCACAAAGACGGTGGAAGATACCCAGTTAAAAAT
>CAYUEL010000004.1:0-6016 GCA_964443025.1 uncultured Gammaproteobacteria bacterium | reverse complement strand
CCGCTCTAACGTTTCCCCTTGCCCATCCTGCATCCACAGCGTATACTCTCCCTAAAAATCGATTTGCTGATGGCTGAGGTGGAAGCGAGTTTAGCCAACCCTACTTCTGCACGTGCTAGAACATTACAGGGCCAAATGCAGGATTTAGATGCTAAACTTATCGAGTATTATGAACAGCTGTTACCTGCGACCGATATAGGACCTGTTTTGCAAAAAGCCTTGGTGTCGCAAGAGGGTTTAAAGTTGCTGACCATACGAAGCCTGCCGGCGGAGGAAGTGTTATCATATAAGCCCGCGGACAGTGAAACGCCGGTGCAGCTGTTCCGAAAAGGTATGGAACTTGTTTTTCAGGGAGGCTATTTTGCTACCATTGCCTATTTAAAGCAGTTGGAAGGCATGGATAAGAAGCTGCTTTGGGGGTCGCTTCATTATGAAGTAAATGAATATCCTGAAGCAACCGTCACTCTGCATGTGTATACATTGAGCACGGAGGGAGGCGGTGGTGGTTAGAGTATTAGCTTTTTTGTTAGGGATCTATTGTGGGATTGCCTATGCTGGACGCGATCCAACTCTCCCACAGGGCGGTCTATATGTAGAGAGTGGTGAGGTAGCAGAAGGTCCCGTAGCGCTTTCAGCAAAAATGGTGTTAATAAGCGCAGAAAGAAAGTTGGCATTGATTGATGACCGCATTCTCACGGTAGGAGATGAATTTAATAATGGCAAAATCTTAAATATCAGTGAAGATGGAGTTGAGATTTTACATGAGAATGGGGAAATTGAATTTTTACCCGTGCAATCAACAGACACAGCGGCATCGTGGAAATTTTTAAAGGTTTATAGGGATGAATAAACAGCAGAATATTTACAAAAAAATAATGAACTGCATGTTATTGCTGGTTGTCGTTATGGCTTGTAAAAGTACCGTACAACCTAACCCCGGTAATCCCGCGGTGAGTGATGTATTGGCAGCGATAGATGATGGTATTGAGGTCGATGAAAAACCGGAATTTGTTTTACCGGAATCGCTTTCAAGTGAGATGGTGCCCACACGCTTGGTGGGAGGCAGCGCATCTTCGACAACAGCCATTAACCAGCATTTTGATTTAACGGTGACGAATGTCGATGCAAGAACATTTTTCTTAAGTTTGGTAAAAGATACGCCCTATAATATGGTGGTTGGGCCCGATGTACAAGGCACTATTTCATTAGACTTAAAAGATGTCACCATTCCCGAAGTGTTAGATACCGTACGTTCCGTATACAATTATGATTATACGGAAACAGCGTCGGGGTATCAGATATTTACAGGGGGTGTGCAAACTCGCATTTTTAGCGTGAATTACATTGATGTTCAACGGACGGCTCATTCGGAAATTTCTATCAGTTCGGGTCAGATTACGCAAAACTATTCGCCTTCAAGTACCGATAGTTCGGTAGGTGGTCCACCGAGTGCGTCAAGCACAGATGGCTCGCCCACCAGTAGCTCTGTGACAGCCAGTGCAAAAATTAAAACAAAATCCGAATCCAATTTTTGGAAAGCGTTACAAGAAACATTGGTATCCATGCTAGCCAATGGCGTAGGACGTCAAGTGATTGTCAATCCACAAGCGGGTATTGTGATTGTACGTGCCTCTACAACGGAATTAGAGCAAATTGCAGAATACTTAGATTCGCTTGAAAATACAATGACACGGCAAGTGTTATTAGAAGCAAAAATCATTGAAGTGCAATTGTACGACACTTACCAAGCAGGAATTGATTGGAAAATTTTAGGGGCTGAACAAACAGGAACAGAAAAACTGATCGTGCCTGGTTTTGATATTGTCTCAAATGATCCGCTGAATGTCTTTACAAACATCTTTAAATTGGAAGCATCAGCAGGATCTCAATTTAGTACGGTAATAGAATTGTTATCGGGTCAAGGAAATGTGCAGGTCTTATCCAGCCCGCGCATTTCGACATTAAACAATCAAAAAGCCGTTATTAAAGTAGGTTTTGATGAATTCTTTATTACGAACGTATCAAATACTAATACAACGACGGGTGGTGTTGTAGGTGAAAATACCCAGGACATTGAGTTAACACCTTTCTTCTCAGGTATTGCATTAGACGTAACACCTCGCATCAATGCCGATGGCAATGTTATTTTACATATTCACCCGCTTGTCAGCGAAGTGTTTGATCAAAACAAAAGATTTGTCATATCTGGGCAAGAACAAGATTTACCTTTAGCCTTTAGCATCGTTCGTGAATCGGATAGTGTGGTTGAAGCTCGAGATGGGCAGGTTATCATCATTGGTGGTTTAATGAGGAATAAAACCGAAGAATACATTGCTGCAACACCGTTCTTAAGAACCATTCCATTCTTGGGTGCATTTTTTAGAAAAACTGATCAACGATCTGAAAAAACAGAATTGATTATTTTATTGAAACCTACGGTTATTGAAAGAGGTTCTTGGGTAGCCAAGTTAGAAGAAGCACGTGCAGGTATTGAAGCGCGTAACCAGGGTTATCATTTTGGTGATTTCCCTGATCGCTTCGGAAATTTGGGCGAATATCAGTACATGAAAGGAGCGGATGATGTACCTTGAGCATTTCGGCCTGAAAGAACTGCCTTTTTCGCTTACGCCGAATACCCATTACTTTTGTGATTTGCCTGGTCATATGGCCGCCTATAACGTATTAAAATTCTCTCTGCGTAGCGGAGAGAGTTTAATTAAAGTGATTGGGGAAGTGGGCGCGGGTAAAACCCTCTTGTGCCGTAAAGTGCTCAATACCATGGATGATGATTTTATGTTGGCGTACATCCCTAATCCAAACCTGAGTCCAACCGGCATGCACCGGGCTATTGCACGTGAACTTCATATTCCTATTACTGAAGACATGGAAGATTCGACTATCTTAGAAAAAATAGCAGAAAACCTTATTTATTTTCGACGAGGTGGGAAAAAAGTGGCTTTATTAATTGATGAAGCACAAACATTATCCGATGCAAGCTTAGAAGCATTACGGTTGTTGACGAACATTGAGACAGAGTCAGAGAAATTATTGCAAATTGTATTGTTTGCGCAACCCGAATTGGATATACGTTTAAATCAACATAAATTTCGACAACTCAAGCAACGTATTTCATTTTCCCATTATTTAGGTCCGATTGATAAGAAATATTTAGATTCGTACTTAAGCTTTAGATTGGCCATGGCGGGAAGAACCAAAGGCGAATTATTTAATCATAGTGCGCGCGAATTGTTGTATAAAGCCAGTCAAGGTGTTCCGCGCGTCATCAACATTTTGAGCCATAAGGCGATGTTGGTGGCTTATGGCAGAGGGAATAAAAAAATATCACGTAGAGAAATGTTAGAAGCGGTTAATGACAGTATGCCATTGACAATGAGCGCAACCAGTAAGCAACAGGGTGGTCTTTTAACCTATTCGTTAGTTCTGTTAGTCATCGCATTGTTAGCAGGATTTGCCTATTTTTATAGAGCCTTTTTATTATGAGTCTTATTAACCAGATGTTGCAAGATTTGGAAAATCGCCAGGCGCAAAAGCGTGGGGATGCAAGGTCTAATTTTGCGGATGGTTTAAATTCAGTACCGGATTATAAAACAGGGCGAGGATTTTTAAATAAACGGATGATGGTTTATTTAAGTATTTTCGTTGTTATATTGATGATCATATTAGCGTTAAAGATGGGGAATAAAAAACCCGCAGCACCTCTGGTGGTGCCTGCCGCAGCTACTCAGGTTGATACCACCACGACACCACCACCTGCTGTTGCACCGGCTACACCAGGAACGGAAACAACCGCTGCTCAACCGGCTGAAAATCCTTATTTAACACTCAGTAAACAAGTCGGTGGTCTTGCGGAACAAACTAAGTCTGTGGCGCAATCTGCCGCTGCAACGATTGAGCAAACAGAATCGGGAGGTGCGCAAGCGCCTGCACAAACATCTACACAAAGTACATCTGCACCTGTTACTAATGAACCTATCATTGATGTTCAAGATGGTGGTCAAACAGACTTGTCTGTGGATGCAGAAATTGGTCCACTTCAACCAGCGCCTGTTGTCTTTCATCCCGAATTGATGAAAATCATGGTTTCAACTATCAGTAAAAATAAACAGACAGCGACGTTTTACATGGATTCGTCCTTTAAATACGAGTTCACGGAAAAAAATAATAATAATCAAATTAATGTAATGTTTTTTAACACCACTACCGCTGACAACATTTTACCAACGTTGGAGGCCATCAGTTACATCACAGAAGTAAGTTTTGTGAAACAACAAGAAAATATAACGGTTACCCTTACATTAGGAAAGGGAGTCATGGTGTCTGGTTTAGAAACCAATAAAACCGATACGCCGCAACGATTAACTATCACTCTCAATGGGCCTGATGTAGTGCAACCAACGGTATCAGGCGCAGGAGAGCCAGAAGAAAAAATCAGTGAGATGTCAAAAGTGGTTAAGCCTCCTACAGAGCAAGAAAAACTTCAATTGGATTATGAAGATGCCTTGAATGATTTAAAACAGAATAAGATGGATAGCGCTATTCAAAAGATGCAAGCTATCTTAGACGCGAACCCTGAACATTTAGTAACACGTAGTGATTTGATGACACTTTATTTTGAAAGACGGGATTATAACAATTTACAATTGCTGTTAAACGATGCGCTACAAATGAATCCACAATACCCACCTTTTATCATGATGCAAGCACGATTATTTATGTTGCAAAAAGAGAATGATCAAGCCTTATTAATCATGGGCACTATAAGTCCGGATATAAAACAATATCCAGATTTTTACGCAATTTTAGGTACGTTAGAGCAACAGGCTGGTAATTATCAAGTGGCCGCACAAACTTATCTGGAATTGATTCGCATTGAACCATCCGAGGGGCGTTGGTGGTTGGGATATGGTTTAGCATTAGAAGCATTAGGTAAAAGAAATATTGCATTACAGGCCTATGAGAAAGCCATTGCGACAGGATCATTACCCATAGACCTCATAGCTTTTGTAAGGGGCCGAGTGGATGCCTTAGGGGGATAGATGCAAAAGAAAATAAGAATAGGTGATTTGTTATTAAATGCAGGTCTAATCACGCAGGAACAATTAGAACAAGCGCTGGCAGAACAAAAGCAATCGGGTATCAAATTTGGTGATGCGATTGTTAAGTTAAATTTTGTCGATGAATATACTTTTTTAAATTTTTTCGCAAAAAATCTGAATATTCCTTTTGTGGACTTAAAGCAACGTGAATTCGATTCCGAATTAATTCATCTATTACCCGAAGCCTATGCACGGCAATTTCATGCGATCGTGTTAGATAAAGAACCTGATGGCATTTTGGTAGGGATGGTGGATCCATTGGATATTAATGCCGTTGATGAATTATCCAATGCGCTCAATGCGCCCTTGAAGTTTGCTCTCGTCAAACCTTCAGATTTGGATCGCACATTGGATTTAGTGTATCGTCGCACCAGTGATATATCGACCTATGCGACCGCGTTGTCAAAAGATATTTCTGATACAGCCAAAGCAACGGATTTTGGTCAGCTTGAAGAAATTGAAAACGCACCTGTTAATCGTTTAATTGAATCTATTTTTGAAGATGCCGTTCAAGTACGTGCTTCTGATATTCATATCGAGCCTGATGCGACATTACTGCGCATTCGCCTGCGTGTCGATGGTTTATTAAGTGAACAAGTCATGAAAGATAAAGGCATTATTGTAGCATTATCTTTAAAATTTAAGTTAATGGCGGGTCTTAATATTTCTGAAAAACGATTGCCACAAGATGGTCGTTTTCATAAAGATGTTAAAGGACATTCCATCGACGTACGTCTTTCCACCATGCCAACACAATTTGGCGAATCCATCGTAATGCGTTTGTTGGATCAAAGCGGTGGTCTATTAAGCCTTGATACCGTAGGCATGAATGAAACAACGCTGAAAACTTTCAGAGAAATTATTCAGCAACCACGAGGTTTGATTTTAGTTACAGGTCC
>CAYUEL010000003.1:0-49639 GCA_964443025.1 uncultured Gammaproteobacteria bacterium | reverse complement strand
CTGCAATTTTGGCGCGGCTGGTGTCCATGTAAGGTGGATTGGGGTTGGGTAGATGATGTGGCACGGAAGGGGTGGCGAGGGCCTTGGGGGCATCAAGCGTGCGCTCTCGTGGGGATGAACGGCTGATCGTGGCTTGGGTGTATTTTTTGAGCTTCAGGTGGTAGTTAGCGTCGAGTAATAAAGCATCCAAGTTGGGTAATAAAGTGACTTCAAATACACTTTGCAGCGTGTTATCATCCGCGCTAGCAATGAGCTTTTGTATTTTGTGGGTTAATGTAGCGCAGCGCTGGGTTAAAGCGGCGTCGATGCCAACGGCGTTACTGAGGCGCTGCTCCAACGATTGCAACTGCTCAAGTAGTCGATGAACGTAATAGGCATCACTGTACATGTAGGTTTATCCTGAGGTATTTATGCGGTTATCTTATTGTAAAGTAATTTCAAGTTTTGTGTTGGTGATGTTTTTAATCAGTTGTTCCGGCGTTTATACCAATGTAATCCCTCACCGTATTCCGCCGAAAGAAGAACCGGATGAATGAAATATTCTGTCATTGCGAGCCTCGCACAGGCGAAGCAATCCACTGCATAACAAGAATGGATTGCTTCGGCCTAAGGGCCTCGCAAAGACGGGCTTTTCACTTCTGAATCGCCTTAAATCCAATATCGTTTCGATAATAAACATCTGGCCAATGAATACGTTTAACATTCGTATAAGCTTTTTGTTGAGCCTCTTGAATCGTATTGCCTAATGCGGTTACGCAAAGTACGCGCCCACCTTGTGTTAACACGTCACCATTTTTATCGGCCGTTCCTGCGTGAAATACTTTAACATCGGGGTCAATGCGATCTAATCCTTGAATGATATCGCCTTTGCGGTAATGATCAGGATAACCGCCCGCTGCCATCACAACACCTAACGCAGAACGTGAATCCCATTGCGCGTTTACTTGATCCAACCGCCCTTCCAATGCGGCGATACACAATTCAACAAGATCCGATTGCAATCGCATTAAAATAGGTTGTGTTTCGGGGTCACCAAACCGGCAATTGTATTCCAACACCTTAGGCGTGCCATCAGGTGCGATCATCAATCCGGCATATAAAAAGCCGGTATAAGGCGTCCCACGGTCTTGCATACCGCGCAATGTTGGCAATATTACCTCTTGCATGATACGTTGATGTAATGTTGCATCGACAATAGGTGCGGGTGAATAAGCGCCCATCCCACCGGTATTAGGGCCTTTATCACCGTCATCGCGCGCTTTGTGATCTTGCGATGTTGCCAATGGCAATGCATGTTGACCATCACACATCACAATAAAACTGACTTCTTCACCCTGTAGAAATTCTTCGATAACGACTTTTGCACCCGCATCACCAAAGCGATTGGCTTCAAGCATATCGATCAATGTTTGTTCGGCTTGCGAAAAGTCTTGTGCGATGATCACCCCTTTTCCTGCAGCCAAACCATCGGCTTTCAATACAATGGGAAACAATTGTTTACGTAGGTATTCAAGCGCAGAAGGGACATCTGAAAATGTTTGATACTTTGCAGTGGGAATATGATTCGCTACAAAGAAACGTTTGCAAAAATCTTTTGAACCTTCTAATTGCGCGCACGCTTTTGTTGGACCAAAGCAACGCAACCCTGCTTTGAGAAAAGCATCCACAACACCGGCGACTAAAGGAGCTTCGGGTCCAACAATAGTTAAATCAACCTGATGTTCTTTGGCAAACGCTACTAATTTAGGAATGTCTGTCACAGAAATAGCAACATTTTGTGTTTTAGTTTCATGGGCTGTTCCCGCATTACCCGGTGCTACAAAAATTTGATCAACATGATGGGATTGAGCAACTTTGTATGCTAATGCATGTTCACGACCGCCATTCCCGATAATCAACACTTTCATACAATGCCTTATTTAATGCTTAAAATGCCGCATGTTCGTGAACACCATGATCAAACCATGTTCATTTGCGGCTTGAACAACTTCATCATCGCGTTTGGATCCACCGGGCTGAATAATGGCTTTAATGCCTGTTTTTGCAGCATTATCGATGCTATCACGGAATGGAAAGAATGCATCCGATGCCATCACAGCGCCTTGCAATGAAAAACCAGCTTCATCGGCTTTCATGATACCAATTGCGCTACTGGTAACGCGCGCCGTTTGTCCAGGACCAATCCCTAATGTTTGACCTTCTTTCGCATAGACAATTGCATTAGATTTAACATGTTTTACCACATGTAATGCAAAAATCAGATCGTTCCATGTTTGTTCATCAGGTTTATGTTCAGTGACAACACGCATATCGGCACGTGAAGCCATTCCTCGATCAGGCGCTTGAATCAACATGCCGCCATCAATACTGTGTAGTTGCCATTGCATGTGTTGTGTATGCAAGGGATAACTTAAGACGCGAACATTAGGGCGCGCAATCAATGCGCGTAACGCGTTATCATCCACGGAAGGCGCAATAATGACTTCGACAAATTGGTTTTCAATAATCTTTTCGGCGGTCGCCACATCCAACGGTTGGTTAAAAGCAATAATACCGCCGAATGCAGAGGTTGTATCGCATGCGAACGCTTTTTCATAAGCGGTTAATAAATTGTTTGCGGTAGCAACGCCACAAGGATTCGCATGCTTGATAATCGCACAAGCCGCTTGATTCGGAAACTCACGAATACAAGCAACGGCCGCATCCGCATCCGCAAGATTATTATAGGATAATGGTTTTCCTTGATGTTGTTGCATGCCTGAAAAACCAAATGCATTCGCATTGATTTTATAAAGCCCCGCTGCTTGATGGGGATTTTCACCGTAACGCAATGATTCCACTTGTTGGAATTGCAGGGAGATATGTTTGGGTAATTCATGGGGGGTGGTTTGTTGCGCTTCAAAAAAATTACTGATGGCTGCGTCGTATTGTGCTGTATGTGCAAAAGCTTTTGCAGCCAGCTTAAAACGGATGTTTTTATGGATCTGTTTTTCAGCCTTGAGTTCTTTAATGATCATCTCATAATCAGCAGGATCTACCACAATAGTCACATCAGCATAATTTTTTGCAGCAGCACGAATCATCGTGGGGCCACCAATATCAATATTTTTCAACGTATTATTTTGTTGAAAGGGATATAAATTAACAACGACCAAATCAATGGGTAAAATACCCTGTTGTTTCATTACCGTGTCATCGGTGCCACGACGGCCTAAAATACCGCCATGTACTTTGGGATGTAGGGTCTTGACGCGACCATCCATGATTTCAGGGAAGCCCGTATAATCCGACACATCTTGCACAGGAATGCCAGCATCCTTCAGGGTTTGTGCTGTTCCACCGGTTGAAAGGAGTTGAATTCCCAAGCCCGCCAATTCTTTGGCAAAAGGCTCAAGATTTGTTTTGTCAGAAACACTGATTAAAGCACGTTGCAACATGGGGAGATTTTATCATATTTCGTCATTCGCGTATTCCCCGTCATCCCCGCGAAGGCGGGGATCCAGCGTTTGCAATTCTCCTGGATTCCCGCCTTCGCGGGAATGACGGAGCAAAGCGCGGGAATGACGGAGCAAAGCGCGGGAATGACGGAGCAAAGCGCGGGAATGACGGAGCAAAGCGCAGGAATGACACTAAAGCGCAGGAATGACAGAGTGGCGCGCGCTTATAACAAGCCAAACTGTTCTAATTTCTTACGCAATGTGCCGCGGGATATACCCAATAGGCGAGCCGCAAAGGATTGGTTGCCTCCAGTAATGCGCATGACGGTTTGAAGCAAGGGTTCTTCTACTTCACAAATGACCATGTCATAAAGGTCTGTAATTTGCTGGCCATCGAGGTGAGCGAAGTAGCGTTCGATGGAATGTTTGACACTTTCACGCAAAGGCGTGGATTGGTCGGAAGTTTCTTGTGTATCCAGTGATACAGGCAAGGCGGAATAGTTCATATTTTAAGCACCTCTGTTCAAATTTTATACAATTGTTCATTTTTTGTACAAGCTACGGCACACACAATCCGCACGATGATATCTATCATCACGCTGTGTGAGTTTGATACTTAGGGCTGTAAGCCCTCTTACTGCTAATGGGTTGCGCCCAGACCGAGTACTATAAAGGATTTTTAAAAAAACGCCAATACAATTTTTTTTATAGAGATTATTTTTTCAATCCAAGTTTTTCTTCTAAATAATGAATGTTAGTCCCGCCTTGACGGAAGTATGAATCATTCATCAATTTGCGATGCAATGCCGTATTGGTTTTAATACCTTCGATGTGAATTTCATCTAAAGCATTCGCCATGCGTGCGATTGCAATATCACGTGTTTCACCGTAAGCAATAAGCTTGGCAATGAGTGAATCGTAATTAGGGGGTACTTTATATCCTGAGTAAATGTGAGAATCCACGCGAATACCAGGACCACCCGGTGCATGAAATAATTCGATCAATCCAGGTGAAGGTAAAAAAGTATTTGCATCTTCCGCATTGATACGGCATTCAATGGCATGACCTTGTATCTCAATATCACCTTGCTTAATACCTAATTTTTCACCCGCAGCAATGCGAATTTGTTCACGTACAATATCAATGCGTGTGATCATCTCGGTGACGGGATGTTCCACTTGCACACGGGTATTCATCTCGATGAAATAAAACTCACCGTTCTCGTATAAAAATTCAAATGTACCAGCACCGGTATAACCCATTTTCATACAAGCTTTCGCACAACATTCACCAATTTCTTTGCGTTGTTTTTCAGTGATACCGGGTGCGGGCGCTTCTTCTAATATTTTTTGATGGCGACGTTGCATGGAACAATCACGTTCGCCTAAGTACAATGCATTACCATGTTCATCTGCAAGCACTTGAATTTCAATGTGACGTGGATTTTGTAAAAACTTTTCCATGTATAACTTATCATTACCAAATGCCGCACCAGCTTCTTGTTTGGTCATGGCAATGGCGTTCAATAGAGTTGCTTCGGAATGTACCACGCGCATCCCACGTCCACCGCCACCACCGGCCGCTTTGATGATGACAGGATAACCAATTTTATTGGCCAATTTTTTGTTTTGTTCATTATCATCACTGAGAGGACCATCCGAGCCAGGTACGGTAGGAACCTTTGATTTCTTCATCATTTCGATGGCAGAAACTTTATCACCCATGAGTCGAATTGCATCTGCATTAGGTCCGATGAATTTAAAACCACTTTCCTGCACACGTTCAGCAAAATCAGCATTTTCAGCGAGAAAACCATAACCTGGATGAATGGCATCGGCATCAGTAATTTCCGCAGCAGCAATAATAGCGGGGATATTCAAGTAACTATCACGTGGGCTTGCAGGTCCAATACAAACCGATTCATCTGCAAGTTTTACATGCATGAGGTTGCGATCAGCTTCGCTGTAAACGGCAACGGTTTGAACACCTAGTTCTCGACAAGCACGGTAAATACGTAATGCAATTTCGCCACGGTTCGCTATTAAAATTTTGTTGAACATGATGAATGATTTCCTAAATACGAATTATTTTTGAATGACAAACAACGTTTGTCCATATTCAACGGGTTCGCCATTTTCAACCAAAATATCGGCAATAACACCGGATGTGTCGGCTTCGATCGGATTAAACATTTTCATGGCTTCAACGAGACATAACGTTTGTCCCGCTTTAACACTTTGACCCAATTGTACAAACGGCGGGGTATCAGGTGAGGATGCATGATAAACCGTTCCAACCATTGGAGACTTTACTTCATGACCATTCACTTTTTTCTCGGGTTTTGACGCAGTTTGAGCAGGTGTTTCTGCAATCGTTTGGGCGGGTGCAGGCGCATGAGGCGCAGGTGCCATCATTTGCATGGGCAATGGTGATATCACATTACCGGATCGGCTGATACGCACCGATTCTTCACCCTCTTTAATTTCCAACTCAACGCAATTGGATTCTTCCAACAACTCGATTAATTTTTTAACTTTACGTATATCCATGTTTATCCCTTATCATGAGTAATGGCTTGTAGTGCTAATTCGTAACCTTGAATACCTAATCCAGTAATTGTTCCCATAGCAATATCTGAAAAATACGATTGGCGGCGAAAAGGCTCTCGCGCAAAAATATTACTGATATGCACTTCAATGAACGGAATCTTAACGGCAAGCAATGCATCACGCAAAGCAATACTCGTATGAGTAAATGCAGCAGGATTGATGATCAAAAAATCATAAGCGTTATGGATGCATGCATGAATCGTGTCGATAAGCTCGTGTTCGTTGTTGGATTGCTTGCAGGTGAGTTTAATCGATCGCGCTGTTGCGATGTCAGTGAGCTTGTGATGAAGTTGCTCTAATGTGGTTTGCCCATAAAATTCTGGCTCGCGTTGACCGAGTAAATTTAAATTGGGGCCCTGTAATAATAAAACGTTTAACATGGCCGCAGTATGCCCGAATCTTTTAATCTTGTCTAGTTCGACGAAGTTTGCAGAAGATGTCCGAAATTAATAAGAAGTTTGCCAGCTTTCTAGGTTCTTGGTAAAGTCTTCTACCCCAACCTCACCCACCCTGGAAAAATGTGTTTGCAGTTTACCATCTTGGCTGAAAAATAAAAATGCGGGAGGTCCAAAAACCTGATACAAGTCCATTAATGCGCGAGTTTGTTCATTCATATGGGTAATGTCTGCTTTGATTAATACAACGTCGGCTAATAATTGTTGAACCTTTGAATCGGTAAACACAAACCGTTCTATCGTGCCACAACTGGTACACCAATCAGCATAGAAATAAACCATGGTACGTTTGTGTTGTTTTTGTGCATCAGCTAAGGATTTTTCTAATGCTTCAACCGATCGCACCGATGTAAACTGTAATACCGAGTCACTTTGTGCATTCTTGAAAGTACCATTAACTGAAATAGGTTTGCGAATATCTTCATTGCCCATGCCAGCGCCGACAACACTCATTGTGCCATAAAGTAATGCTAACCAAGCCAATGCTTGCCAAATACGTTCTAGGGCTGTTTTTTTCAGCGGCCATACGCCGATCCAAAAAGCAATGCCAATGAATAACATACCCCAAAGCACAAGAATAATATTGCCGGGTAAAAAGCGACTGAATAAATAAATAGCCATACCTATTAATAAAACGCTAAATACATGCTTAATATGCTGCATCCAACGACCCCGCTTGGGAAGAATCGCCGTTCCTAACCATGTGACGGCAATAAGCGGTACGCCCATTCCGATCGCTAATGCGAATAATGCGCTGGAGCCTAACATGACATCACCCGTGAGAGTGATGTACGTTAACGCGCCGACCAATGGTGGCGTTACACAAGGCGAAATAACCAATGCAGAAATAATACCCATCATCGCAACGCCGATAAACTTTCCACCTTCCATGCGATGCGCCATGCGCATAAGGGGTCCGTTTAAATGCGTCATGATGTGTAGTGCTTTATCATTGATTAATAAAAAAGCCATGATTAGTAAAACAGCGGCAGTTATGCTTAATATTATAGGGTTTTGTAATTGTGCTTGAATGTGCGTGCCGAAACTTGAAACCATTGCGCCCAATCCTGCATAAGTAAACGCCATGAATATTACGTAAGTGATGGCTAAATAAAAAGCGTTTAGTCGGTGATGTTTTTGTTGCTCGCCGATAATCAATGCCGATAAAATAGGAACCATCGGTAATACACACGGTGTTAATGCCAATAAGAAACCCAAACCAAAAAATACCAACAATATTAGAGGGATGTTTACATCTTTCAGAATATCCTGGATGTTCGCTTGTTCAAAACTTCTAGTAGGATTAAGCATTATATTGTCTGTTTGCGGTGGATAACAAATACCGGCTTCATGACACCCTTGATACGTGATGGTTAATACCACATTTTCTCGAAGAACTGTTTCAAAGGGTAAATAAATTTTTAAATTATGATAGTAAACCGTGACATCACCAAAAAAAGGATCGTGAATTAAATCACCGGGCGGTAATGTTGGCGAACCTAACACAGCTCCCTTTACATTGAATTTTAGTGATTTTTGATACAAATACGTTTGGGGTGCGATGAACCAATGCAATGTCACGCCATTTTCATCGACGTTTTCGACAAAAGCAACGAAAGCTTGTTCAGCCGTTGGAATATCAGTCGATGCTGTTCCGCGTTCAGGTTGAAATAAATCATCCAGTTGGGGCGCTGCTAGACTGGTATTGAAAATAGCACTTGAAATCAAAAACAAGGATAACAAAAGTGGTTTAACTATTTTTGATGAAATCATTTTCTCTCAATAAGCATGATATCGTATTTGATGCGAGCATCATTGACCACTTCATCAAATTCATGCAATGGTGCGAAATCAATGTTAGCAAGCGGAGGTTCGGCTTTGTCCACTACATCGGCAAAACGGTACAATGAACTGGCAGGGCAAGAAATGACCAGCGTGATATTTTTATTATCAAGTTCAACCAGTTTATTGAGAATCCATGTTTTAAGCCCATCAATCGGATCTTCGCTATTTTCTTGTGTATCGGGAGATGTGGCTATTAAAAATGCGGAAACACCTTTGTAAGCAATTTCATGTGAATCAATGTCTAACAAAAAAGCTTTAAGACCGCGGTAACGGTTGTAGTGATACATCAACGCTTCGATGATTCCGGCTTCATCTAGCATTTCAACCGCAATGGCCTGGCTTTTTGATCGTGTAATCAGCGCTTGTTCAAGTTCAATTTCAGGCAATGTAGAATCTTTGTCGGTCATCGTTAGTCTCTACTCCCGCCCCCAAGTTTAAGGCCAGAAGATGTCTTCTTAACAGTATCAGTATCCGTATCAACTTTTTTGGCATTGCCTGGTGGTGTGGCCCCTAATACAAGATCGGGTGCTGCTGCGCCTTGGTCCCCTGCTTTAAGATCATGTCTAATTTCTTTGCTTTCCGCATACCAATTATGCCCCATGTATTTACGTCCCACGGCGTCTTTCAGATCTTCACCCTCTTTCACATCGGTTTTATCTCTAACCCTTTGTCTGGCGTTATCCATGTGTTTTCCCCAGTTTACGTCATGTTCTCTGCGGATAATGCTTTTGGCCGGCTCATCTGCACTTTCAATGATAGCCTCCCAATCGATTTTAATTTTTGCGCCCATGGCTTCAGCAACGGCTTGTGAATCGGCAAGAAAGTCCAAAACGGCATAAGGGTTGTGCCTTACTTTGACGTGGTCGATGTTCAAGCCTCTTTCCAATACTTGCTCGCGGCTTTCACCAAATGTTTCCGCGAGCGTACTAAAATAAGCACCCACGAACATGCCAGCGGCATCAAGACTTCTAAAGAATTTAGGAATGCCCATGGCAGTGACGCCAGGGTTTTTGCGATCACGGTTGACGGACATATGAACTTGCATGATCCCCATGAGGCGGTTGTAATCATAGGGTGAGGCTACGCCATGACCCGCTTGGAGACGTTGATTACGGATTAAATCTTCTGCAAGGCTGAGTCCTTGGGCTTTCTCTTCTAAAAGAGCCACACGTTTTGCAAGGGGTTCTGGTGAAGCAGCAGGATTCATCTGGAAATCGCGAATGGCGACAGCCATATCTTGAAGTGCTGCATTTTCTTTATCCAGTGCAACTTGCAGAGCGTCTTCTGCAGCTTTTCTTGATGCAGCATCCGGTGCATTGTCCCGATCGCTTACAAGCTTATTCCAGTCTTGTTCGTTTCTGATACCATTTTCTACCCGTTCTTTATCATTCCAATTGACAATTTTATCGGGATCCAGTGCTTTTAACTCCGCTTCAAGAGCTGCTTCTTTTGCATCGATGGCTGAAGCCACCTTCATAACAGGATCACTCCCAATAACTTCCATTACACTAGCACGGCCTGCAACTATTCTTAACCGATCGGCCCCGCTCATGTTTTGCATGAGATCTTCCTGCGATATCAGTCCTTCATAACCCACATAGATTTGTCGGTTGGGATAATTTGCAGCTTCATTGGCAGTATTTGCACGTTCAACATCGGCTTTGGCTGCTGGGTCCATACCTGCAACAACGCCCAACATACCATTGTCTAGGTGGTTAAGCTGATTGAAAAAACCTCGATAATGAGCTTCATTGCCTGCGACGCTGCCGGTGCGATTTGCTATGATCTGGTTGTGTGCTGCATCGATGCCGTTCAATACACCCACAACAGGGTTGCCTTTTGCATCGACACGATCTTCCATCATCTTTTCTTTGAATTCGCGAATTTTAATAAGCTGATCATATTTTTGTTTAGGGCTTAAAGGAGCTGCTGGAGTACTTGTTGGATCGGGCATAATTCACCTACATGGATAACTAGCTTATATTTCAATTATAAGGGTTCGTGTTTGTTAAGCACAAGCATAAAATGACAGATTCCACGGAAAAATCAATACCATGCAATCCTCTGATTGGTGATGGGTCTTCGCGGCCGCGCTAGCGAGCTTCCCGGTAGCGTCACTTGACATCTTCGCGTAAATCCTTGATGATTGGCACTCAAGAGGTGGGAGTGCTAAAGAAGTCTTGAAATCTAAGTAAAGTATCCCCATTCTGTGTACTAGTAAAAGTTAACCAGTATTTGGAGACGTTGATATGGCTAAATTGAAAATTCGTCCATTACACGATCGTGTAATCATCGAACGCATTGAAGAGGAAGAAAAATCCGCAGGCGGTATTTATATTCCTGACAGTGCGAAAGAAAAGCCCATGCGTGGCAAGGTTATTGCCATTGGTACAGGCAAACTGTTAGAGAGTGGTGAGAATCGTCCTTTAGATGTGAAAGTGGGCGACAGTGTTCTTTTCGGCAAATATGCCGGTACAGAAGTGAAGTTGGGTGAAAGCGAATACCTCGTGATGCGCGAAGAAGACATCATGGGTGTTATTGAAGCTTAAATACATACGATATTGATATTATAGGTAGGTGATAAAATGGCTGCAAAAGAAGTTCGTTTTTCAGAAGATGCGCGTCGTCGCATGTTGGCAGGGGTTAATGTTTTAGCCGATGCCGTTAAAGTAACATTAGGTCCAAAAGGACGTAATGTGGTAATCGAAAAATCATTTGGTGCTCCGACCATTACTAAAGATGGTGTTTCTGTTGCGAAAGCCTTTGATGAATTGGCTGACAAATTTGAAAACATGGGCGCGCAAATGGTTAAAGAAGTTTCTTCTCAAACAGCAGATGTGGCAGGCGATGGTACAACCACTGCAACTGTGTTAGCACAAGCTATTTTGAGTGAAGGAATTAAATCAGTAGCCGCAGGCGTGAACCCAATGGATCTCAAACGTGGTATTGATAAAGCTGTTAAAGAAGCCGTTAAAGCACTTGAAGCGTTGTCACAAGATTGCAAAGATACCAAAGCCATCGCACAAGTGGGTACGATTTCTGCGAACTCGGATCATGAAGTGGGTAACAAAATTGCTGAAGCCATGGAAAAAGTGGGTAAAGAAGGCGTTATCACGGTCGAAGAAGGTTCTGGTTTTGAAACGGATCTGGAAGTGGTTGAAGGAATGCAATTTGATCGCGGTTATTTATCGCCTTACTTCATTACCAATCAGCAAAACATGAGTGCGGAATTGGATCATCCCTTTATTTTAATAGTGGATAAGAAAATTTCTAATATTCGTGAAATGCTTCCTATATTGGAAAATGTCGCGAAATCTGGCAAACCGTTGTTGATCATTGCGGAAGATGTTGAAGGCGAAGCGTTAGCAACATTAGTGGTTAACTCCATTCGTGGTGTTGTTAAAGTTTGCGCAGTTAAAGCACCTGGCTTTGGTGATCGTCGTAAAGAAATGATGCAAGATATCGCCACATTAACCGGTGCGACAGTGATTGCTGAAGAAGTGGGCTTAACGTTAGAACAAGCTTCTGCAGAACATTTAGGTACTGCGAAACGTGTGGTTGTTACGAAAGAAGACACCACTATTATCGATGGTGCTGGTGGCAAGAGCGATATTGAAAATCGTATCAAGCAAATCAAACAACAAGTGGAAGCAGCAACAAGCGATTATGATCGTGAAAAATTGCAAGAACGTTTGGCTAAGTTGTCAGGCGGTGTTGCGGTGATCAAAGTTGGCGCGGCTACTGAAATTGAAATGAAAGAAAAGAAAGCGCGTATTGAAGATGCGTTGCACGCAACCCGTGCGGCTGTTGAAGAAGGTGTTGTACCCGGTGGTGGTGTGGCGCTTGTACGTGCAATGAATGCCATTAAAAATCTTAAAGGCGATAATGACGAACAAACAGTAGGTATTAACATTGCACGTCGTGCGATGGAAGCGCCTCTACGTCAAATCGTGAAAAATGCGGGCGCGGAACCTTCCGTTGTGTTGAATCAAGTCGCTTCTGAAAAAGGTGCTTATGGTTACAACGCAGCAACCGGTGAATACGGCGATATGCTTGAAATGGGTATTCTTGATCCCACTAAAGTGGTTCGCACCGCGCTACAAAATGCAGCTTCTGTGGCTGGGTTGATGATTACAACCGAAGCCATGATTGCTGAGTTGCCTAAAAATGAATCTGCCACATCTGATATGAGTGGTATGGGTGGTATGGGCGGAATGGGCGGCATGATGTAAAGGCAGGTTGTCATTGCGAGGAGTGCGCAGCACGACGAAGCAATCCATGTAGGCATGAATGGATTGCTTCGACCTCACGGTCTCGCAATGACGAATCAAAAAATGTATAATAACCCATGCGCTTTATTTTCATCAGCTTAATATTGCTTTCTTACTTTCTGCCTGCAATCGCAGCGTACAATACATTAATCCCCGCCGAAGGTTATTCTGTTACGTTGTATGCGGATAACATTGAAAACGCACGGGTTCCTCGCTTTGATAAACAGGGTCGTTTGTTGGTCAGTTCGCCGAACACCGGCTCGGTTTATGTCATTGAACCGCAAGCCAAAAGCCAGCGCACATTAATTGATAATCTTGATCGCCCTCATGGCTTAGATTTTCATGAAGATTATTTATACATTGCGGAAGTAACCCAAATTATTCGCATGAAATACAATCATGAAACAGGAGAAATAGGCGAACCTGAAGTGGTTGTTTCGGGAATTCCGGATCAAATCAGTCATGAAAGACGCGCATTACGTTTTCATGACGGTTGGATGTATTTAGGCATTGGATCAACCTGTAATTCTTGCATGGAAAGAAGTCCGCGTTATGCATCGATCGAACGATTTCGTCCCGATGGCAGTGGTTATGAAGTAGTTGCAACGGGCGTTCGTAATGCCGTTGATTTTAATTGGGCGCCGTTTAATCATAAATTCTATGCGGTAGTCAATGCGCGCGATTTACTGGGCGATGATTTTCCACCCGATACATTAATTGAAGTAGAACAAGGGGGATTTTACGGTTGGCCCTATGCGAATGGAAATGTTGTTCCCGATCCATTATTTGGAAATTCTAAAAAAGCAAAAGAAATGATCGCCATCACCATTCCGCCGGTGTATGAATTACAACCGCATGTGGCACCGTTAGGGATTGAGTTTTTACAGGGGGAACGTACGGCAGTAGTGGCGTTACACGGCTCATGGAATAGTACGAAAAAAGTGGGATATAAAGTTATTACGTTGCATTGGGATGATCAAGGCAATATCATCGAACGTGATTTTTTAACGGGATTCCTGCGTGAATCCGATCAAAAAGTGTATGGACGACCCGTGGGTGTGGCGCAAGGTCCGGATGGTGCGATTTATATCACCGATGATTATGCGAATAATATATATCGTATTGCGATTGATGAACAAACAACCGGTTTAAATTTACCCGCACCTGCCAAACCTCAATATGCCAATCCTTTACAACGTATGCCTCAATCAGAACGTATTGAACGTGCTGCACGCGGAAAAGTGTTATATGAAAAATTTAATTGTGCGGTGTGTCATGAAAAAACATTACCACTTGAAAATCTGGCAGCTAAATATAATTTAAATGCAATGACAGAATTTTTAGCGAATCCAACACCACCCATGCCGACATTTCCAATGACAGACGAAGAACGTAAAGATCTGGGAGTTTATCTTATTGGGTACGCAGAACATTAAAGGAGGGAACTTAAATGGCATTACCACAAACGGATGGATTTATTTGGTTGAACGGTGAATTTGTTAAAGCCGAAAACGCAAAAATACATGTGATGACGCACACATTGCATTATGGTTCCGGTGTATTTGAGGGGGTGCGTGCTTATAAAACCGATAAGGGTACCGCCATTTTTCGTTTACACGCACATACCAAACGTTTATTTAATTCTGCAAAGATTTTAGGGATGACCATCCCCTTCACTTACGATGAGATTATTCAAGCACAAATCGATACGATTAAAAAAAATAATTTAAAAGAAGCTTATATTCGGCCCTTGGTATTCAATGATCACAGCGCACTCGGTTTGCGTATCAAACCTGAAACGAAAGTGTATGTGATGATTGCCGTTTGGCATTGGGGCGCTTATTTAGGCGAAGATCAATTGAAGAACGGTGTTCGTGCAAAGTTTTCATCGTATGTGCGTCATCATCCGAATGCGGCATTTACCAAAGCGAAATCGTGCGGACAATACATTATGTGCACGCAAGCCAGCCAAGAAGTGTCGCGCATGGGTTATGACGAAGCTTTGATGTTGGATACGGAAGGTTATTTATCCGAAGCCAGCTCGGCTAATTTTTTCATGGTTCGTGATGGGGTATTAATTACGCCACCGGCTGATAATTGTTTAGAAGGTATTACCCGCGACGGTATCATTAAGCTTGCTATGGACGCGGGTTATGAAGTGGTTCAGCGTCGCATCACGCGTGATGAAGCTTACATTGCCGATGAAGCCTTTTTGTGCGGTACGGCGGTGGAAGTCACCCCTATTCGCGAAATCGATGATCGTGTGATTGGCAAGGGAAAACCTGGCCCTATCACCTTGAAATTAAAGGAACTTTTCTACGAACAAGTCCTTTGCCGCAAAGCCACTTTCCCTGATTGGTCGGTGCTTATTTGATGTTGTCATTATGGTATAATGCTCATCCTGTACAACAGGAGCGCTATGGTGTCGAAATCCGATAAAACCTTGGCTAATGCGGCCCGTGAATACCGTGTGACTCACAAAGATTTACCCCTGAGTTGCCCCATGCCCAGCATGGCTTCATGGAATAGTCATCCGCGCGTTTACTTACCCATCGAAAAAACAGGTGAAGCCGAATGTCCTTATTGCAGCGCAATTTTTAAACTTCATGATGCGAATGAACACTAATATGCCTAAACAACAAAAAATTTTAATAGTATCTCCCGCTTGGGTCGGCGACATGGTGATGTCGCAGGTATTATATAAGCTGCTTAAAGAACAAAACCCCGATGTGATCATCGATGTGGTTGCACCCAAACACAGTGGACCCTTGGCTGCACGTATGCCAGAAATTCGTGACTTTATTGAATTGCCATTGGGTCATGGTGCGTTTGGTTTAAAAACACGTTATGAGATCGGTAAACGTTTGCGTGCGCAACAGTATGATCAAGCGATTGTATTACCCAATTCATTTAAATCTGCATTCATTCCCTTTTTTTTTTTTTTTCCGAAACGTACGGGATGGCTCGGTGAAATGCGCCTCGGTTTATTAAATGATTTTCGGCTATTAGATAAACAAAAATATCCTTTAATGATCGAACGTTTTGCAGCATTGGCATTTGACAAACATCACACATTACCTGATAAATTACCTTGGCCTAATTTGCACGCACGCGCAGAAGATGTTAAAAAAGCTTGTGCACAATATAACATTACACTCAATGAACAAAAGATTTTAGCGTTATGTCCCGGTGCTGAATTTGGCCCTGCGAAACGTTGGCCTGCAGAACATTTTGCTATCGTCGCAAAAACGATGTTAGATCAAGGTTGGCAAGTATGGTTGTTTGGTTCACCTAAAGAACAACCTCAGGCTGATACGATTCAAGAAGTAACGGATAACCGTTGCGTTAATTTAGTAGGAAAAACAGCATTGGCCGATGCAATTGATCTGATGAGTTGCGCCACCGCCGTTGTGAGTAATGATTCAGGGCTCATGCACATTGCGGCTGCATTGAAACGGCCATTGGTGGTGATGTATGGATCTTCAAGCCCAAGCTTTACACCACCGCTCAGTGAAAAAGTACGTGTTTTAAATTTACATTTAGAATGCAGCCCTTGTTTTAAACGAACATGTCCGCTTGAACATCTTAAATGTTTGCAAGACTTAAAACCACAACAAGTGATTGCGAGTTTGCAGGAACTGGTGTCTTAATGAAGGTGCTTATCGTTAAGACAACATCGTTAGGCGATGTTATTCATACATTGCCTGCTGTCAATGATGTTTATGAACACAATTCCTCGATTCAATTTGATTGGGTCGTGGAACAACCCTTCGCGGAAATTCCCACCTGGCATCCAGCGGTGAAAAACATTATTCCTGTGAATATTCGAAAGTGGCGAAAGAATTTAACGGATCCATCCACGTGGAAATCAGTCGGCGACTTTATTAAAAATTTACGTCAATCGCAATACGATTATGTTATTGATGCGCAGGGGCTCATTAAGAGTGCGATGATTACTCGATTGGCGCTTGGTAAAATAAAAATAGGTTTTGATAAATCCTGTGCACGCGAACCATTCAGTAGCTTATTGTATGACAAAACAATTAAAGTCGATAAAAACGCTCATGCCATTCAACGAGTTCGTCAATTATTTTCAACGGCATTGAATTATAAGATTGATTTAAATAATGTGAATTACGGATTATCTCATGTTCCTCAACGTTATCACTTTGAAAAACCTACGGTGGTATTGTTGCATGGTACTACTTGGCCCACAAAACATTGGCCAGAAATATATTGGCGCCAATTAGCTGAGATATTGCAACAACAAGGCATTCATATTAAATGCTTGTGGGGAAATGAAACAGAAAAGCTACGTGCAGAAAAAATATGTCAAGGATTGTCATTGGCTGAAGTCATGCCAAAGCTTAATTTAAGTGAAGTGGCATCGCTTTTGTCAGCTGTTAATGCTGTTGTTGCGGTGGATACGGGATTGGGTCATTTAAGCGCAGCATTAGCAACGCCGACGATTTCATTGTATGGCCCCTCTGATCCTAAACGTACGGGCACATTAGGACAACATCAGTGGCATCAAAAAAGCTCATTACCCTGTTCGCCTTGTTTACAAGAAAAATGTCGAATATCAGATATGAAAAGCGAAACAGATCCACCTTGCTTGGGAGAATTAAATCCACAACAAGTATGGCAACAATTACAGGTACTGCTTGCTAAGAGAGAGGCCGTATGAAATTAGCATTTTGTTTATTTGAGTATTTTCCTTTTGGGGGAATGCAGCGGGATTGTTTGCGCATTGCCATGGCCTGTCGCGATGAAGGCGCGGATGTCGATATCTTAACGCGTGAATGGACGGGGCCAGCGCCTGAAGGTATTCGTGTGAATCTGTTACCCACAAAGGCAATAACAAACTCTAAGAAAACAAAGCTGTTTGTCGATGCTGCTCATGAAAAAATCAACAAAGAAAAATACCACGGTGTGGTTGGTTTTAGTAAAATGCCAGGACTGGATGTGTATTACGCAGCTGATCCCTGTTACCTTGCACGGGTGAACCCCAAGTACCATAGGCTCTATAAATTCACACCTAATTATCGAACCTATTCGGGTTTTGAACAATCCATTTTTGGTAAAGATCAAAAAACAAAAGTATTGTTGATCAATCCTAAACAAAAGGATATATATCAATCGTATTATGATACGCCGGATGAACGCTTTTACATACTTCCTCCAGGAATTCAACGTGATCGTTGTGCACCCATTGATTATTTAGACAAACGTACTTTAGCGAGAGATGGACTTTCGTTGGCACCTGATACAAAACTTATTTTATTTGTGGGGTCAGGTTTTAAGACAAAAGGATTGGATCGTGCATTGCATGCGTTGGCACAACTTCCTGCGGCACAAAAAGAAAACAGTGAACTTTGGGTAGTAGGTGATGATAGTCCACAACCCTATCAGGGTTTGATTAAAAAATTAAACTTATCTAACAAAGTGCATTTTTTAGGGGGTCGCGATGATATTCCTCAATTAATGCTCGCAGCGGATGCATTGCTACATCCTGCTTATTCTGAAAATACGGGAACTGTTTTGTTAGAAGCAACCGTTGCAGGTTTGCCCGTCGTCACAACGGATGTGTGTGGTTATGCGCATTACATTAAAGAAGCGCAAGGCGGCATTGTTGTGCCTGAACCTTTTAATCAAGAACGTTTAACACAGGCATTGGAAGTGGTGCTTCATCACTCACAACCCTGGCGTGACAATGGTATTCAATTTGGTTTAAATGCTGATATTTACAGTTTGGTTGAACAAGCACAAAACATTATTCATGAAACGGTGCGGGATAAAAAGGCATGTTAGAATTGCCTCAAAACATTCTCCAACATTTATCGTCCCCCGCATTTGATCATCTGATGGCCATGGAAGGAAAGGTTTATCGTAAACAATCCAAACGTCAGACAGAAGAAATCGTTTTAAATGGTGCTCATTATTTTATTAAAAAGCATGATGGAATTACCTTAAAAGAATGTATTAAAAATTTGTCCATGGGTCGGCTTCCTGTCGTAGGGGCTGAAACCGAATGGAAAGCCATTCAGGCGTTAAATAAATTAGGCATTGCGACAACCCCATTGGTGGGTTATGGAAAACAAGGGTTATCCCCTTTTAAACAACGTTCGTTTGTTTTAACGAAAGCGCTCAAAAACACGGAAAGTCTTGAAGATTTTTGCAAACCTTGGGTAGTGACTCCCCCACCCTTTCTATTAAAACGGAATATCATTACCGAAGTTGCACGCATGACGCGTTGTTTGCATCAACACCATTATTACCATCGTGATCTTTACCTATGCCACTTTTTATTAGAACCTAATCTAGACCATCCGAAGTTATTTTTAATTGATCTTCATCGGATGCGCAAAGCAACCTTGTTCAATAAGCGTTGGCAAGTGAAAGATTTAGCGTCACTGTTATTTTCTTCGTTAGATATAGGGTTAACGCAGCGGGATATTTTCAGGTTCTTAAAAGTTTATACAGGTAAATCATTAAAAGAATTGAAAGAAGATGAAGCGTTATGGCGTCAGGTTGAAAGAAAATCGATTGAGTTATATAAAAAAGCTTATGGACGGTTACCCTCAATCAAAACAAATAACACTTTAGATATTCCGGCGGGGAAGTTGCATATTGAAGAGTATTTGCGTGTGTTGCCTAATACGCGTTGGGTGTTTCGTGCCACATTAAACAATGAATCTGTTGTCGCAAAGTTATTTATTAATAAGAAAGACTTTCAACAAGAATTACATGGCGCGAAAGCATTGGCACAACATAATATTCATACGCCGGCGCTTCTTCATGAGACAATGCTAGAAAACCGTTATTTTATTGCAGTATATCAATACTTAAATAACGCACAATCTGTTAAAGATATTAATGAGATTTTGATAACATTATTTGCACAATTACATCAATCTGGATTAAAGCAAGACGATTGTCATTTGGATAATTTTTTAGAGTATCAAGATCAATTATATGTATTGGATTCTGCAAGTATTAAAGTTTCTCAACATCCGCTGGATGTTAAAAAATCATTGGATAATCTCGCATTGCTTTTTGCGCAAAAGCCTCATGACGAAGATCGGTATCGAGCTTTATTTCATCACTATTTAAAGCAAAGGGATTTTGGTATTACGGATGAATTGGATCAGCATTTCTTACGTTTAATTGAAAAGCATCAAAAATACCGGCTTCGGAAATGGACGAAAAAGATCTTCCGTAATTGCAGCGCATTTAAATGTAAGACGCGGTTTGACAAATCTTTTTGCATTGATAATAAGATTGAAAACATATACAGTCAAACGTTGTGTGAATATCCTGAAGCTTATTTTCATCCCAAAGCTGAGTTTCTTAAACAAGGAAACAGTGTTACCGTCGTGCGAACTAAATTAAATGAAGATGATATTGTGATAAAACGTTACAATTTAAAAGATTGGAAAAAAGCATCACGTCGTTTAATTACCCCTTCAAAAGCGGCTCGTGCCTGGAAAATGGGGCATATCCTTCAGGCATTTGAAATCAATGTGCCTAAGCCATTGGCTTTCTTTGAACGTCGCATTGGACCCTTGCGTCGTCAATCGTATTTTGTATCGGAATATTGTCCCGGCATGAGGTTAGATAAGTTTTTAGAACAATCAATCAATGAAAAAGAATTGAACACATTGGCCAATGCTTTATTTGAACTCATGCAAAAATTAAAATATTCACGTTGTTACCACGGCGATTTAAAATCTTTAAATTTTATTTGGGATGGTTCTACATTATGGTTGCTTGATTTTGATGGTGCGTTACTTTACGAATCACCTGCTCGATTTGAAACCATGCATCAAAAAGATTGGGAACGTTTGTATCGCAATTGGGGTGATCAACATCCATTGGTGCAACGTTTGCATCACCTTCAGGAGCAAGCACGTGGCTAAACGAAATTGGCTAATTACCGGTGTTGCAGGATTCGTTGGAAGTAACGTGGCGCTGCATTATTTGCGTCAAGGTGATACCGTCATTGGTATTGATAATTTTTACTCGGGAACCCAAGAGAACTTAAATAATTTATTAGGCTTTGATCATTTTCATTTTTACGAAATGGATATACGAAGTTCAGACATCGAAACGTTGCTTAATCAATATGAGATTACCCATGTGTTACATTTGGCGGCGGTGGTTTCAGTGCCTGTGTGTGAGCGCGATCCAGAACTTGCCATGGATGTTAATGTGGATGGTTTGAATAATCTTTTATCCATGATTAAAAAATACCCTGTTAAACAATTCATGTACGCATCGTCGAGCGCAGTTTATGGAAGCGCTCAACAATTACCTATACGAGAAGATGCGTTATTAAAACCGATCAGCATCTATGGTAAAACCAAAGTTCAAAATGAAAACGATGTTAAACGTTTTTCAGATGAAACAAATATCCCTTGCATAGGGTTTCGGTTTTTTAATTTATTCGGCGGTAATCCTGCTGTTAAGAATGCGTACGCAGCTGTTATTCCTTTATGGGCTAATGCCATTAAACAAGAAATCCCGGTGACTATTTATGGAGATGGAACGGCTACGCGTGATTTTTGTTACATCGATAATGTGATGCATGCAATCGATCGCGTGGTTGCCACCGAGTTAAAAGACCATCATGTATTTAATATTGGCACGGGAAAACCCACGCCATTGAATCAATTGTTTGAGTTGTTGTGTCAGATTTACCAGAAGCATCCAAAGCCTATTTATCAACCCTGGCGTGAAACGGATATCTTACATTCCTGTGCGGATATTGGTTTGGCAGAAAAGATACTGGGTTATCATCCTCATGAAGATATTAAAGAAAGTTTGAAGAAGTGGTTAGTCTAAGCGCAAGAGAGCGGGTTCTGTGAGAGTAGACGAAAAATCAATGGGTTAGCGGTTGACTTAGCAATGTTTCAGTTAGTATACTTAATATTTAGGGGCTGAATTATACCCCTGTTGTAGTGACTCTGAGAGGTTGAGAAAGAATGTCTAATTTATTACCTGGAAACAAAGTGAATAAACTTGTTCAGCTGAACAAAGCGCTCAATGTGCTTGATTTCATCGCCGGGAACTGGAAGGGGAAGGATAAGGAGCCGATTTTAACAGCGGCTGAAGAACTCTTGGCAGCGGCAAAACAGGAATTTGACAACAGTAAAGGCGATGATAAGGCGGTTGAAATCTATTTGGAAAAGATTGCGAAAATCCAGAAGGCGGTTGATGCAAAGATTGATGAAAAATACGAGGGCTCGTCTGAAAAGTCGAAAAAAAATATCGATGAAGCGCGTAAGGTTTGCGATAATTGGCAAGGTGCTGCCAAGGGGCAGCTAAAAGAGCTTGAAAAATATGGTAAGGGCGCAAACAGTGATTGGGCGGAACTTCAAGCACGTTATGAGCAGGCAAAGACGCCTAAAGATTTTATAGAGGTACGGGACCAGGCTGAGAAAGTAGTTGCCCAGAAAGAAGCTAAGGCCATGCTGAATAAGCTTGGAGAATATGGTAGAGAGCCAGGTAGCCGTTGGGAGAAGCTCAACGATCTTTATTATAATGAGGCTAAAACGCCGGAGCAATTTCGAGATCTACGCGATAAAGCTGAGAAAATAGTTGCCCAGAAAGCAGCCGGACAGCAGGAAGCGCATGTAAAAGCAGGATCCCCAGGCCCTTCTCAACATATTGCCCCACGTCCAGAAGAAAATGCAATACGGCGGCAGGATCACTTGAAAAATAAGGAAGCGGCTATTGCGGGCCACGATCAGGCTAAGTGGAAAGAATTGCAACAAATCGCGAAGGACAAGGACAACTTTCATAAGCCGGGAGAGGGTATCGCCGGATCGGGAGAATTTGTCAAGGATGTGATGGAGATTAAAGCCCTGGCGAGGAAAGAAAACCCAGATAAAGGCGATGTTTCTCGATTACATGATCTGATGGATAAACATGCAGACAAACTTTCCCCAGCGGCTAAGGATCAATATAATCAATTCAAGGATAACGAGATAGAGGGGTATAAGGGATTACAATGGAAGGACTTGTCGCGTGAGGTGAGAAACGAAGTGAGGAAAGGCCCAAGCCCTGGCGGATGATCAATTATTTGATTTCACTTCAATAATCACCACGGCATCATTTAATCGACCTAGGTATTCCGTTTTACCGCTAATGAGCGATCGGTTGAGCCTGAAATCATAATAGTGAGCAGACGAAAAATCAATGGGTTAGCGGTTGACTTAGCAATGTTTCAGTTAGTATACTTAATATTTGGGGGCTGAATTATACCCCTGTTGTAGTGACTCTGAGAGGTTGAGAAAGAAGAAATGCCTAGAACGGTACCTGTTAATGTTCAAAAAAAGCTTGATGAGGCGTCTGAGGCGGCGCTTAGTCTTCTAGCGCTCAGCCGGGTCACAGGGAAGGGAGGCGGTACTCTAAACAATGCAATCGAACGCCTAGAAGAGGCAAAAGAGAGATTTGAAGAAACTGGTGACGATAAGAGCTACCTGAAAAAAATTGAGATTATCAAAAAGGACATGATTGATGAAAGGATTAATGAGATCCAGAAGGAGTTGACTCCGGAACAGAAGAAGGAATTTAAGAGGGAACTTAAGGAGGTACATGAGCAGAGGAAGCAAGATTTACGTGACGAGCAGGAGCAAAATAGAAAAGAAAGCCGGCACAATAGAGAGGTAGTTAAATTAGATTTTTCTTCTTGGAATGAACTTGGGGATACAAAACTCGTAGATGCGAAAGAGGGGGCTAAACAACAACAAGTGCAGGTAGAAAAACAGGTAGAAAAAGCGCAACCAAAAGCAGCACCCCCTCAACACATTGCCCCAAAGCCACATGAAGACGCAGTGCGCCGTCAGAAAAATAAGGGTGATCTGAATGAGAAGGAAAAACAGGAGATGATAAAGGATGTTAAAAAAGCAGTGAATTTTGGGAAAGGAGGCTCCCCCCTAGATGACGTTTTAAAGGGTAACCTTGTGAAATTAAAAGGGGGCGTTCTAGATAAATTGAAAGAACGAGTGGGTGTGGATAATGAAATGAATAAGGTTATCAAGAAAAAGCTAAGTGTAGATTAATCCATAACCTCAATAATCACCACGGCATCATCGCGCTTATTGTGGTATTCCTGAAGAATAATAACATTCGGCAATGTTTCAATTAAATTATTTAATTCTTGCGATTTTTTATCATGACGCAACGCTAACACATCATACTCTTTCCATTCACCGGATGTTAACAACGACATATCATAATCCTCGTTAAAATCACGGTTCCAATCAACGCTCGGATTATGCGCATAATAAGCCACCTGCTTGCTGTTCGTATACACGTTCGCATTAGGTTTGTTTTCTTGAAGCCATAATCCCGCATCACGAATATAGGCTTTACTGTAACCAAAGCTGATAAGCCCATCGATCAGCATATAAATCATGATTAAACTGGTAATAATCAACCACACTTTTTTACGTAAGATAATGAATGCTTCAATCGCAAAAGGAACCCAAAGCATCATTAATAAGGCGAGAGGCATTAAATAACGGCTGCTGAAAAAGAAATGTTGCATCAGATGGGCGGATAAGCCCATCGCAAAAATAATCATAAACCAAATCACCATACGAATCGCGTAATAATTCGGAACGGCTTTTCGGTAAACGGCATATCCCATGAGTACGGTATAAAGTGGCGTTAATAATTTGATGAGTAAATAAAGGGAATAGGTTAACAATGCGCCGAATAAAGCGACCATGCCATGTTTGGGTTTAAAGAAGATCGACATATCGCTGCTAAATACATTGGCTTTTTCGCGATACACATCCAAACTACTGAATAAAAGAAAATACAGCGCCTTAGGCAATTCTTGCAATCGTCCTAGGTAATGCATTTTATCGCTTAGCAATAATGCAAGAAAACTTAAAATTACTATCAATAAAGTTAAACTTTGTGCTTTTAATACAGTGATTGTTTTTTGCTTGAATGTTAATTGTGGAAGACAAACATATAAACCTAAGGGCCCAAGCATTAATAATAAAATAGCTTCAATACGGAACAGAAATCCGATAATTGCTGCGAATGTCCATCCCACCACGTAACGAAACTGTCCAAGTTCAGCGTATTTAATTAAACAATACAAGGCCCAGGGTAACATGGCCCATAAACCAAAATCACGAATGATGCTGTCACGGTATTCATTTAAACCCGGATGAATGATAATGACCAAAAATGCAAGCCATTGCACGCGGTTATCAGCGCCGAGTAATTTCACCACGGTAATAAACCCAACGGTCATGATCGCATATGAAATAGCATTGAGAATATAAGCGCTATTTTCTAGTGATAGTGATGTAGCCGTTGAAACACCGGCGATCAATACGGAATAGAACATCCAATAATAAGTATCTAAACCTGTAACCCACTGCCCTTCTTGAATGAATTGCGCGGTGCGCAAATATAAAATGCCATCGTAATTCACGAGATTGTTGTAGCTACGTAACAAAGAGATGAAGAAGCTAAGGAAGCCCGCAAAAAGGCGGCAATCCATGGTTAGCAGTTTGTTAATCAAAGTTCGCATCCGTGCATCATAGCATATTCGCTGGTCCGAGTTAATTGTTGAACAGATCGTCTAGAGTTACCACGTTGGCAATCATTTCTTCTGAATACATACTGGGTTTAACGCCACTGGCGGATATGAGGGCCAGAAAAATCTGTTTTGTGCTTTTGGTTTGCTTCAAAAAGACGTCAACCTTATTAGTTAAGTTATCTGCTTCTTGCTTATTTAAAGTAAATGGCAATTCTGTAAATTTGATTTCACACACTGTTATGGCTGCGTCACGACGATCAAATAATAGGTCAATCTGCGCCCCCTTTTCCGTCGACCCATTTTTAGATTTATACTGCCAAGCATGGGGTATTGCCATAGGATTTAATTTTAATGCCTTGCGAATTTCAGAAAGATGTTGATAGCAAATAGATTCAAAGGCATAACCTGCCCACGCTTTCCAGGCACCTGTTTCTTTGGCATGTGCCCAATAACCTTCATCCAACGCCTCATTTTGAAGAGTATTTTTTAAGGGTTCAATCCATTGTAAATAAAAATTCGTATACTCATCAATGATGCGATAATATATTCCTTTTTTCTTATTGAGATAAGGTTTGAATTGCATAATAAATCCAGCTTCTATTAATTCGTTCAGTTTCTTAGTTGCCGTTCCGCCTGCTTTACAGTGTTGTGATTCTTCAATCAGCGTTTTTTGGCTTACCCCATACCGATGCTTTGCAATGATTTTTAAAAATTCAATATGAGCATCTGCATCATCAAATAGAGAGCTGAATAGATTGTCAAACTCTTTTAAGAGTAAACCATTTTTTTGGAACACTAACGATTCAATCACTTGTGTGGATGACATACCTTTTTTAATCTGTGCGAGATAGTAAGGAATTCCCCCGGTAACCATATATATTTCAGCAATATGTTTATTCTTTAATTTTGTCCCCATTTTTTGAAGAAATTGTTTAACATCTTTTAATTTAAACGGTTTTAAATGTATTTTTCGGGTGATCCTATTATGAAGACCCCCCTTATTATTAATAATTTTTCGAATAATCCAAGAAGCAGAGGAGCCGCAAATAATTAACTTAATTTGAGCATTGGTTGACCAATATTGATTCCAGTAATATTCTAATGCTTCCATGAAATGGGATTTGCGTGTTGCCATCCAAGGAAATTCATCAAAAAACAATACTATTGTCTTCCCTTTAGGTACTACCGAATTTAACGTTTGGGTGAGTGACTCTAAAACATCAAACCAATTATCTTTCTCTTTAATTTCTACCCCTGGATAAAATGCTTGGCTTATTGCCTGGGTAAATACACGGATCTGTTCATTCAATGTGCCTTTTTGTATCCCTGTTGCACAAAAATAGTAACAATTTTGTTGTTCAAAGAAAGTTTTAATAAGATATGTTTTGCCAACACGTCTGCGTCCATATAAAGCCAAAAACTCAGGTTGATCGGAATGTAAAACCTGCTGTAATATTTCCTGCTCATCAGATCTGCCTAATAACGTTGCCATAGTTTTCCTCTAAATTATTGCGCTACTTATAAGAGTACTGTAAGTAGCGCAATAACTCAACAATTTAAATTATCGCGCTACTTATAATGGAGCTATAAGTAGCGCAATCTTTGTAATTAGCAAATTGCTAATTATACATTTGACAATATTTAGCAGTATGCTAATATCATGAATGTGAGCAATGAAGCAATCCTTGGACTAGTAGTGTACTTATTGTGATGGGCGGCTGTGTGAGCCGCCCCATTACCCAGAAAGGCTTCATTATTTCATAAAGGGGGACGCGGGCAGTCATCGCCGGGGTCGTATAGCGACTTGCGAAGGATTGCGAGTTGGAGATTGACAACACCAACCCGCAGCCCCTTCCATTTGGAAGGGGTCCCCTTTTCTTTTTTTTGGGCGAAGGTTAACAAACCTATTTGTTGTATTTATTTTGAGGCATCAGTGTGGCTGTAAAACCAGACGTACAGTTCATTCCATCGAATGGACAACCCCAATGGGCGATATTGCCGTATCAGCAATATATAAAGCTGAAGGAGCAAGAGCAGCTCATTATGCAACTCATCACGCAAAAGCCTAAACAACGGCATGAAGTGCTGCCTCAACATTTACAAACACGGCTGAAGCAAGGCGAAAGCCCCATCAAAATTTGGCGGGAATTTAAGGGGTTATCACAAGCCGAACTTGCTTTACAAGCCAGCATCAGTATTCCTTATTTGTCGCAACTAGAACATCAAATACGATCGGGAAGTAAAAAAGTATTGAAGCGAATTGCTGCCGCATTGTTTGTTGAAGTAGATGCACTCGTATAAATATTATGGTATTATTACGTTTATAATAACAATAATCTAAAAGGTAGTTACTAAAATATGACAGGTTCATTTAAAACATTAGCAGCAGTCGTGCCCGGTGGGGCAACTTCTAACCCAGCGCCCGATACACAAGATACCCGCGCTTTGATTCGCACCCTGGATCGCGATGATCCTTGGCTCGGTAATCTATTACTCGCCAAATTGTTTATTCTGGTGAATAAAGTTTATGAGGATGAAAAGCAGAAAGCATCACAATCAAATAATGTGTTGGGGGAACGGCTTGCATCACAGGGATTTGGTGAGATCATCACCTATCCCGATATTGCTTCAATCTTTCGTAAAGGCTATTTCGAAATCAAGTATAAAAATGAAAACGAACTTAAAGATTTCTTTTTTAAATTGATTGAAAATGTCGGCGTTTCTAAAAAACTCTTTCGTAATAAATTCGTATTAAATGTACCTTGGGGTGGTTACGGCTGTGAAAACACGGAACCGGTGCAATTGATATTTGAATTTGAGCACGATCATGAGGATAATGATATATCCATTAAAATGTATTTCTCTGATCGTACAATAATCAAAGATGAACAACCCATTGAATTAAATTTAACAAAAGGCGATGTGGATCATCTGAATAAAACCTACCATCCAAAACAATTGAAACAACGTGCGATTGTAGCAGCGATCAGTGGGGATGAAACGTTTCCAGAAATGGAAGTAGAGATAATACCTGATGCAGGTAAAAGAACCCCTTCAACCAAGTATACAAAATTGAGCACGGAAAATACAGCAACGGAAAACACAAAAACAAAAGCCAATAATTTATTTTATCAACATCAAGAGTTAAGAAAGAAGGCTATTGACCAACCCAAAAGTAAGTTGATTGCTTCTACAATTTTTTATAAAGCGAACGACACGGAAGCAAAGTATTATCCTTATGAAAATGTGCTTTCTTATGGGTATAGCGGGAATACGCGTATTGAAGATCCCGCATTATGGTATCGCTTGAATCGATGGCGCCAATACCATGGGTTAGAATTTTTATATGCATTGATATTCACAATATCTGTTAGTTTTTTCGCGTGGGTATTAACCGGTGGATTGCAATTCGGACTATTGAAAAATCAACACCTCGTTGACATGGGTACGATTTATAGCGCATTAACTATGGTGGGATCTGCATTATTATCCGCAGCGGCAATGGTGTATTACTATTGGGGCAAAGAAAACTATTATCAACGTGATGAAGTATGGGTTCCATTCAAAAAAACTTGGCAAGCATTCTTATGGCATTTCAATCAGGCGGAACATGGGGGATACAAATTTTTTATCCTATTAAGTAACGTGGTCATGGCGTCTTTTTTTATGATGCCCTTGCTAACTCTGGGAATCCCTTTGCTATTAACCAACCTAAGTATTATTTCATTACCTTACGTGAGCAAGTTGGCCGAGATGAGCCAAGTGGCCATGTTATTAGTGTCATTGATAACGATTGCATTATTTCAATGGGGTCGAAAGTTTTGGCTCAATCATTTATTGGAAGTGGATGTGGTACGTGATGTGCAACTAAGCCCGAATGAACAACAAAACAGCCATATGCTAAAACTGTCGGCCTATGAACAAGATCGCTCGTTTTATATCACGGAACAGCGCTTTGAACGTGATAGCGGTGTTGTTGTTAACTCGCAGATGCAAAAAGGTATGGGTACGAAAGGTCCGGCAGTGAATGAAGAGGAGGCACCTGGTTTTACCCTGGGATTTGATCCGGCTTTAACGGCAAAGCATGTAGACAATGCTCGCGTAGGGGTGCTCAATTGTGCGTTGGTCCTGCATGATGAACAGCGAACTAGTCCACAAAACCAAAAGATTACGGATGGACCCATTGCAGACTCCCTAGGGGGTGGTCGTTTGAACACGCTCCTATGGCATGACAAACGGGTTAAAGAAGAACAGAGCATTTCAGGCGAATCGCTTAAGAAAAAACGATAAGTTAAACAAACAACTTTTTCTCTTTCCCTTAAAAAGTGTGGTAAAATCGCTTTTTATTTAGGGGTGCGTATGTCGACACAACTACCTGATTTTACCCATACCCGCGTCTTAGTCGTGGGTGACGTTATGCTTGATCGCTACTGGCATGGTGTTGCGGGACGTATATCGCCTGAGGCGCCTGTGCCGGTCGTGAATATCAATGAACATAAGCAGGTGCCTGGGGGTGCTGCCAACGTAGCGCTGAACGTGGCTGCCTTGGGTGCGAATGTGACCCTATTAGGCCTGGTAGGGGAAGATGAAGCGGCCGCCATGTTGGCCCGTCTTCTGAATCAAGCCGGGGTGGATTTTCAGTTTGCCCCAGCCTCTAACTACCCGACCATTACTAAATTACGGGTTCTCAGCCAACATCAACAGTTGATTCGTCTGGATTTTGAAGAAGTCTACCCGGAATCTTGTTTGCCAGAGTTACACCGTCTATTTGAGCAGCAAGTGAAACAGGCGGATGTGGTCGTCCTTTCGGATTATGGTAAAGGCGCTTTAGCCAAAGCAGCGGATCTGATCCGCATTGCCAATTTTTATCAGGTTCCTGTCCTGGTTGACCCTAAAAAATCCGATATCATGCATTATGAAGGCGCAACCTTAGTGACGCCAAACTTTAAAGAATTTCAAGAAATGGCTGGGAAAGTGACCGATGAAGAATCATTGATAACAAAAGCACGCGCCCTCATCACTAAAGCCAATTTACAAGGTATGTTAATTACACGTGGTGAAAAAGGCATGAGCTTGGTGACAGCTATAGATGTTACGCATTTGAAAGCACAGGCGCGCGAAGTGTACGACGTAACAGGTGCGGGCGATACGGTGATTGCCGTATTAGCAGCCAGTTACGCGGGTGGATTGGATTTTGCTCAGGCTGCCGCAATGGCCAATACCGCCGCCGGTATTGTCGTCGGGAAAATGGGAACGGCAACCGTATCCGAAGCAGAATTATTATCCACTCTTCCCAAAGATGAACTTCATAAAATTTATTCTCAGGCAGAGATTTGCAAATTAGTGCGTGCTGCGCAACAGCAAGGCAAAAAAGTGGTGATGACCAACGGTTGCTTTGATATCCTGCATGCGGGACATGTTCAATATTTAACGCAAGCTAAAGCATTAGGTGATAGGCTTGTGATTGCGGTAAACGATGATGAATCGGTGCGTGGTTTGAAAGGTGATTCACGTCCGCTCAATAGTTTAGAAAATCGCATGCAAGTATTGGCTGGATTAGAAGCGGTGGATTGGGTTGTTCCATTCAATGAAAGTACGCCGCAACGTTTATATGCAGAAATATTACCCGATGTATTAGTCAAGGGTGGCGATTATCAAGTACATGAAATTGCGGGTCATAAAGAAGTATTAGCTAATGGTGGCGAAGTTAAAATATTAGCCTTCAAGCCCGGTTGTTCAACCACGGGTTTAATCGAAAAAATAATGTGCAATCAGGAAACAGAGGAGGTTTAAATGATTATTGTAACGGGCGCTTCAGGTTTTATTGGTAGCAACATTGTTAAGACGTTAAACGCACAGGGTCGTACCGATATTATTGCGGTGGATGATCTCAAAGATGGTACGCGATTTGTCAATATGTCTGATCTGGAAATACAAGATTATCTTGATAAAGACGTATTTTTAGAATACATCGATATGAATGGTTTTGATAATGTGGATGTAATTTTTCATGAAGGTGCTTGTTCCGATACCACCGAGTGGGATGGAAAATTCATGATGCAAAACAATTATGAATATTCCAAATCATTATTGCATTTTTGCTTGGAAAACAAAGTACCCTATATTTATGCTTCCAGTGCCGCAGTATATGGCGATGGCACTATTTTCAAAGAACAACGTTCACATGAAAAACCATTAAACGTTTACGGGTATTCAAAATTTTTGTTTGATCAATATGTGCGCCGTTATTTAGGCAATGTTGAAAGTCAAATCGTTGGGTTACGTTATTTCAATGTATATGGTCCACGTGAACAACATAAAAAATCCATGTCGAGTGTTGCATTTCATCATAACAATCAAATTCAAGAACATAAAAAAGTTAAATTGTTTGAAGGCTGTGATGGTTATGGCAATGGTGAACAACGTCGAGATTTTGTATATGTCGATGACGTTGTGAATGTTAATTTGTGGTTTTGGCAACATCCTGACATTTCAGGTATCTTCAATTGTGGGACGGGCCGCAGCCAAAGCTTTAATGACATCGCTAAAAGTGTGATTGCGTGGCATGGTTTTGGTGAGATCGAATACATTCCATTCCCCGAACATTTAAAAGGACGTTATCAAAGTTTCACGCAAGCAGACATCAGTCAATTGCGTGCGGCTGGCTATAAGCATGAGTTTAAAACAGTCCAAGAAGGTGTGAAAGCTTATCTTGATACCATCAATAAAACAAAAATAACAGCCAAAGCCCATGCTAAGCCTGAAACTGTATAAGTTTTTAGTTTATCTGATTTTGCCTTTGGCTTGTCTGCGTTTGTTATGGCGATCGCGTTTGGCACCTAATTATCGTAAACGTATCAACGAACGTTTTTCCTATTATCAAAAAACCTATCAAACAAAAGGTATTATTGTGCATGCCGTTTCTTTGGGTGAAACGAATGCAGCGGAGCCCTTAATTAAACAATTAATAAAACAAGGCTTCGTTGTAACCGTAACAACCACAACGCCCACGGGATCTCAGCGTGTGCAAGAATTATTTGGAGGCACTGTTCAACATGTGTATTTGCCTTACGATTATGGAATAGCGGTTAATAAATTTTTAGATATATTTCAGCCTACAAAATTTATTATCATGGAAACGGAATGGTGGCCCAATTTATTTACGATACTCAAGAGTCGCAATATTCCTTTGTTGATTGCGAATGCGCGTCTTTCTGAGCGATCCATGAAAAAGTATTTGAATTTTTCAAGTATCACGAAAATCATGGCAGATTGCATTACAAAATTAGCTGCACAAACGCAAGCAGATGCGCAACGTTTTAAAACATTGGGAGTGGATGAGCAAAAAATCAATGTTACCGGTAATATTAAATTTGATATTAAGCGTAATGAGGAAACAGTTCAATTAGGTAAGGCATTAAAACAAACGTTGGGTAATAGACCTGTGTGGATTGCAGCAAGCACACACCCAGGCGAAGAACAATCCATCCTAGATGCCATTCATAGTATTCGTCAACATATTCCTAATGCACTTGCCATTATTGTGCCACGACATCCAGAACGTTTTTTGCCTGTATATGGAAAATGTTTAAATGAAAAATTAAGTGTAGCGCGTCGAAGTCAACAAGAAGTAATTCACGCAGACACGCAGGTGTATTTAGGCGATACCATGGGTGAATTAATGCTGCTTTATGCCGCAAGCGACGTTGCTTTTATTGGAGGTAGTTTGGTTCCAGTAGGTGGACATAACATGTTAGAAGCAGCAGAAATGGAACTTCCGATTATTTCGGGCTCTTATGTATTTAATTTTGTTGATGTGGTTCAACAACTTGAACATGCGGGTGGATTGATATTAGTTAACGACGCGTTATCACTGGCTGAACAAGTGATTACGTGGTTTCGTGATCCGGCCCATGCGCAACTTGTGGGACAACATGCGCACGCCGTGGTTGAAAATAACCGCGGCGCGTTGCAACGCATGCTGAAATTTTTACTTGAAAGGAATGTCGTGTGAATACACACCATCTCACGTCAGAGCGCGAGCGTGAGCGAGCGATCGGATGAGCAAAAGATGTACGCGCATTATTGAATATTGTTGCACGAAATATAATTAGTATGTCACGCGTATTCGCGTGTCATTCCTTTTATTAATCATACTGCTTTTGTATATCACGTTGTTTTTGTTGCATCTGCACATCTTGCTGTTCTTCTTGTTGTTCTTGCTCGCGCTGCGTTCCTTGGTAAGGATCTCTTGTTTCCTCGTCAACCAGTTGACCGCGATTGCCATAGGGATCGATTTCATCATAAGAATCGAAATCGTTTTCACCTTCCATACCCAGATCAGCCAGTTGCAGATCATTTGCAAACGCAGGTACGCTCAATGTCATCAACAGTATTAATGAGCTGAGTAATGTTTTCATGGTGTCACCTCGGATTCAAATTCATCTTCTTGCTCTTGTTCTATTTCATCATCATCAACATCATTAGCATCAAATTCTTCTGGACTTTCAATCACTGCGTCATCGGGACTCACTTGTGTAGCAGCATCGGTTTGAGAAGGGTCTTCTATCGTCACTTCTTCGCCAGAGGGTCCATGCGAAGGAGCGGTTCCTTCATCATAAATGAGATCAGCGGAAGCGCTCATGCTTATTCCAAGCATGAAAGTTAGTAATAACGGTTTAATATTCATGGGTATATCCTTTCCTTAGGAGAGTTGTAGCCTTATAATTCTAGCAGACATTTGGAGGTGTTTTATGGTTAAGGATAATTGTCTATTTTGTAAAATCATTCACAAGGAACAAGCCGCAAGCATTGTTTTTGAAGACGATCAACTCATTGTTTTTAAAGATATTTTTCCTAAAGCACCCGTCCATTTGTTGGTGACGCCTAAAAAACATATCGATAGTTTAAATACCCTTTCTGAGGAAGATAGTGAACTCATCTCACATTTGATGTTACAATTACCCGGCATCGCCCGCGCCAATGGCATTGGCGAAGGTTATCGCACTATCGTTAATACCGGTAGCAAAGGCGGGCAGGTGATCTTCCATTTGCATGTCCATTTGATTGGCGGCGGTAGTGGAACGTTGCCTGGGTTCTGATTATTTCAGGGGGTATAATATGATCGGCGGCATTAGCATCTGGCAATTATTGATATTGTTATTGGTGATTGCATTAATCTTCGGTACCAAGCGTTTGCGCAATATGGGTGAAGATTTAGGCAAAGCATTTAAAGGCTTTCGAGATGCGGTAAAAGATAAAGATGACAGTAAATCCTAATGTTCTCTATCGGCTTTTTTGAAATTCTTCTTGTGTTGGTGTTGGCATTGTTTTTATTGAAACCCGAACAATGGGCCAATACCGCTAAATTATTTGGACGGTTGTTGTTTAAAGTTCGTAGTTATACGAGCGAACTTGAACAACATTATATTAATCAAGAAAAAGAATTGGAACTTCAAAAGCGCATTGAAAATGCTGCGAAAGTAAGCGATGTTTCCGATCTTATGACAAAAACTCAATCCGATGAACAAAAGTGAACCTTTAAAACATCTGGTGGATTTACGTAGAAGCTTAATCAAAGCCGTGTTAGGTTATGGTGCTTTTGCCATTGTATTTGCGTTTTTAGCCAACCCTATTTTTACTCTGGTTGCACAGCCACTGTTACAACAACTCCCGCAAGGGTATTTAATTGCAACCCATATTACTTCATCATTTTTTGCACCGTTAAAACTAAGTTTAGTATTGGCATTCGGAATGGCACTTCCTTGGGTGATGTATCAGGTTTGGATTTTCATTGCACCCGGTTTATTTAAACATGAAAAACGTTTTGTGATGCTCATATTGTTTGGATGTTTGGTATTATTTTATTTAGGTGTTGCCTTTGCTTATTTTGTCGTGGTTCCCTGGGTATTGGATTTCTTTGTGACCACCGCACCGAATGGTGTTGAAGTATTAACCGATGTAAACGCCTATGTGAGCTTTATCCTGACAATGTTATTTGCATTTGGATTAAGTTTTCAAGTGCCCATCATTGTTGTATTGTTAACTCGAAGCGGCATTGTTCAAAAATCCACGCTTAAAAAACAAAGACCTTACGTTATCATTGGCGCATTTGTGATTGGCATGTTACTCACTCCGCCTGATGTATTTTCACAAACCTTACTTGCGGTACCTATCATCCTGTTATTCGAATTGGGGTTGTTGTTGAGTAGGGAATAAAATGAATATCCCGTAGCGGCGGCAGCCGCGTCCAGATGCGGAGCCCCCCATGTAGTCGCACGTGTAGTCGCACGCAGTGCGACAAATAGGGGGGTAAAATGATATAATTCGAACAAGCCCCGGCAGGGGGTGATACTCTGAGGGCTTGCAGTATGCCAAAATTTAATAACAAAAGACCTGTTCTTCATTATTATCAGTATGAATCTCCTACTCCCACAGGCATAGATATCACTACATATCTTTATTATACAAATAAATTTATCGAAGACTTAGAGTGGAATCTTAATATTACAGAGGTTCCTCCAAATGCAATGGAACGCCTGAGGCAGCAAGAATTGTATGAGAGGACTTCTTTATTATTAGAACGCAACCAAGCTATAGCCAAGGCCAAAACTTCTGATGAAGCACGTATTATTCTGATTCAATATAATAAAAAATATCAAGAAAAGTTTAAGATCGTTATTCCTGTCAATCCGCCGCCCGGGTATGTTTTTACTGATCTTGCTTCCCTTGAACAGCGGGCTTTTAATGTATATGTCGAACATACTTCATTGTCCGATATCCAAAGCGCAGTATTTCCAGAAAAAATGAAAAATGCTGCTGTGAATTATAAAAACGGCATCTTTAACTCGTACCCTACTAATATGGATAAAATTTTCCAAGCTCAAAATGATCAACCCAATAAGCGAAAGCGTATTGATGATGACGAAGATGCTGCTGCTGATCTAGATCCTGATCCAACTCCAGATAGTAATTCCCCTAGGATCAAAGAGACATACGTTCCATACACGCCTAACCCGTCTTAAATGGGGTTTTAATCCCTCTGCAACACCTTCAACAATGCTTCGCGTAATTCAGGGAGTCGTTCTCATTCTTTTGCATTTTTTAAAACTTCTTTTATTAATGCATCTGATAAATAGCAACCCGCTGATTTTAAATCTTCAATTAAAGGTTTTACCTTGCTAATTAGTTTCCTTTGTTTAGCAAGCAATAGAACGCCCGCAGTTCCAATTGTCTTTAAGTTTAAGTTTTTTGCTATATTACGACCTAGTTTTTCATCAATTAATAAACTAGCACTTAATTTAAGCGCCAAAGCAATAGCATATATTTCTCCCTGATCTAAAATATCAAACAAATTTTTATGAATTTCTGTATCAATGTCAGGATGTATGGTTATTAATTTTTTATTGATCATTTTTTGAATATCTTGGGCACCGGCACGGGAAATATCTTCGAGACATTCAGCGGCCACAGTTTGAGGAATTAAAATAGTGTTAAACAAGTGGGATAACAGTTGAATCTGATTAATACGTGCAAAAGCAATCAATGGACTTGAATCTGCTACAATGATGCGATCATTCAAAATCCTTTAACTCCCTTTGAATGTCAGAAGGTGAATAATCAACTACAGGAACACCTAATTGTCCTAACTTTTCTATAAAAGCTTCTATAGATTGCCCGGATAACTTAGCAGCTTTACCTAATGTTAATGTCTCTTCTTTGTATAGTTTGATTGCGAGAGCGGTGCGTAATCCTAAGATAAGCAAATCTTCGCTAAAAGGTACGGCAAGAAAAATGGGTCGGCCGTGTTTTGTGACTAAAGAAAGTTTACCCTTTTCGGCATCATGGATGAGAGTGCCCGTATGTTCTCTCAGGTCTCTAACGGTGAATGTATCCATGTAGACTCCTATTTAAAAATGTTCCATCAAATGATAGCACATTTTTAAATGATTGACTAGGGACACCCTATCTTCTTGATAAATAAGCGGATAATTTTATATGCTAGTCCGATTATTTTATTATTCGAATTGGGATTGTTGTTGAGCAGGGATAGGCACAGTTGAATTCATTTGATGTTGTCATTTTTATGTGCCTGTATTCGAGTGTGTGCGATGATCTCGCCTTCAGAACCCCGAACGTGAGTGAGGGGATGTGATGAGCAAACATTCTATTGGAAATTTGAACAAGCGTTCTCGCTCGTCGCATCCGCTCCTTTACAGTCGCGGTTCCGAAGGTGAGATACACAAGCGCCGGCAGGCGCTGGGAAAGCTAGTCTTTTTGTAACACTCGCAACACTACTTCACGTAATTCGGGCAAACGTTCCGACAAGAAAGGTAATTCAGCGCGGATACGTTTTAATGTGGCGCGTAAGCTCATGCGTTGGCGCATCCAATCTTTAATCACGGGGCCCGCGGTTTCCCATACATTTAATTCAGGATGAAGTTTGTGAGCAACACCTTCAATGTTTAAAATAGTTTTTTGTAACAAGATTAATTGAGGTTGAATAATCATATTAAAACGTTGAGCGGTTTGAAATAAACGCATCAACAATTTTCCAAAGGAAACTTGCTGAATGGGTCGTTCAAACATAGGTTCGCACACGGCGCGTAGTGCCGATTCAAATTCATCCATGCGAGTCTCTTTTGGAACCCAACCGGATTCAATGTGTAATTCCGCCACTTTTCGGTAATCGCGCTTGATAAATGCCATTAAGTTTTGAGCAAGATAGCGTTGATCTGTTTTTGTTAATGTTCCCATGATGCCGAAATCAACAAGAATGATTTTAGAGTGCCCCTGTGTATCGGGTGGCGTCACAAACATATTACCCGGGTGCATATCAGCATGAAAATAACAATCACGAAATACTTGTGTGAAAAATAATTCGACACCCTTTTTGGCAAGGGTGGGTAAATGAATACCTTGCGCCTTCAGTTTATCAATGTCGTCAATGGATGTTCCATAAACACGCTCAAATGTGACAACACGTTTAGCAGAATAATCCCAATACACTTTCGGCACGACTAAATCAGAACCATGTTTAAAATGACGGCGCAATACGGAACTATTGGCCGCTTCTCGCATCAAATCCAATTCATCACACAATGTTTTTTCAAGTTCAGAAACCACATCACGCAAACGCATGTTGGTAAGTGAAGGCCTTAATCGGCTAATCCATTTGGCAAGGAAATGAAGTATTGCAATATCACGCTTCACAATATTTTCAATATTGGGGCGTAATACTTTGATAACTACTTTTTCACCCGTATATAACGTCGCGCCATGAACTTGTGCAATGGAGGCTGATCCGATGGTTTGATCTTCAAAATCTGCAAATAATGCATCGAGCGGTTGTTTAAGCTCTTGTTCAATGGTTTTTTTAGCAATGTCTGCAGAAAATGCAGGCACTTGATCTTGCAAGCGGGTTAATTCTTCTGCGATATCCGCAGGAATCAAATCGGGTCGTGTGGAAAGTACTTGACCCAGTTTAATAAAGAGAGGTCCCAACGCTTGTAATGTTTGCTGTATCCGTTGTGGACGTGTTAATTTATTGCGATTCAATAAGCCAAAACGTATGGTAATCAGCGTCATTGAAAATAATCGTCGCGTTTTATTGAATAACATCAGTTGTTTTCTCAGTTAATAATCGAATGCGTGCTTCTATTCGTTCAACGGCATAATCAAGTTGAGTCACATCATGAATAAATTGATTGACTTCGTCTTGCGTGGGCGCCATTTCTGTTTCAAATAACACGTATTCACCAAGGTTTTCTAAAAAGCTATTATTACCTCGGATTTTAATTTTTCCAATGACGTGTGCGATGGCATCGCCTGTATAAGATGCAACAAAACCTTCCCAGTCAATATTTAATGTGTGCATCATTTTTTGTACTGTTTGAGCAAGATGCGCGTTTCCTTCAATTTTTACGGAAGGATTCGGATTGCCTGATTGAACAAGTTCTAATAAGGTCATGGGACTTGCTGAGATCATTAAATCAGTAGGCTCATGTGTATGTGTCGATAAAACAATCTGACCTCGCGTGATCGTGGCATAAACGGCGCAATCAATCTGTGTCATATGAATGCCGATGGTTTTATCATCTAGTTCTTTTGAAAAATCATTCCAATTAAAATCAAATTGACAGGCCTTATTTATAAAATCTTGTGCCTTTGCAATAATAAGTTCCCAGATTAATCCCATCGTATCACCATTTATACCCACGATGAATTGCAACAATTCCGCCCATTAAATTGAAATAATCCACTTTATCAAATCCAGCTTGATGCATTTTATTTTTTAACGTTTCTTGATCAGGATGCATACGAATGGATTCTACTAAATACTGATAACTTTCTTTATCATTTGCAATCCATTCTCCAAGCTTAGGAATGATATTAAAAGAATATTTGTCATACAACGTTTCAAGCCAATCGTAAGCCGGTTTAGAAAACTCTAAAATATAGGCCGCACTTCCGGGCTTTAATGTACGAACCATTTCTTTTAACGCTTGTGATGGATCCGTCACATTGCGCAAACCAAATGCGATGGTGATTAAATCAAATTGACACTCTTGAAAAGGAAGTTGTTCCGCATTGGCAACAACAAACTCAATATTGTTATAAAGCCCTTGATCCAATAATCGGCTGCGACCTTCATTTAACATGTCTGGGTTAATATCAGAGCTGATCACGCGACCTTTGTCACCAACCTGTTGGCTAAGTAATCGTGTGATATCGCCCGTGCCTGCCGCCAAATCCAATGCGTGATCGCCACTTTTAGGTTTCGCTAATGTGATAAAACTACGTTTCCATAAACGGTGAAATCCAAATGACATCGCATCATTCATGAGATCATACTTGCTGGCAACATTACTGAATACTTCGCCAACACGTTTGACTTTGTCTTTCACATCAATTTTTTCAAAGCCAAAATGTGTTTTGTTGTCATTCATAACTTTTATTTCTCATTCTTGTCATTGCGAGACTTGCGTAGCGAGGCGAAGCAATCCACATACACAGATAGATTGCTTCGGCCCTGCGGGCCTCGCAATGACAATGTTACAAAATATACTGCGATAAATCTTCATCTGCAGCAAGCATGCCGAGAAATTTGTCAACATAAGCTTCATCTACCACGACAGTTTTGCCTTTGTGTTCAGTTGCTTCGTAAGAAACATTTTCCATCAAGCGTTCCATGACTGTATACAAGCGACGTGCGCCGATATTTTCAGTCTTTTCATTCAATTGGTAAGCAATTTCAGCAAGTTTATCAATTGCAGCATCACGGAATTCAATTTTAACGCCTTCAGTTTCTAACATTGCGCGGTATTGTAATGTGAGTGCAGCGCTAGGATCCGTTAAGATGCGCCTGAAATCATTAGCGGTCAGAGGTTTCAGTTCAACACGTATGGGTAAACGACCTTGTAATTCAGGGATAAGATCAGAGGGTTTGGATAAATGAAACGCGCCTGAGCAAATGAATAACACGTGGTTGCTGCTGATCATGCCGTATTTAGTTGTAACGGTACAACCTTCAATGAGAGGTAATAAATCACGCTGAACCCCTTCGCGTGAAACGCCAGCGCCGCCGCGATCATCGCGTGATGTAATCTTGTCGATTTCATCGATAAATACAATTCCATTTTGTTCAGCATTCATCACCGCACGTGCGCGAATATCATCTTCATTGATGAATTTGGCGGCCTCTTCTTCTTGCAATAATTTTTTTGCTGCGGCGATGGTCATTTTGCGTTTGCGCGTACGTCCATGACTCATGCTTTGTAACATGTCTTGCAATTGACTGGTCATGTCTTCCATGCCAGGAGGTGCCATGATATCAACACCCATGCCTGAAGCAACATCAAGCTCAACTACTTCATCATCAATTTGACCACGACGTAATTTTTGTCGAAACAATTGACGTGCAGGAGAATCTTCGGATTCAGGCGCTGGAGGTTCATTTTCAAATCGACCATGACCGGGTGGAATTAATGCGTCTAAAATACGATTCTCGACAGCGGCTTGTGTTTTATCACGTACTTTTTCCATTTCCGCTTCGCGCGTTACTTTGATAGACATATCAACGAGATCGCGAATGATGGAATCGACATCGCGACCCACATAACCTACTTCCGTAAATTTGGTTGCTTCTACTTTAACGAAAGGCGCATTGGCTAATTTCGCAAGACGTCGTGCAATCTCTGTTTTACCACAACCCGTCGGTCCGATCATTAAAATATTTTTCGGTGATATTTCATTACGAAGCTTTTCATCTACTTGCATGCGCCGCCAACGATTACGTAATGCAATAGCAACGGCACGTTTAGCATCGTCTTGTCCAACGATGTATTTATCAAGTTCGGTAACGATTTGTTGTGGAGTGAGTGATTGTGACATTTTTATTGTACCTCTTATTTAAATTTAAAAATCCAATGTTTCAAGTGTGATGTTCTGATTAGTATAAATGCAGATGCTTCCTGCAATTTTCAAGGCCCTTTCAACAATTTCTTTTGCGGAAAGCTGAGTATTTTCAAGTAGCGCTCTTCCAGCTGCTTGTGCATAGGGACCGCCCGACCCAATCGCAATCAGGTTATCTTCGGGTTCAATCACATCGCCATTGCCAGTAATGATGAGGGATGCGGTGTGATCTGCCACCGCCAATAGGGCCTCAAGGCGGCGAAGGAACTTATCGGTCCGCCAGTCTTTGGCCAGTTCCACCGCGGAACGAACAATATGCCCCTGATGCTTCTCCAGCTTCGCCTCAAAGCGTTCAAATAGGGTGAAGGCATCAGCGGTACCCCCGGCAAATCCGGCGAGGATTTTGCCATTACGCAAGGTCCTAACCTTCTTCGCATTGCCCTTCATGATGGTGTTACCCATTGAAACCTGACCATCGCCTGCAATAGCCACCTGATTACCCCTGCGAACGGAAACGATCGTTGTCATGTATTCCCCTCAATTAGATGCTGGAATAGGTATTATATACCCGTTACCATTGAAGATGCGAATTGTAATACTTCTTGTGCATGTCCCGCAGCAGAAACTTTACGCCATTCATGACGCAATACGCCGTTTGCATCGATAAGAAATGTGCTACGTACAATGCCATTCACTATTTTACCAAACATGTTTTTAGGCCAGAGCACATCAAATAATTGGCAAAGTGATTCATCTTTGTCACATGCTAAATCAAAAGGTAAATCACATTTTGCTTTAAAACCTGCATGAGATTTAATACTGTCACGCGAAATACCAAAAATTTCTGTATTAGCTTTTTTAAACTGTGGATAAAGTTTAGCGAAGTCTCTGCTTTCTAATGTACAACCGGGCGTATTATCCTTAGGATAAAAATACAACACGATGTTTTTGCCTTGTAAATCTTGAGATTTAATGATGCGATCTTCCGTTATCATTAATTTAAATGCGGGGACCTTTTTGTTTGTATCCATATTAACCATCCTTCAACAACATGGAATTGATAGCTTGTTTCTGAAGAGACTTTTGAAGTGCGAGAGCTTCGTTGCGATCATTAAACAAAGAGGTGCGTACGCGGTACCAGGTTTGCCCAGATTCCACTTTGACGGTTTGAATTTCAACAAAGACTCCTTCCAATGCAAGGCGGGCTTTCATCCCATCTGCTTCTTCAAAGCTTTTAAAAGAAGCTAATTGCAAACGGTATTTCGCTGTCTCGAGTGTTTTTGAGGGTGAAGCAGGCTTTGCGGGAGCAGCTGGTGCCTTTTCGGGCACGCCCACTTCCATCTCAGGTAACAAAGTATAAAAATCAAACTTAGGTTTTGCGGCTATTGGTTCGGGTTTAACTGTAGGAGGTGGGGCTGAAACAGTTTTTTCAGGTTCAACATTACGTTGCGGCATAATCACTTTCAAATAAGCGATACCAGCGAGCACAAGACCAATTAAAAGGCCTGTTAATAACCAAACCCAGCTACTCACCGACTTGCGTTGCTTTCGTTTATTAGGACGTTTTGCGTAATCTCTAGCCATATCACATCACAAATTACATGCTGCTGGGTGCGCTGACACCGAGTAGCTTGAGGGCATTTGCTAACACATGTTGAGTAGCAGCACATAAGCTTAAACGGGCATTGCGTAATGTTTCATCTTCTACCAAGAATATATGAGCATTGTAGTAGCTATGAAGCGCGTTGGCCAGCTCTCGTAAATAGATCGCGATACGATGAGGTTCTTTGGCTTTGGCGGCGCCAATGAGCGTTTCTGCATAGCGTGAGAGTATACGGGTCAATGCTTCTTCATGAGGTTCGTTAAGTAAAGCCACGTGGCTTAGGCCCATGGCTTCATCATACACAAAACCTTTTTCAGTCACTTGACGAAAAACACTGCAAATCCTTGCATGTGCATATTGTATATAATAAACAGGATTGTCATTCGATTGTGATTTAGCCAATTCCAAATCGAAATCCATGTGTTGATCTGCTTTGCGCATGATGTAAAAAAAGCGTGCGGCATCATTACCTACTTCATTGCGCAGCTCACGTAATGTGACAAATTCTCCGCTACGCGTTGACATTTGCACCCGTTCTTCGCCACGATAAAGTATGGCAAATTGTACTAATTCGAATAATACATCTTCGTTTTTATGTCCTAATGCTTCAACACAAGCGCGCAACCGTGGTAGATAACCATGATGATCAGCACCAAAAATATAAACCAATTGATCAGCGCCACGTTCAAATTTATTCAACATGTAAGCGATATCCGAAGCAAAATAGGTGGTATCACCATTTTCTCTGCGTACAACACGATCTTTATCATCACCAAATTGCATGGATTTAAACCACAGCGCACCTTCTTGTTCATACAGTAAACCTGATTTTTGTAGAACATCCAGCGCATGTTGTACGGCATTGTCGGTCATGAGACGTTTTTCAGAAAACCATTCATCGAATACAACGCCGAATTCTTTTAAGTCCTCTTGGATATCAACAACAATTGTATCTAAACCCAAATCAAATACTTTTGAATAGCCTTCTTTACCCAATAACGTTTTGCAATTTTTGATTAACGCATCGATATGTTCTTCTTTATCACCACTTCCATCGGGTTGTTCATCCAATGGAACATGGTTAAATACGGCTGGAATATCACGCACGAATGTATCACCCACATCATTCTGCAACATTTTTGCAAGATCAATGACGTAATCACCTTTGTAACCATTGCGAGGAAATTTAAAATCCAAGTTATATAATGCTAAATAACGTAGCCAAACGCTGGTGGCAAGTATATTCATTTGACGTCCAGCATCATTCACATAATATTCGCTGTGAACATCAAACCCCGCTGTTTTAAGGAGATTAGCCAGTGACGCACCAAATGCTGCACCGCGACCATGTCCGACATGCAATGGGCCTGTTGGATTGGCTGAAACATATTCTAAAAAAACACGTGTGCCAGCACCCATATCACAAACACCAAATTGATCTTTTTGCCTTAAAATAGCGGGAATCACGTCCATCTGTGTATTTTGAGCAACAAAGAAGTTGATAAATCCAGGACCTGCAATTTCAACTTTACTGAGATCTGCATGTTTGGGTATGTTGCGAATAATCAATTCAGCCATCGCTCGCGGGTTTTGTTGACAAGGCTTCGCTAGGGTTAATGCAAGATTCGTTGCAAAATCACCATGGGCTTTATCTTTGGTATGGTCGACCTGAATATTTGCAGTTATATCAGCAGGAATATGTCCTTGTACTTGAAGTTGTGTCACCGTGTTTTGTAATAGTTGTGTAATGGTTTCTTTCATGGGTTATCCTAGAGGTATGTATTTGTTTGGATTTCATTGTAAAGGATTTGCTGCCTTAAGGACAAGACGATTTTATATCTCATAACTCTTATATTCGAGATGGCCAGAAAAATCCTATTAGGAATGGTGGTAATTTATACAGGATTTGTGGTAGTATCGCCCTATGAGCCTGAGGGTAGCAATACCTGAGGGGATGTTAATTGTTAAATTTGGAAATTGAAAATGAATGAAATATACATTGGCAACCTGCCATACACAACCACCGAAGCTGATCTAGAAGCAATGTTTGGCCAGTTTGGTGAAATCAAGAAAGTAAACGTTATCACAGATCGTCAAACGGGTCGCTCTAAAGGCTTCGCTTTTGTCGGCTTTGCTGATGCTAGCCAAGCTAAAGCAGCGGTAGATAAGATGAATGGTCATGAGCTTGCGGGCCGTGCTATTCGTGTTAATATCGCTGAAGATCGTCGCACTGGCGGCGGCGGCGGCGGTGGTGGTGGCGGCGGTCGCGATCGTGATGATCGTGGTGGTCGCGGTGGTCGTGATGACCGCAGTGGTTCAGGTGGTCGTGGTAGACACTAACATAAGATTTTTGTCTATATGAACGATAAAAGCCGGTACTTTTATATGCCGGCTTTTTTTATTTAATAACCTGTTTTATGGCATCCAATCGTGCTTTATATATTGCAGACTTGATGGCTTCGCCCTGATAATGTTGTGCAATCGCTTTCTGATCAATTCCATTCGCTGCTTGAAAAATTTTTCTGACATAATTTGCTTGCGGGTAATCTGAATGTTCGAAACCGGTACGTCCTCGACTGTCGGCCTCGCACGCTAATAAAAAAGGTTCCAATCGTTGCGGGCGTCGAAATGCATCGAGCTTTTGCAACAAATCTAATAATGTTTCGGCGTCGAGTGACATGGCTTTATGGCATTGTCCATGTAATCCTGCAACCAATACAGCTAATTCCGTGTATTCATTCGGTGTTTTATAAAGTTCGCATAAATGTTTGACACGTTCAACGCTGATGATTTCATGTCCCGTATGCTTGGGTAATAAAGATGAAGGTGTGTAAGCTTTGCCTAAATCATGCGTTAATGCTGCAAAACGAATCACGGGATCATCGGTTAATCGTGAAGCGGCTTCGAGTACCATCATCGTGTGAATACCACAATCAATTTCAGGATGGTATTGGGGGTCTTGTGGGACACCCCATAATTTAGCAATATCAGGAAACAAAATATCCAATGCGCCGCAAGCGCGCAAGGTTTCAAAAAAAGCCGTGGGTGTTTGTTCTTTCAATGCTGAATCGAGTTCTTTAAACACACGTTCAGGAACAAGCGCATTGACTTCGCCTGCATTGACCATGTCTTTCATGAGTTGCATGGTTTCATCGGCAATCGTAAATCCCAGATGATGAAAGCGCGCTAAAAATCTCGCCACTCGTAAAACACGTACGGGATCTTCACTAAAAGCTGGACTTACATGCCGTAAGATTTTTTGTTCAAGGTCTTGTTGGCCGTGATAAGGATCAATCAAATGACCCTGTTCATCTTGTGCAATGGCATTGATGGTTAAATCACGGCGTTTTAAATCTTCTTCTAATGTCACATCCGGTTCTGCATGAAATATAAAACCATGATAACCTCTGTCTACTTTTTTTTCAGTACGTGCAAGTGCATATTCTTCTTTTGTTTTAGGATGTAAAAAAACAGGAAATGCTTTACCAACGGGCTGAAAACCTTGTGTGAGCATTTCATCCACCGTGCTGCCGATCACTACATAATCTTTTTCATGAACAGGTCGGTGAAGCAGTTTGTCTCGAACGGCACCGCCTACTAAGTATATTTTCATAATTTTTTTCGATAAGGAGCTAAATAAGTGGGTACGATATATTCTAGTCGTGTTGGCTTCACGTTAAACAGGGATGGAAAAGCATCTTTGCAAACACTAGGAACCAGCGCGCTTTTATAATTATCGACGGAATAAGGTTTAAAAGGTAAATATTCCATGATGTGTGCTGCGATATTAGATAAACTCGGGGATAATCCAATGATAAGGCGTTTGTGTTCACACACTTGAGCGGTATATTTCACCAGATGTTCCAATGTATAAACCATAGGACCGCATAAATCATAACGTTCGCCGAATGTGTCACGCATATCGATACTATCAACCATCATTTGCGCAACCTCTAAAACATAAATAGGCGCAAATTGTGCACTGGCGCTGGGCAATACCATAACACCAGGACTGTATTTGAGTAGCAATGCAAAACGATTAAAGAAACTGTCATAAGGGCCAAACATCACAGACGGTCGAAAGCTGGTGACTTTAAGATCAGTGGATCCATGTGCATGAACATAATCTTCAGCCATACCTTTTGTACGTAAGTAAAAACTATTGCCTCGTTTTGCATCGGCGTTCAATGCGCTCATATGCAATAAACGTGAAATCGCATTACGCTTACAAACATCGATCACAATTTTTGCTAATTCAGCATGAACATGATGAAATTCTTTACCTTTGTGGCCCTTTTCATTCAAGATGCCAACAAGGTTAATCATGACATCGCAATCTTGAGAAGCTTCACTTAATTGGCTCGCATTAAAAACATCGACTTTTTCAACAGAAACTGTGGGAAGTACGGTTAGATGCTTGCAAGCATCAGGGCGTCGAGAAAAAACGCGAACGGAATGGCCATGTGCTGCTAATAAAGCGCATAGATGACGGCCCACAAAGCCGCTGCCGCCGAGTATTGCAATAGTATGTTTAGGCATATCCGTTATTGTTAAGCAATATTAGAGTTGCGTCAACTGATTTTCCCGACTGACTCGCAAATCGCCCATACATCCACACGTTCAACGCCAGCCTCTTTTAACACCTGTGCCAATGTATTCACGGTTGTTCCGGTAGTGACTACATCATCGACCAATGCAACATGATTAACCCTACGAGGTTTGTGCAAAGCAAAAGCATCTTTCAAATTACGTCGACGTTCTTGTTGCTTTAATTTATTTTGCGCAGGTGTGTTTTGAATGCGTGCAATAAAACGTGCCTCCCAAGGGACATGCAATGCTTTTGCGATAAAACGCGTTAATTCAATACTTTGATTAAATCCTCGCTCAAAAACACGTTTGGGATGTGCAGGCACGGGAATAAGTAATTCCGGTAATGGTAATGTATAATCTTTTGCGGCTTGAATAAAGCAATGACTGAGTGTTCGTGCATGATGCAATTGATGATTAAATTTGAATTGCGAAATCAATGTGGCAATCGATCCGTGATAATGAAAGGGGATAAATGCTTGGTCAAAAGAGAATGCCCCTTGTTGACAAGGCACACACATTCCTTGCACGGTTACACCACGGCGGCAATGTGAACAATGGCTTTCAATCCAGGGGAGGTCGGCGTAACAGGCGTTGCACAGGGGTGTTGACGAGGGGGAAAGGCAAAGTTCGCAGGGAAATTGCATATTTATTGAGCAGTAGTTCAATATTTTTGTTATCATGAGTTGACAGCTGTTATTATTATTAGCACAATGGCATCTTGATTTAGATACACATATTAGGAAGATATTATGCAATGGACGTTAAATGAAGTCAAAGAATTATATGAGCAACCCTTACTTGATTTGGTGTTTCAAGCACAAGCGGTGCATCGTGAAAATTTCCAACCTAATCAAGTGCAATTATCCAGTTTATTAAGTGTAAAAACAGGCGCATGCCCCGAGGATTGTAAGTATTGCAGTCAAAGTGGTCATTACAAAACAGATTTACAAAAAGAAAAATTATTACCATTAGAACAAGTGGTAGAGATCGCAAAGCAAGCCAAAGCACGAGGATCTACACGTTTTTGCATGGGTGCGGCGTGGCGGTCACCACCCGAAAAAGAAATGCCTCATGTAGTGGAAATGATTAAAGCGGTGAAAGCATTAGGCATGGAAACTTGTTTTACAGGTGGTATGTTGGATGAATCGCAAGCGACGGAATTAAAACAAGCGGGGCTTGATTACTACAATCATAATTTGGATACATCACGCGAATATTATTCTGAAGTCATTACCACACGTACGTATGATGATCGCCTCGATACGATAAAAAATGTGCGTGATGCAGGCATGAATGTATGTTGTGGAGGTATATTAAATTTAGGTGAGAATACCGAAGATCGTTTTAAACTATTAATGGAATTGGCCAATTTAAAACCCATATACCCTGAAAGTGTGCCCATTAATAAATTAGTTCCTATTCCTGGAACGCCCATGGCAAAACAACAAGATATCAATGGGTTTGATTTTGTTCGGATCATTGCATTAGCACGTATCATGATGCCTAAAACGTTTGTGCGTTTAAGTGCCGGACGTAATAGCATGAGTGAAGAATTACACGCGTTATGTTTCATGGCAGGTGCCAATTCCATTCATTACGGTGAAAAGTTATTAACGACGGAACTCCCAGGCGCTAAAAAAGATATGGAGTTACTGAGGGAATTAGGTATGAAACCCATTGAATTAATGGAAACTGAGGCGCAATGTGCTTGAAGATTTTGCACAACGTCTAAAGCATCAAGAAGATAATCATTTATGGCGTATTCATAAAGTTCGTCAAAATGCGCAAGATTCTATTGTTCATTATGGCAATGATAGATTGATTAATTTCAACAACAACGATTATTT
>CAYUEL010000002.1:0-73959 GCA_964443025.1 uncultured Gammaproteobacteria bacterium | reverse complement strand
AGAAGTCGATAAAATAATTTATTTTTATTATCCTTAAGATCAAGAGTAAAGCAAAAAAAAGAAAAAATGAGATTTAACAGATATGAAAAAGTTTATAAACTTACACTTTGATCTAAATATGATAGCAAGCATAGCCAAGAAGGGAATTGAGAACGCCGTTTCGTATTCAAGGATTGCTGAATCAGCAACGTACTCTTTGGAGAGTTTTAAAAATTATAAACCGAATCCTGACAAGATCATGGTTGAGTATATTCCTACTGGAAAAAATATTGATGAAAATCTGTTTGATGATCATAAAAACCAGTATATTTTGTGGGTTTTGTCAAACTCTGTAAGTGATATTGTTGAGAGTTTTTATTTTTCTTTAGAGCATTGTGTCTGCGCAGTTAGAATACCTCAGCTTGAGATTTCAGGTGAGCGCACAATTAGTTCTCAAGAAGAGCTTGATGTCGTGATTTCAGAAATTAGAAATAACTATAGATCTTTTAATAAAATTAAAAACTTCCTAAACTCGCAAGGTCAAATTATTCAAGATAAGCATGTCGAATCTATAGAAAGTTTTAATGAGGTGAGAAATATTCTGACTCATAATCGGGGTATATATGACGGGAGGTTAGGTGAAGCTGGCAAAGATGAAGTGCTTCGGTGGAAATATTTGCGGCCATTTATTCGGACACAGGATGGCAAGGAGTTGTCAATTGAAGAAACCACCCCTTTGGAATCGTCAGTTTGTGTACAGCTTGAGAGAAGAGAGGTTGAGTTAAAAAAAGGACAATACATACATTTTAAGCATTTGGATGTTCAGGAAATTGCATTAACATTTAATTTTATCATCGATGATATAGCTCGAAATGTGGTTGGTTTAATTAAAAAAATGGTGAGAGACTGATTAGAGATGTTAAGAGTAAATATAGCTACAACTAAAAGGAAAATTTAAATGAAATGTGGTAGGCCTCATTTAGTCATTCTTGGTGCAGGGGCAAGTGTACAAGCTTTTCCAAAAGGAGACAAAAATGGAAAAATTCTTCCCACAATGGACAATATTATTGATGTGGTAGGATTGGGTGAGTTAAAAGAATTTTTTAAAAATGATAATAAAAATTTTGAGGCGGTATATAGCGATATATATGACAACCCTAAGTATAAAGAAATTGTTACTAGCGTTGAAAAGAAAGTTAGAGATTATTTTTCAAGCTTAGAATTACCAGATCACCCGACTCTTTACGACCATTTAATATTATCATTAAGAAAGAAAGATCTTATTGCCACATTTAATTGGGACCCTTTCCTTTATAAAGCGTATCAAAGGGTGAGTAGGAAAATTACTATAAACATTCCAAGAATGTGTTTTTTGCACGGAAATGTTGGGTTTAAGATTAACGATAAAACTAAAATATTAATTAACACAGAATTGGAAGATAAAGACGCTAGAGAGACCCCGTTGCTTCTTCCAATAAAAGAAAAAAATTACACAGACGATCCGTGCATTGCTTCACATTGGGATAATGTGCAAAAATGCTTAAAAGAGGCGCTTATCGTGACAATATTTGGGTATGGCGCGCCGGATTCTGATTATAAAGCTATGCAGTTATTTCAGTCCGCGTGGGGAGATTCCTGGGGAAGAGAGTATGAAGAGGTAGAAATTATTGATATTAAAAGCGAGGATGAACTTGAGAAAAAATGGAATATTTTTATTCATACACATCATTATAGAACATCAAAGGATTTTTATGATTCTTTAATTGCTAAGTTTCCGAGAGAAAGTTGCGAACAATTCCTTGAAGAGACGCGTGGTGGTGTTTTTTTAGATTATGGGAATGTTTTTCCAAAAGATTTAGATTGGGATGAGCTGAGGGAATATTTTTATAAAATAGGAGGGAATATTTATTAATAATTATCAAAAAATTAATAATTGTACTTTAAAAAATTATTAATTTCTTTTCGAAGTCTATCCGTTTCATGTTCTAACTCATAAACATGACCATTATACACTTCGAATATAAGATTCTGAGGCTTACAAAGGCTGTGGCCCATAGGATCTTGCTCTCTTTCTTCTTTATCAATTAATTTTTCAGCAAGATCATAATCAAGCGCATTTCTAGTGTTATTAACTAATCCTCCCCAATATAGCCATTTATTGTCATTTATTGAATATTCTTTTATTGTACCTTGGTGAGAGAGATCATCCTCGTCTACAGGAATATGGGGTTCTTCTAAGAAAATAGGCTCTACGGATAGATGGGTATCATACAAAGACTCATTTTCTTTTTCTCCGTATAGTGCGCTCATTATAATAATAGATGAATTTTTTAAATTTATAAATGCAAAGCGTGCCTTCTCTCCTTTTAGCAGATGGGTCAATATGTGACAGAATGCAAAATTATTTGTTTTGATATAAAGCATCCATAAATGTTTTTCTATTTCTGATAAATCTCGGTCTTTGGAAGTTTGATAATCTTCATTTTCCCTAACTTTCAATTCATCTTTAATTTGGTTACTGGACCATCGTCCGCCATAGTACCAGGCTTCTTTTGCATAAACCATGGTATTGGCAATAATTTGTAACGAATTTTTTAAATCAAGATACCGCATTTCATTTATTTGAAATTGTTTTTTAAGATCAATTAAAAAAGGTGCTCCGTACATAAAAATTAAAAACAAAATTATATTTTCAGGAGTCGGTCCAGTGATAAAAAAAATATAAATTCCTAAAATTAATGTAGCAACTAATAACATTGGCTTAATAAATACTTTATTTTTATCTTTTAATAATAATTTAGATAATACCGACTCTCTTTTTCTTTCTAGATCTTTAAAAATCCATTGAAATTCTGACGACATTGCTTAGTGTGCCTCAAATATTTTGTATGGAATAACCTGTCATATAATATCATGATTTAATAGTAAGATCGAGCAGCACAGAATAGAGAGATTTTGAAACCTAAGCCAAAAGGAGGTCGTATTGAAGAGAAAAGGCCGCCGAAATAGAACTGTGTAAATCAGTTTGTTAAAACGCTTATTATTTTTTCTTAAGAAGGTTCAAGAGGTTTATCTTTTTGTGTATGAATTTTTTCTAGTGCATCACACGAATCTTTCCTATTATTTAAAATATAATTTTTGTTTTCATCTATCTTTTTATTTTCTATTGGAATTGGATGCACTGACTCAAGGCCAGAATAGTCGGAAAGAATAAGCTCAACATTTTTTATGTGTTTTAATTTTTCAAATTCTTTGATATTCAAGACGAAATATGCGCTGCCAAAAAGTAAACCATGAGGATGTATAATACTAAAATCATTAATTTGTACTCTAATATTATTCCAATCCATACAATTAAAGTTACCTAATTCAGTTGTGAGGATAGCAGTGTTTACTTTTTGTTTGACTAAAGAAGAATAAATACTAGCAGTTAAAATTACTACAGAGTCTACAGAATAATTTTCATTATCAATCGTATATTTAAGATGCAAGCTTTTTACTGTGAAGGGTGATGGTGTGAGGTTAATAATTTTAATCGAAGCGAAAGCCAATCCCCAATTCCCATCGCATTTACTATTTGGTGAATTAAATCTAGCAAAGAAAGTAGGTTCTGCATCGATCTTTATGCTTGGACTGACCCCTGCTGCCAATAATGTATTCGGAGCGTTGTTCGTAGATGGATGAGGGTAGTTATTGTTAATGTTAACTGTCTGTGCATTTCCAATGAAACCATTATTATCAGGCGCACTTTTAATATTGCTGTTATTGTTGTAATTATGATTTCCGCTCATTGAGTTCGATTGAGTGTGATTATTTTTTCTATTAAAAAATTGTGAAAACCAATCTATTAATTTTAAAATGTATCCCATCTTTTATTTGTCTGCCAATAAATTTTCTTAAATTTTACAAACCGAGACAGTCTCCAAACCGACGGCGCACTACACTATATATAACACAATTTTAATCTACCATACAAGGTCTTGTATCATTATCTCTCATAAAATCTATTAATCTGACTTATATTGATGATAACATGCTCAAGTTTTTGTTTTGCATTTTGTTGCGTTTCAAAATCAATATTTTTATTACTTTTATTTCGTTCCTCGGTACTAAAATCCTTGATATCAAATGTCATACGGTTTTTTAGCATCTTCTCAAACTCATATTTCGCATCTTCTAATTTTTTACTTTTCAACATATCATTAAAATCCGTTTTTTCATTATTAATTAACGCGGGCATAGTTAAATCGACACTCCAATATTTATCCGCAAGCTTGCTTAATGCGCCCAAGAGGGCTTTTTGTGATTGTTCGCCTTTAACAGGAAAATTATCATTATCCGCGCAAACAATGATTTGAGTGGGCGCGATATCAAGCGGTGCATTGGCCATGTTATTAAGACTGCATGTGACATGCACACGAGCATTGGGTTTCATGGCCAGTACGCTCAAGCCTGTTTCAGGACCTTCGGCAATGTAAGGGGTGCCATGACGATTACCAATTTGTATGCTGGCACCTTTCATGAGACCCAACGTTTGTTTAGCGAGTGTGATTTGATTTTCTCCGTGACCTAACGTCACCATCGTTTTTTGAGCCGTTTTTTCGTCTAAGTAGACGAGTTGCACGGCTTGTATGTTTCCTTTGCCATCGCGCAGTGGAAAGAGGGCTGCAGGGTGGTTATTGTGCCGGATGTAACGAATATCATCGGGGTGATTGTGAATAATCTCTTTAGGTATTTTCCGGTGTTCAACCAAGTACCTTTGAGCTATTGTGCCTTTGGCAGGCTGTGATCGTTGATACAGGGTTTGCGCGTATTGAATACTTTGTTTGCGTTGTGCTTTTTCTTCTTGAGTTTGTTCACGTTTATTCATTAGCGAGTTTGTAGAATGCTCATTTGACTTTAATGCTATTTCAGTACGTTGCATTTCACGTGCTTCCAACTGCTTTTGGCTGAGTGGGTAATAATCTTCAATAGGGTGGCCCATCAGTTTTTCGGCTGCCACCTGCAAGGCTTTATCTCGCTTTAGATTTTGCGTGAGTTCAATCAGTGATACAAAATCCAATTTGACACCGGCATATAAACAATCCCCGCGCTTAGCATCATCTTTATCCTGCGTAATAATCACTACTCCTTTTTTAACGTCAGCGCTTCCATACAACAGAGCGTTAGGTAATATTTCTTTGGGCTGACCAAAAAGAGTGTGTGCGTGTTGTTCTAATTTATAATTTAAATCATTCAGAAGTTTGTTTTCATCGATTTCGCACTTATCTTGTTGGGCAGGTAAGTGGGTCTTTTCTGCCGTCCATCCACGACTCGATTTTTGAGTCAATTCTAAATATTTACGGATATCCTGCGTAAAGATGCGCAAGAATTTTTTACAACGGGTCGCACCGACATAATTACTGACATAATTGAGCATTTTGCTGGCGACATCCGCCAGCATCAAGACACAGGCGGCATCTAGGCTTTGGGCATTGTGATAAGTTCTAGCATACCCTAAGTCTATATGCGCATGATGAAGGTTGCTGCGCTCAAGTTTTACAATCTCGTTATTACCAAAATCAATCGTAAAGTGGGTTTCATTAAAACTTTTTAAAACCCCTTGTTTTGACGTGGTGAGTTTCACCGATGATTCATGCCGAATGTTATTTGTGAGCATCACTTTGTCATTGACGGCAAGCGGTTGCTCGGTTGCTTTGAAATATTCCAGCGTATTCTCACGGTGAAAGATTTTACGCATAGGGTCTATCGTGATACTGTGGGTGGTTTTAAGTTTTCCATCTTCATCTAAATGGCAAGCCGCAATGATTAAACGATTTTTATCCACATCTTTGGCCAAAATCTGCCAATAAGTGTTTGCAGCGATACCTGCTTCTTTAATTTCTTTATTAAACTTTAAAATATTTCCTTCGATATAATAGCCAACGCGGTAGCGCATCTCAGTGCTTAAATCTTCACTGCGTAGCATCACTTGGGTAAAAGCTGGCGCATCTTTGATGCGTAAGCGTTCATTGATTGCATGACGCTCGTCATTTGTAAGAGTCAATATCAACGTATCGTTTTTTAAAAATGAGGGTAGCTTGTGATACGTATCGCACAACGTGTCCATTAAACTTTTATTTTCCGTTGCGTTGCGAAGATAAGGAGTAAGGCTTTTGGTTTGTTCGCCTGGTTTTAATTGCGTGAGTGCCACAATGGCTTTGTGAAGTTCGGGTCGCTTTATTGCGCATTGCCGGTAGATTTTTTTCAATGTGGATACTTGAATGCCTTCTTGCTGCTGCAAATGCAAAAAAGGCTGGGATGAGCGAGGAGAGTCTAGCTGTTGACTGTCTCCTGCGAACACCATCTTGACGGTATAACGATTGGCAATGTGCGTTAAATCCAACATGTCTTTGTAACTGAGCATCGAAGATTCATCCACGAGTATTACGGTTTTTTCTTTGTCCACGATATCTTGCAATTGATGCGATTTTTCAAGCTGCAAGAACTTCTTTAAGGTCATGGTGGGGATGCCGGCTTTTTTACACAGTTCATCTTTTTGAGAATGTTGGGGTGCAATGCCAATGACTTTAATGTTTTGTTTTTCAAAGAGTGCAGCGACATGACGCAAAACAAGAGACGTCTTCGCACTGCCCGCAGGACCTTGTAATAACGATAAACCTTTATTGGATGTAGTGATATCTACAATCGCTTGAATGGGTTCTTTTTCCAATTGAGGGGCTTCATTCTTGATGTAATGCAAAACAGCTTCATTGGAAAGCCGCGGGATTTGAGGTTTTTTTTCAGTATCACTGTGCTGGGTTTTCCCGCATTCCTCTTCCAGTCCTTGAAATGCTTGTATCAACGCATCGCGGTATTGCATTACCCAGTTCGCGGTATAGAATTTTCCTTCTTGAATCACATCGCTCGAATCCAATAAAGTTTGAAATCCACGGCGAAAGTCATGAATATCCGCTTCACCTACGCACAAGGCCATGGCACGCTGTGTAATATCCCACTGGCTCAATTGTGTTTTCCCCTCAAAGCTTAATTCTTGTAGCGCTTGGCGTAAAGCGGTGGTCGTGACAGTGGCTTTTAAATCAGTATCAGGAATGTGTTTAGAGAGTACCGTGTTTGAATCAAGAGCGGAGTTTTGAAACGAAGTTAACGCAGTGATGGGTTGCATTTCAGGTTTAATGGATTCTAATGCGCGCATTACCCCTTGCGGGCTATCGGTATAAAGAGTGACTTTTGCATTCATGCCACTTAACACACGTAGTGCATTAATGCTGTGAACAGCGCGGCAATCAAGATGCGCATGATTTAGGTGCGGTATGCGCGCGGATGGATGCACACAATAACCGTAATCGGCATAGATTGTGCGTGATAGTCCTTGTTTATCTTCTAAATGCAGTATAAACGGTTTTTTCACATGAGGTAACTTTAGGGTGATGGCTTTGCGATCGAGAGCGCTGATGATGCCCATTTGATTTTGGTAAGGTTTGCCATAAATATCAAAGGCCGGTAAAATAAGTTTATCACCCACCGTAATAGCGATCGAGCGCTGCGTGAACACCGCTAGATCGCGAAAGTGGGTGATATCTTCCACGTTCAATGTATGCTGCGTATGATGTTGACTGTGTACGAGTGTTAACACACTGCCCTGAATTGCTGTGATGCTAAAGTGATCGTTAGCCGAATAGGTGGGTGTTTTATTTTTACGTAAAGAGTTGAACGTAACTTCTGCCTTTGATGATTCTTGAATTCCAGCACGCGCTAATGTTTTCAAACGAATCACATCGCCCACCTGATAAGCGGTAGGGCGCTTCATTTGGGCTAAACTTAAATACTGATGCACGTGTGTTTTGACGGTCATGGCCTCATCACGCAAAGTATTGTTTTGAACCAGATGCTCACGCACCGCTAAATTCACGGTGTCTTTTTGGTAAGATAACAGTGGCGAATTTTCTTGGTAAGCATACTGCTTGGCAAAGGCTTGAATAAAATTATCACTGGGTAAACTGGTTAATTGTAAAGCTTTCGCACCCACCACCGTATAATCGTACGATAAGCGATGTGATGTGCCCACTTCAAAGCTGGTCCGCGGCAGAAAAGGTGCGACTAATTCAACGGCAGAAAGTCTTCTGTCCAGAGCATGGATATTTTTATCATTAGCCCATATGATTTTGCATTGATGGGTTTTGGCAATTTCGCTGATATCGCGCATCTGGGCGTATAAAAGCTTTTCACTGCCGTGCACTACCAAAAGACTGCCAGGTTTAATCACGGCTTTGTGAAGGTAATCTAAACTCCAGCTCTTGAGTCCAGCTTGCGTGCAGATTTTTCTATCGACACCGGATACGCTCACATGAAACAGATGAGCACCCAAGAATGAAGCAAAGTTTTTTGCGCGTTCCAAAAAGACTTTATCGACTTTGGGACAAAGGTTATCGACCACCATTTCGCGCGAAGCGCTGAATGCAAAATCAATCAAGCTTTTATAAACGCTGTTATCAGCTGTGTGTTGCAAATCTTTGGAGAGAATCCATCGACTTGCGATAAGACTGATTAAGTTTGAGCGTAGCGATGCTATATGGTTTTGTTTAGCATTCATTTGCAGTGCCTGGCCCAGCGTTGCATTGTGAGCGGACATGTAGTATTGCTGATGTTGGTTGCGTTCCTGTTCGTTTTGCTGGATAGGCAAAATAAGCCTTGAACCTAGTGCACGCTCAAAGGCCGCTTCAATGGCTTTAGGTAATACAGACCCTAACGATAAACGGGTCGCTTCATAAATGATTTCTTGTTTGGTGGTCATGCGTTTAAATTCATCAAGCTTTGCAATGCCGGCTTGAATGGCTTCGCCACTAATGAGTTTACTGTCGCGAAGACGAAACTTGTGATTGATTTTAAATTGCTCAAACCCTTTATCAAGGCCCACATCTAGATTTTTAGAAAGCTCGATTATTTGCGCTTTCCATTGTTCAATTTGTTTATCGATGGCTGTTTCAGGGATTTTGTTTTTTCGGGTGGTTAAATTTAACAGGGCTTTAAATTTTGCATCTTCACGGCCCAATGCCAAGGCTTGTGCATCAATTTGTGCGCTGCGCTTTGAGAATAAATCGATGAGGGACTTAGGTACTCCTTTAATTTCAAAGGTGCCTTTATCACTGGTAATTTCAATTTCATAACCCAGTTTTTGAATTTCAATGGCTAGAAAACTTCGGTAAATAAGCCCTACCAGCATTTTGTTTTGAAACACTGAATCGGAAAAAATAGAGCGTATTTTATCATCTTGGAGGCTTTGGCAAAGGTTCAATAACACACAATGGGTATGAATTTGCGGGTCCAGTTCACGCGAGAAAAACTCTAAAAACTTCACAAATGCCACTCTATCCGCAGGGCTAGGTTCACCGTTAACCCGGGTTTGCAAAATATTATTTTCAAGCCATTTCAAGCTGCGTGTCACTGCCGTGATGTGTGCATTAAGAATATTCTTGTCACCATAAATCAGTGCTAAAATAGAAAGAGACTTGGGCGCCGAGAAGGTTAAGTCGATACCGGGGCGGTGATGGGTTTTTCCGTTCTCAATGCGCCCAAGCTGTTGTCCGCTGGGTAATTTTCCATCCAGCAAGTTTTTAAAATCATTTAATGTGGGTTTTTTATCACCAAAAAGTGCATGAAGCACTTTGCCTTGCCACTTCATTTGAACAGCATATTCACCACTGCCCGCGTAATAATCGAGCACCTGTTGGTAATAACCCAGCGCATCACTTGCATTCGTTAAATTTTTAAGCGAGAGCATGATTCCTTCCTAAAACCGTTCATTCACGTATTCGTCTTCTTTATCTCTTCCTGCCTCTTCCGATGTTTCATCTGTTTTGCGCGTAACATCATCGTTGTTATGTTCATTGCTATCGTGTGATGGCGCGGGGCTGGGTAGAGTATTATTTTCTTCTGCTTTTGCGATGAATCCCAGTGCGCGTTTGGGCAATGAGCAAACAGGGACTTCAATTTGAGCGATAGGGTAATTACCAGAGAATCGCATGTATGCTTTACGGGGTGGCAGGTTCATGATTTCATCGCTCATGACCAAGTCAATTATTCGACGTTGACGCGTCATGCTGATACCGTCACGAATAGGATTAGCACCCAGCGATACACTTTCGTGGACTTCTAAAATTTCTTGTTGCCCTAAGTCATGCGAGGCTTGTTTTGCACTCTCCGCATCATTGCAAGTAAAATACACGCGTGTCCCATACATCGAGAATAAAGCTTGAGCACTCGCTGCGCCGGATAATGCTACGGCTTGAGCGGGGGTTTGATAGCCGGAGACAACTTGTACGCCGCGTTTACTGCCTCTGGCTCGTATTTCTTGTAAAGAGCGTGATGGGTTAAGGCTGGCTTCCTCATCAATGACCAAAGCAATTTTACGCTGCGGGTTTTCATCTAACGTCAGTAATTCATTGGCAACGACATCCAATATGACCGATAACAAAGGCTTAAAGGTTTCGTGCATATCTTCGCGCGAAGTAATGAATAGCCACGAATCATTGGAATCATGCACCCAATCACGGATAGAGAAATCAGGATGAGTATCCTTGATTAATTCAAGGCATCGTAAATAAGCAGAAAGGGTTGATTTAACACTTAAAGCCAATTTTTCGGCATCACGGCTGACCAGTGATTCTGCAATCGTTCCTTTTAAGGCATTTTCTAAGATTTTTAAATCGGCCGTGGTGAGTAGCGATAACAAACGTTGAATGCCTGGTTTGCTTGCTTCGTCACGCGTATGTTCAGCGCGCTCTTTAAGGACCACTTTTGCTGTTTCTAAAAATAAAACGCGCGCCGCATGATTCCAGAAAGGGTCAGCACCGCTTTTAGGCTCAGGTACCAGCGCGGCTGCGATGTATTCAAGTTGCGATTCATTGCGCGCATCTTTCCAAAAGTCCCAATAATTGGCGCGCATATCCATAGGGTTAATAATGATGTCATGGGTATCGCGGTAAAAATATTTAACAGCGGTACATTCTGGGTCCAGCACGATGACTTTGTAGTTTTCTTTGCGAAATCCTTCCAGCAGCTCTAAAATACCTTGTGTTTTACCGCTCCCCGTTGCTCCAATGAGCAAAACATGGTGACGTCTAATGGCTTGAACCAATGGTACGCCACCCAAAGTAATGGGAGAAGCTTGAAAGCGCGATTTTAAATGCCATTTTAAGATTGCAGCCGATATCAATCGCGACCCTCGAATGAATTGAGAACGTGATTGCAGAAAGCCTTTGAATGCAAGCAATCCAATGCAAACAACATATAGCCCCGTGAACCACCAGGCCAATTTACGCGCTAAAATCGCAAACGTATGCCAAACACGCATGACGGTGTGATTGACGTCAATGCTGGCCAAGAAAGTATCCGCACGGACTGAATAGGTATCCCCATTAGCCCACTCAACGACAAGCATTGCATCCGCAGGTAAAAAAGATTGGGCTAACCAATACTGCCAGACAAGATGACGTTCAAAGCCCTGGGTCTTAAATAAAAACATGCCCGCTAGCACGAGGGCATAAACTAATAAAAGAGCGATCGTGAGCTTTATAACCACCTGCGCCCACATGAGGATTTGATGAATGATAATTTCACCGCCGCGAATAAAATAACGCATCAGTTTTCCTCCGTATTATCTTGTCGAATATCATTTTCGTCCGCACGCAAATCAAATCGACGTGTGCGAATATGCTTTGCTTTTTCAATGTAATTGGGGTGCGTCGTTTCCAGCATCAGACGCAGTAAAGTTAATGTTTCAAAAGTGAACTTAAGGCACTGCGTGGAGTTTTTTTGATAATCGGATAAGAAATCGGCCCAACCGTCGAAAGGATGTGCTGTGTTTCCCATGAATAAGGAAGACGCATGAGGTTGATGGCAAAAACAACGACTCCCGTTAATTAAATCGCGAATGACTTGAGTGACTGTCAGGCGGTGTTTTTTCCCGTAGCTTTTAATTTTTTCATATTCAGATAGGCTAAGTCTTAATAAAATGGGTTCACGTTTCATGATATTTCCTCTCATGAAGGTAGGGTAAATAAAAAACTGGCGCATGAGTGCGCCACTCATTAAAATTTTTATGAAAAAAATCCACGCCCAAGGTGTGTCAGGTGATATCAGAATAAATTTTCATGACACGTATTTTAAAAAATGATCTAACCGTATAACCTCTTGAAACCTAAAATTTATTATTTAAAAAGATATCTATTTGATATCTTGTATCAATGCTGATTGATATCACTTTTATTTGCCTGATATCAAATAGATATAAAAAAGATATCAAATTGATATCATCCTGTTACGCGCGCTAATAGAGGATTTTTAAATAGAAAACAATTGGTTGTACAAAAAAATCATCAGCAACACCGTTGCGACAGGTGTGTGTATTTATGAACCCACAGGCGCGTGAGCGCAAAATAGTTTTGGTTTAATGATTGGGTTAATAATGAAAGTTTTTTAATTTTAAAAAATACTTAATATTGATGGTCAATACGTTCAATTTAAAATTAATTATCTTCAAACAGACTTGGGTCTAAAGGCAGGTTGGTGACACCCATTACTTTTAAGCATTGTACAAATAAAATAGCGCTGAAGTTACCTCGGGATAAACGCGCTCTCAAGTCATCCACTTTGATGTCACTTACTTTTTGGTCATGTAAACGTGTCACTAGCTCGGGATAATTGAGATCGCGTTTAGCCATCTCGGTTTTAATAATTTTAGAAGCGACTTTACCCCAAAATGCTTTATTGTCTTTCATTGTTGACCTGTCTGTTGTTTATAAACATCAAAACTATATCAATAAACATCAAATTATGCAAAAAAGCTTGACATCCGATGTTAATAAGCTACAATAGATGTATATAAACATCAATCATAGGAGCGCTTCAGATGGAAAACACAATCATCCACTCATCACAGAGTATAACAGCAACCCTTGTACCTGAAAACAAACGCCTTAATTTCTTACCGCGTAAATTACCTAAAGATTTTTCGCGATTTGAGAATTGGGTATTTAACATTGCAGATGAATTCCTCGAGAAAGAAGAGGAAAGTAAAAAACCTTGTTATTGGGATTTTATGATGCTTTCTAATGGAAGTTTTTATTTAAGACCCGGTCGCGAGGATTTATTTAACATCTGCTGGTGGGAGAATGGATATGAAGGAATAGTCAGCGCTGACGCATTTGGCATCATTACAACGCTCTTTGCGTTGTGCCGTTTGGCTGAAGCGACAGCTGCATCTACCGTCATTGAATATTATTACGACTTAAAAGATTATGCAGAATTTCACCCAGAGGCCAGCGCAATCTATCGTGCTATCGATTAATGAACTTAAGCAGGGGCTGTTTATCAGCCCCTGAATGAATACGCTTATTTTTAAACAAAGGAACCATCATCATGCCCCAAACACTTCGCCCACATATTTACGTTGCTTGTACTGCTTCACATAACAATGGCAATCCACTTTACGGCTGTTGGGTAAATGCGGCGCAGGAGAAAGAAACCGCCCTTGAGCAAATCCATGACATGTTAGCTACCAGCCCAGAAGCACAAACTCAAGGGTGGTTTATAGATAATTGTTTTGATTTTGATTGTTTAAATCAACTAGTGCTTTCAAATGAGTTAGACCTTGAAACCATTTGTGACTATGCAAAGTTCATTGAGGTGCATGGGGCATTGGCGGCAGCATTGCTGAGGGATTACACGCCTGATGATGCAGCGATACTGCTAAGAGAGCATTATCACGGCTCATGGGAAAATAGACTTAAATTCGCCAAGCAAGTAGTAGATGACATCTATGTCGATTCACCTAATCGAGTAAAACGTTATTTCGACTACAAAACCTTTTGCCAAGATTTATTTACAACAAGTTATTTTAGCATTCGAGTAGACAATGAAGTTCATGTCTTTAGTCTTGATTAATCAACATAAGGAACACAAATCATGAGCCGTTTAGCATCAAACTTAAAAATCGACACAGCCCAACTATTGGATTATACAGCGTTGGCATTCGATAAGACCCGCATCAAAGCAGATGTTAAAATCAGTGAAGCAATATGCGACCTATTATTGCATGACAATGTTAATAATAAGGATGCTTATCTTATTGATATTTTGAAGGCTTATGAATCACAGCTTGATTTGTTAAGTCGACAAAAATGTACGTACAATGCCTTTCAAATAGCCTTTGCTGTGCTGTTTAAAGGGTTGCCGCTGGTATTGATCGGCATGTTAGAGGTTCACCGCGACAATGATTTTTGGCCTACGCTGGTTATCCGTTTGCCCGCTCAGGATAGAGCATGCGCATGAGAAAATTAACCAATAAAAGACTAGCCCCTTATTTTTTAAGCATTAATTTCTCTCGATTGCTGATGAAGGGTTCTTGTGCTATTATGTACACATGTGTACACAAAATAGGGGCCGGCGTTATGAACTTAGATCTGTTTAAAATAGGCGTGCGTGAGTTTCGTGCTCATGTCATGCGTTACTTAAAATCACCATCGCCCATCGCCATTACTTGCCATGGTAAAACTCTCGGCTATTACATTCCTACTCATCAACCCAGCGAAACAGATGTAGAGGAATTAAAACGTGCTGCCTTGCAGCTGGATAAACTGCTTATCTCTAATGGTTTAACAGAAGAGGAGTTGCTTGCAGACTTTCGTGCGCTTCGGCAGGGTACCAAAAAGCACAAGGAACAACAGTGACAGATAATCGGATTGTCTTGGACGCCAACATACTTATTCGCGCTGTGCTTGGAAAACAAGTAAAAGAGCTGTTACTTACTTACCAGCGCAAAGTAGGCTTTTTCACACCGGATGTTTGCATGAAAGATGCACAAAAATATTTACCCGTTCTTTTTGAAAAACGAGGATTGTCTCCCCACGCAGCTCTTGAGGTGTTATCTAAACTCGAATGCTTGTTAAATATTGTGGGCGACGATGTTTATATCGTCCATGAAAAAGATGCCAAAAGGAGAATAACCACGCGTGATGCAGCGGATTGGCCTGTTCTAGCCACTGCCATGGCGCTCAATTGTTCGATTTGGACAGAAGACAAAGACTTTTTTGGAACAGGCGTTCCTGTTTGGACTACCGATAAGGTGCCTATTTTTTTGGAATCATTTTACTAAAGCTAGAACCGAAAAATTGTTTAATACCCGCCTTAAATAATTATGATCTGATATTGATAGAGCACATAAATACAACTGTTTTGACAGATCAACAGAATTGATCCAAGATCCTTACCGTAAAACAAGGATGTTAAACGCAATGAACAAGGATGAAGGTCTTAAACTATTACCAAATTTGGAAGAAGCTTTTCACGAAGCCAAAACAAACCCTAATATGAGTCTTCGTCAAATACGACAACTGTATTTTGAGTTGCAATGCTTGCGAAGGCAGCTGTTGAATGTAGATGAGGAAGAAACAGAGAAAAAGATTCTAAAAAACCAAAAGACAAGAAAAGGCCTTAATCAATTAATTTGATAATTCAATATATTTTTTAACCATTAGTATTCTTTTTATTTTTTGACGCAGATTTTCCTTGCTGAATAAAGTCGCTGGCGGGTTTATCATAAGGAACAAAATAAATAGCACTTAGATATGCAGGGGTGGTAAGTAAAGTGATGTTGTTTCGTTTTAATGAGAGTGAAGCAGACGAGGTTTTTTCAAAAGAAGTCTTGGGCATATTATTTAGTTCAATAATAATATGACTGCTATCGCCCAGGTTAATTATTTCTCTTAAAGCTTTTTTTGCCGATTCAAGGGTTTCATGATAACGAGCCTCTCGGCTTACACCTAAGCCATTTAAAAAATCATCAGAAAATTGATGGCCTGTGCTTACTACTTGTGTTATTTCTTGAATAAAGTAGCAGTGTTGCACAACATCTTGATTGTGATTACAGGAAAAAAGTTTGAGAAAACCTTGCATAATATCCCCCATTCTATTTTAACAGCATTTAGTAAACCCTCCGTTTTTAGTACCAGTTTATTGGGGGGCTCACTTCTGTGCGATAACCCAATAAGTCATGATCGCGTCCATTATTGTGATTTAGTATGGATAGTGGAACAAAAAATACCGCGGTGTGCAAATATATTTATTAAATATAGCCAATTATAAAAAACAATAACAGATTTTTTTAATCGTCCAAAAAAGCATTTTGAGCTTGTTGCTCAAATTCGTTGCAAAAACGATCGATTTAGACGAGAATACGTGGGGGTTTGAATTATTTTTTAGGAGTAGTTATGTTACGTAGTTATGAGAGCCTTTTAAATTCTACTTCTACTGTTGATAAAGATGAAGGTGATCTTTTTTTGAAATTCATTGTGTCAGGTGAGCAAGAGTATGCTGAAAAAATGATTCAAAAAAAACCAGAATTATTATTATATTCTGGCACAGTAGTCGATTTATCAAAACGAAAATTTACTCAAATCACAGGGCTTCAATACGCGATGTGGGCGTTAGATTGGCATATGTGGAAAATGATCATGAAGTACATACCCAAAGAAGCCGCAGCAGAGCAAGCAGCTGGACACAAAACAGGTAACTGGGTATCTGAGCATGGACAAACTGCTTATACGCTGGTTAATAATTTTATTGAAGCAGTCGAAGAATATGTGGATAAGGCACAAAAGGGTTACTTTGCTCAACCGATTGATTTCGGCGAATTTTGGGTTAAGCGAGTGGGTGGCGCACAAGCAATGCTCCCCATTCATTTCGTCAATGAACTTTGTCGAACGGATATTATTGCGGGTCGTTACAATCGGTCTTATGTAGAAGAGACTTTGCCACGTACGCGTCAAATTCGAAATGGTAACTGGTTTAAGTCAGATAGAGGTGAATTGGGTCAATTTTCAAATCCTGATGATTCGAATGAGTCTTGGTCTGGGTTTGCATGTGTTCGTGGTGGTGACTTAGAGGCATACGCGGCCACAGGGGCTGGACCGCTTCGCTGGTATCGTCGCCGATATAGTGACAGGACTGACTGGAAATTGTGGACTGCAGAGGGTATCGACTGCAGGACTCTCAAAGGTATTGCTTCAAAACGTCGAGAACAGTTGGAAAATTTACTTAATGAGTTAAAAGAAGTTCCAAAACACAAACAAAACGCACCCCTTAAAAAAAAGTAGCTTTGCAATTGTTTATCCTCATTGCTTATTATCTTTGTTTTGCTAGGGTCGTTTTGTAGACTTATGATATGATCCACCCATCAATAAAGGAAAGTGTCTTGATTAAAACGAAAGAAGAAATTGCAAAAATGCGCGTTGCTGGCAAGTTTACCTCTCAAGTATTGGAGGCGGTGAGCCATGTAGTGAAACCTGGTATGACAACATTGGAGGTTAATGCCTTTTGCGAAGATTATATTATCAATACGCTTCATACAACGCCTGGTAGTAAAGGGCAATATGATTTTCCATATTGTGTTAATACATCGCCGAATAATGTGGTTTGTCATGGATGGCCTTCAGATAAACCCTTAAAAAAAGGCGACATTGTGAATTTAGATATTACCGTCAAACATGAAGGTTATTATGGAGACAGTAGTATTATGGTGTGTGTGGGCGAGGTGGCGTCGCATGCACAGCGGTTAGTTGATGTGACGCAACACTGTTTATACCGCGGTATTTTAGCAGTGAAGCCGGGTCACACTCTAGGTGACATTGGTTACATTATTCAACAACATGCGCAGGCGAATCATTATTCTGTCGTTCGTGATTATTGTGGCCACGGGATTGGGAGTAAGATGCATGAGCCACCGCAGGTTGTGCATTTTGGCAAAGCCGGTCAAGGTGTAGAATTAAAACCAGGGATGACGTTTACCATTGAGCCCATGATTAATCAAGGCGGTCCAGAAGTCAAGCTTTTAAAAGATAAATGGACGGTCATCACGAAAGATCGCCGCTTATCTGCGCAATGGGAGCATACCATTTTGGTTACCGAAGAAGGCTTTGAAGTCTTAACTTTAAGAGATGAAGAACAAAAAAGTTTTGGAGTCTATGTCCAACAATTTAAAGAGGAAGTACAAGAGTTATTAATCAAGGCGCGCGCTTAATAAATAATGATTGTTCACTCAAAATAATTTTTTTCCTATTTTAGGATGCAATGATCATCGTTACTTTAAGAATCTAAACATCCCTGGGGGGTTGTATGTTTGATTTACAATATTTAGAAATGCAAACTGCACATCAGGCCCAAGGCATTACTAATGAAGAGGGGATCAAAAGGGCAAAAGTGTTGTATGGTTTAACGATGCGACAGTTAGGCACACACGATGATCAATATACCTGTCTTTTCAAGATATTTGCAACTCATTTGCATTATTGCCTAGTGAAAGATAATGATTTATATGTGAAAATTGTGGGTTATATTAAAGAATTTTCAGCTCAAATGGTGCTTGATAAAAACAGCATCGTGGTATACGAAAAATATCCCCAATATTTCTTTCCCGCTATTGGTAGTATTGTCGATATTTTAACACTGACTTATAAAGTCAATCAGCAAGACGACGTTTTAGAAATTTTATTAAAAATAAAAAAATGGATAGATAAATTTATTGCAATCGCCTCAAAAAATACTCAAGAATTACCGTTATCCACTTTGCAGTATATGAGCGCATCATTATGCTATCATTTGGATTTGATTCGGTTTTATAATAATTCAAATAAACTATTGGCCTCCTTTTTATCAAAGGAGGAATTTTATATCCATCCAGTTAGCAGAGCGTATAGTGCCGACCCTCCCTCACCCGTCTATCAATGTATGAAATATTTAATTCAGCTGAGAGTGTTTTTTATTCATTATTACGAATCGATGAAGTTGCGCCAAGAGAAGAGCATTGGATTTTCGATAAATCTGCTAAATGTTTTTCAAGAGACAAATTTTATTGGAATGCTTGAATTTATTTTATCAGATCAAAATCAATCTGAAAAATTTAGAATCAATCAAAACATTAATATAAGCTGGAATATTTACGATAAGCTGGTCATTGAAATTTTAAAAGCATTAAATATTTGTCAGCTGACAATAGATGAATTTTTATCAAATCCTCAGCAAGCTCTGAATCTTGAACTCAACCCATGGAACAATGATTGGATTTCCTTTTTAAATTTAAAGAAACAAGTTTTAATTATTAAAATTAAACTCTTTAAATTCGAAAAAATTAAACCATATATTAAAGAAAATGAATCTCAATCCCATCTGGAAGGTTTGGTCAAAGCATTATTTGAAATAGAGCAAAAGTTAAACTCCGTATGGAACAGTCAATCTTTGCGGGAAGCTGAGCAAATAAATTCCATTAATCTCCTGATGGCGGAGGTTAAAACGAAACGTGCTACGCCCATATTAAGCCAATTAAAAGAAATAAAAAATAAATTCACAGTGCAGAAAAAAACAACAAATCCCGAGACTGAAAATAAAACGACTGAAGAAGAGCCAAGCCTTATCCCAAACATTTATTTAAGATTAAATCAGTTAATCATAAAAAAATTATTTCAAGAAGCAGAGCAACTGTGCCTTACGATGCAAGAAGAAATTCAATCAGAGTCAATCAGCAGTTTTGAGATATACTATCATATGTGTTTAGGAGATACATATTTTTCATGGGCTAAAGAATTAACTGGAGATGAGCAGATAAATAAAGAGAAATTAAGGGATTTCCATTACAAAAAATGTATTAGCTTGATTGATCAAGAGCAAACAATTTCTTTAAAAAATCATGATGAACTGTCTCAGCTGAGACAATTTTTATTAAGCAGCATTGAATCAGAGAAAACTTTTTCTCATCAAGAAGCAATGACTCAAATGAAATATGCATTCAATGACTTAGTCTATGAAAATAGCGAGTATAAAAAAAATGAAAATGAAACAAAAAAAAGCCATTATTACATCCAGTTGCCCGATCTCGTTGAATCTATAATAAAAAAAATAGAAGAAAAGGGATATAAAATTTATTTGGTTGGCGGGCAAGTCCGCGATCATATTGCAAAAAAACCATCGGACGACTATGATTTTGTAACGGATGCACCTTTGTTAGAAGTGAAAGAGATTATTGGCTTAAATGGTAGGATAGTTGGACTTAAACACCCTATTTATTTGATCGCCACTACAATTACCATTCAAATTTCATCACTCCTGTCCAGTAATAAAAACAGACCATGTTATACATGTTTTCTCGAATCAGGCATATTAGCCACTCAATTCATCGCTCCGACCATTGAAGAAGACGCGTCACATAGAGATTTTACTTGCAATGCAATTTATTATGATCATACCAAAAAATTATTGCTTGATCCCTATGATGGACGTACCGATTTAAATAATAGAAAGATTAATTTTATTAGCAATCCAATTGAGGCAATTAAAAAAGACCCTATTCTGATATTTCGTGCGATCAGACTTTATGCAAAATATCATGTTGCCATTCCGTCTGATGTTTTGCAATTAATTGAGAGAAGTTCCCATTTCCTTAAGTCTGTTCCTGGGGAAAAAATAAATTTTGAAATTACAAAGTCATTTTCAATTAAAAATTATTCAAACACTTTAAGGTTTTTTAAGAAATTTAATCTTTTTAAAATATGTTTTGATATGACTGATTTCGAGCAATATGAGACAGTTGAATTTTTAAAAAAATTAAACACTCAATCAAATTATTATTTATTATGGTCAGGTATTTTACATTCAAAGTTTGAAAAGGAAATTGTGTTTACGCAATGCTTTAATACTGATCCAAAATGCGCCGTGGATAAAACAAAATCACTTTTAAAAAAATATGGGTTACTTGATCACATGTTTAATGAAATGATAGGGATTTGGATGATCTATCATGTTGATTCCTTCAGAAGAAATGATTTATTTAACAATATTATCTGTACTTCCAATACTCATCAACTTGCGTTGGAATATACGCAAGTGCGCTTAATGGCGATGCGCGCAAGACAAGGTAAAGCTGTTGGGCATTTAAAATGCTATTCCAGCGTATTTGACGTTCGATCTGCTACGAAAAATTCTACTCTTAAAGAACAATTATTGCCTATTAAAATGCATCAAAAAGGTTGTAAATTGTTTTGTTTAAAACAAGACAAAAATCTTATTTTATTCATTTATGGTAATGATTTAAGTGAGTCGTCTATTTTTAATTATCATTTAACTTTTAAAGCTATATTGGACGTGATTAAACTATTAAAAAAAATGAATATGATCGCTTATTATACCCCAAGCTCTCATATGTTTAAGTTAAGCTGTAATGAGGAAGCAGATGCCTTCAAGATACAGTCTATGTTAGAAAAATATCTTTCTGTCGGTGTTTTCTATGAAAAAGATTTATCGCAAGAGTATAACCGATCTCTTAAATTATCTCATTAAGAAACATAACATTTCACGATTGATCTGATGAGAGGCTCATGTTACGATGTATTTCTTCTAGATAAAACGAGAGAGGTCTCAATGAGCCACAAAAAGCTACCCGAAGGAAATCAACTTACTGCTCAAGATGAGCGTTATCGCAATCGTATGCACGATGTCCTAGATGAAATACGAGAAGTGGCCCCAGTGTATAAAGATAATGTGTTTCAACGTTGGGTTGTGACTTCATACGATGCTGCACGTAAAGTATTTAAAGATCTAGCTCATTGTGGGCGCGATTGGGAAGTGGCCGCTGAAGGCACTTGGGGGAAAACTGTATCTCCGCGCAATGGTAAATTTGGAATGGTAGATGAAGATGGTGAAAAACATCATCATCTTCGCAGCTTAGTGTCAAAAACGTTTACACCCAAAGCCGTTGAACCGTTAAGAGCTAAACTTGAAGCGATTGCGGATGAGCTGATTGACCAGGTCAAAGATCAAGAAAAGTTTGATTTTATACGAGCTATTGCCGCACCTTTACCGACCATGATTATGGCTGAAATTTTAGGAGTTGATAAACAAGATCAAGCAAAATTTAAGCAATGGTCTGATGAATGGGTTTATATTTGTGATCCTGATGTATCCCCTGAAAAGTTTGAACTGGCAAAAGCAGCCAATGCAAACTTAAACGAATATTTTAATAAAACCGTACAAGCTCGCACCTTAGAAAGGCGAGATGATTTAATGTCACGTCTGATTCATGATGGCGATGGTGTTGAAAAATTATCTTCAGAAGAAGTGGCGACGATTTGTTTGCAGCTGATTGTTGCTGGAAATATAACCTCTGCAGATCTTATTGGCAATGGCATGGTGGCATTGTTACAAAATCCCGACCAGCTCGAAAAATTGCGCGCGAATCCCCATTTGATGCCCCTGGCAGTTGAAGAGATGCTACGATTTGATCCTCCAGTTACTGAAATTCCTCGTTTTTGTTACGATAAAGTCAATGTGGAAGGTGTTCCTATTGACAAAGGGCAAACGTTGACGCTCAATCTTGCAGGCGTAAATCGTGATCCGAAAGCTTATCAATGCCCCCATCAGTTCAATATTGAAAGGCAAGAATCTACGCATTTAGCTTTTGGTGGTGGCGCTCATTTTTGTTTGGGCGTCCATTTAGCGCGCATGGAAATAGAAATTACATTTGGAAAGATTCTAAAAGCATTTCCAGTTTTGAAACTGGCAGAACCGCTAGAGCGAAAATCCGTACCCACATTTAGTGGATACAAAAAAATTATACTATCAACTCGATAGGGATACATATGAGTATCAAGGACGTAAAAACTAAAAATTTGCCAAAAGGAAGTGCTTTATTTCCTCAAAATGAGCGATTTAGAGATGGCATGCATGAAATTTTTGATGAACTTAGAGAGCACGCGCCAATCTTAGTCGATGATGAATTAAAACGTTTTGTGGTCACTAAGGCAAATTACATTCGTGAAATCTTTCATAACAAGACCGTTTGTGTCAGAAATTGGCAAAAATATGCCAATGAAGATACTTTTGCTTGGAAAATGGGCCAACAAATTGGATCGTTAGGTTTACTAGACATGGATGGCCAAGAACATCACCGGCAACGCAGTCTTCTTTACAAAGCATTTAATCCAAGAGAAATAGAATGTTTTCGTCAACGCATTGAAAGCATTGTGGATGAAATCATTGCTAACGTTAAACATAAAACACAGTTTGATTTTATTGCTGAGTTTTCATATTTACTTCCCACGCGCGTGATGGCTTATGTATTAGGTATTGAAGAAGGTCAACATAAGCAATTTAAAGAGTGGTCCGATCAGCTTGTTCAATCCGTTGATCCTGCTATTGATGAAGAAGGCATGAAAAAAGTTTTTGCTGCTCACTTAGCAGTGGGTGAGTATTTCAAACAAATGATAGCTGATCGCAGAAAAAATCCGCAAGATGATTTTATGACTAATTTGATTAATGCGCATGAACAAGAAATGGGAGACTTAACTGTCGAAGAGATTATCACTACCTGTGTGATATTTATTGTTGCTGGCAATGTGACGACCACGGACCTATTGGGTAATGGTATGGTAGCATTATTGCAAAACCCAGATCAATTTGAAAAGCTAAAAAACAATTTGAATTTAATGCCGCAAGCCATAGAAGAAATGCTTAGGTATGATAGCCCTGCTACGGAAGTGCCTCGAGTATGTGCTGAAACAACTGAAATTGATGGAATCACTATACCCAAAGGTGAGACATTATCCTTGATGATTGCGGCTGCCAATCGTGATCCTGAAGTATTTTCTTGCCCTCATATGTTTAATGTTGAAAGAAAGGAGGGCAAGCATTATGCGTTTGGTGGAGGCATTCATCTTTGTTTAGGAGCGCCGCTTGCACGATTAGAAGCGGAAATTGCATTTAAAAAGATTCTTGAAGCATTTCCCAATATGACTCTCTGCCCTCATTCTTCTCTTAAAAGAAAATCAGTGCCTACATTAAATGGGTATGAGACAGTAATTGTTTATCCGAATTTATAAGGTTAATTATGCCTGCAGTTGGAATTGAATCAATGAATGTGTTTGGTGGCACGGCAGTTTTAGATGTCACCGAACTTGCGGAATATCGAAATCTCAATATGGGTCGCTTTTCAAATTTATTAATGAAAGAGAAATCAGTTTCGCTACCATTTGAAGATCCTGTGACATTTGCAGTCAATGCGGCAAAACCTTTGATTGATCAATTAACTGCAGAAGAAAAAAATCAGATTGAGTTATTAATTACTTGCACAGAATCTGGTATTGATTTTGGCAAGTCTATGAGCACTTATATTCATGATTATTTGGGCTTAAGCAAACATTGCCGAATGTTCGAAATAAAACAAGCCTGTTATTCTGGTACAGCTGGATTTCAAATGGCGATTCATTTTATTTTATCGCAGACTTCGCCGGGAGCAAAAGCACTGGTGGTGGCAACAGATATTTCTCGATTTATGGTTGTCGACGGTAGCGATGTAATTAATATGGAATGGTCATTCGCAGAACCTAGCTCTGGTGCTGGCGCAGTTGCATTATTGGTCAGTGAAAAACCCAAAGTCTTTCATGTGGATGTGGGCGCCAACGGATACTATGGTTATGAAGTCATGGATACTTGTAGGCCTGTACCAGACAGTGAAGCAGGAGACTCTGATTTATCGTTGAGCTCTTATCTAGATTGTTGTGAACAAGCTTTTCTAGCTTACCAACGCAAAGTTTCAGGAGCAGATTATTTACAGAGTTTTGGCTATTTGTCATTTCATACACCGTTCGGCGGTATGGTCAAAGGCGCACATCGCAGCATGATGAGAAAGCTTTACAAAATGCCATTGGAAGATATTGAACAAGATTATACGCAACGGGTAGAAGCGGGGGTCAATTATTGTCAACGCGTTGGTAATATTATGGGGGCAACGGTATTTTTATCTTTAGCCAGCACGATAGAAAATGGGGAGTACAACAAACCCAAACGTATAGGAATATTTTCATATGGCTCTGGATGTTGCTCAGAATTTTATAGCGGTATTGTGACGTTGCAGTCACATCAAACGCTCAAACAGATGCAGATTGAACCTCATTTATCTAAGCGATTTAAATTAAGTATCAGTGATTATGAAAAAATTCTGCGTACCAGCCAAATGGTTAAATTCGGCACTCGCAATGTCCAAATTCATAGTGACGTTATTCCTTATAGTTATTTATCAAAACTAAATGAAAAGCGCCTTTATTTGAAAGAAATTAATGAATTCCATCGAATTTATGAGTGGAGGTAACATGGAAAAGTCTATTGTACTTGCGGCACTGAAAAACAGTATTTTGAGTGTGTTTCCTCAATTGACAGAAATTGAGTTTAATCGTCCATTGCAAGACTTAGGTGCAAACTCAGTTGATCGTTTGGAAATTATCATGTTGACGCTTGAAAAATTAGAACTCAACATCCCCCTTGTGAAATTAACCAAGGCAAACACTATTCAAGAGCTTGTGACACTTATTTCTCAAGAAGGAATCCATAATTGAAGGAGGTTTATGTCACAGGTATGGGTGTGCAATCCTCTAATGGCAATACCATTCCTGATTTTGATCAATCCTTGCGTCGAGGTATCACGCATTTTAAACAATACCATGAAGTGGTTAATCATCATGAAATCAAAACCGTTTATGCGCCGCTACAAGAATTTTCCTATCTTGAGCGTTTAGGGCAATTTGCAAAAATTCAAGAGCAAATACAAAACCGTGCACAAGATTCAGCAAGGGCTCCATTGCCCGTCCAAACTTCTGTTTTAACTGCACTCGAGGCATGGATCATGGCAGGCCTGGAGACTTTAACACCTGAAAGTGATCAAATCGGTATTGTAGTGGCTGCTGATCAAACCTTACAACATTTTCAATACCAGGCGAACTTAAAATTTCAAAGCAAACCACAATTTGTTTCACCTAAATATCCTATTCATGCACTTGAAACCGATCACGTGGGAACGATCAGCGAACTATTGACAATCCATGGTCAAGGATTTGCAGCAAACGGTGCATCAGCAAGTGGCAATGTGGCAATTATCAAAGCGATGGAATTGATCCAATTCGGAAAATTAGAGGTTTGCTTAGTCATTGGCGCCTTATCAGAACTTTCGCCGTTAGCCATCCAAGCGATGGATCAGATCGGCGCAATGGGTGGAAAAAGTTTTTACCAAACACCCGAGCTTGCGTGCCGTCCTTTTGATCAGCAACGCGAAGGTTTTATTTATGGTCAAGGTACAGGGTGTCTTATTTTAGAATCAAAGCAATCCATGGAAAAACGAGGGGGAGTGGCACTGGCTCAACTAGTGCATGGAATTATTCTGCTAGATGGCAATAAATCTACCCAGCCTGATCAGCAAGGCGAAGAACGAGTAATGCGAAAGTGTATGTTTGAAGCAAAAATTCAACCTGAAGAAATCAATTATGTAAACGCACACGGAACTTCCTCAACTATTGGCGATCAAGCTGAGATCGATGCAATTAAGAGTGTATTTTCTCATCATATCCATAATCTTTTTATTAACTCTACAAAATCGCTGACAGGTCATTGTTTATTTTCGGCAGGTGTTGTTGAAATCATTGCGACGATTTTACAAATGCGAGGAGGGTATATTCATGAAAATAAAAACCTGGTTAATCCACTTTCTCAGGATTGCTCATGGAAATTTAATCTCAATGATCAGGAAAATGTTTCTTATGCTTTGTCAAATTCATTTGGGTTTGGTGGAATCAACTCGTCAATTTTAGTTAAAAAATATGATTAAAAATTTTAAAACAATTCAATGTGACGAGAAAGGTGATGTTTACCAAATCACAATGAATCGTGCTGAAAATCAAAACAGCATGAATGAAACGCTAATAGATGAGCTTTTATTTGTTCTAAACCAACTCGAAGAAAATGAGCAATATAAAGTGATTCTTATCAAAGGAAATGAATCTTATTTTTGCACTGGCTTAGATTTGGCTGATGCAGCAAATAAAATCATCAATCAGGAAACCGATTCAAATGTCTTATTGTCTAAAAAATACATGGAACTGATTAAAACCCTGTCTTGTTTACCCAAGATTGTGGTTAGCCAAGTGAATGGAGTGGTGCTTGGCGGGGGAATGGGGATTATTGCTGTAAGCGATTTGGTTGTGGCATCGACAAAGTCACGGTTTGGTTTACCTGAAGCGTTGTGGGGGTTATTACCTGCATGCGTTGCGCCTTATCTAATTAGAAAAATTGGTTTTCAAAACACGTATAAAATGGCGTTGATGAGTCACACATTTTCTTCTGCAGATGCAAAACAAATTGGTTTAATTGATGAAATTGCCGAAGATCCGCAACGCGTAATTGAAAAATACTTGCATCGCTTACGTTTATTAAAATTCAATACGATTAAAAACCTTAAAAATTATTTTAGACAAATATGGATTGTGAATGAAGCCATGGAGAATATCGCAATTAATACCGCCAGTGAAATAATTAAAGACAAGCAAGTTCAATCTGCCATTCTTCAATACATTCGAGAAGATAAATTACCATGGACATAAATCATGTTGTTAAGCTCTATGTGAACAAGCATATTGCCCGAGTCTCTATGGAAGATCGAGAAAATCACAATATGTTTTCTTTAGATCTTAGAAAAGGACTTATTTTGGCTTTTCAGCACATCAATCAAGATGAACAGATTAAAGTGGTGGTACTGCACGGATATGATAACTATTTCTGTTGCGGTGGAACACAAGAAGAATTGTTGAGTATTTATGAAAAAAAATGCAATTTTACTGATTTAAAAATTCATGATATTTTGCTCAACTGTGCTGTTCCTGTGATTAGCGCCATGCAGGGCCATGCTTTAGGCGGTGGTTTAGCCATGGGATGTTTTGCCGATGTGATTATTTTAGCGAGACAATCCATTTATAGTGCAAACTTTATGAGTTATGGATTTACTCCAGGATTTGGTTCTACTTATATTATTCCAAAAGTATTTGGTGAAACGCTTGGCCGGGAAATGTTATATACCGCAAAAAATTTTTATGGTGAGGAATTAAAAACAAGACAGTTGGGTATTGAAGTGCTAGATCGAGCGGATGTGGTAGAGTCGGCTATGTCTGTTGCACATCAAATGGCAGATAAGCCACGTATTTCACTCTTAAAACTCAAAGAACATTTTCGCTTAATGGTTTTACCCACTTTACAGCAATATATTGAGCGAGAACTGTCCATGCATGAAGTAACTTTTTTTCAAGATGAAGTGCTAAAAAATATTGAACGCTTAAAAGAGCGCCAATAATTTTTCAATACTTTTAAGGTTGTTTTCATAGGGATTGATGGTGCACACAGTTTTGGATTGAGAATGGGGTTGTAAATTATATTTAACGATATTAGCAAATGTCCCTGATGGTCCTAAATCAATATATAGTGAACTCATGTTTTTCTCTAAATCAGCAATGGTTTTTTTAATGTTCATCGCCTCGCGCGCAACCCTCCAGAAATAAGATGCATTTTCTGGATGATGATCTTTAGGGTGATCAAGAGTTGAAATATAGGGGATCTGCGCCCTTTTCATCGGGATTTGAGTTAAAAAATTAAGATGCAAATCTTTGGCGTATTCAATATGTCTTGAGTGAAATGCATATAAAACAGGCAATAACTGACATGGAATTTTTTTTGACTTTAGTTCATTTTGAATGTGTTGTAACCGCGAATGTATACCAGATACGACAAAACCATCATTAAAATTTACTGATGCAATCTCGCTGTTTTCAAACAGTGTTTTTTCAGTCTCGTACAGTTCCACCTGAGAAAGTATTGCGAGCATTCCACCTTGTTCGCATAGATGCGAAATGGTTTGTGCTTGATGAATAATGCCTTCTAATGCGTGTTGATAGCTTATTCTTTCTGCGCACACGGATGCTGCAAATTCTCCCAAGCTTGAACCGAGAACACTATCTGGGGTGATGCCTTTACTTTCTAAAAATTGCACCATTGCATATTCAAAGATAAAAATAGCGGGATGTGTTGTAAGAATGCACAATAGCGGATCGCTGGGTTTAAATTGTGGATGGCAGACCGTATCCCAGACTGATTTTTTTATAAATTGCAGACATAAACGATCACCATAATCAATCCATTCCTTAAATACAGAAGAATCCTGATAGAGTTGTTTGCCCATGTGATAATATTGACAGCCTTGACCTGGAAATAAAAATATTTTATTCATGATGTTTTTGGTCAAACATTAAAGTGGTTTTTCTTGGATATGCTAGCGCACAAAAATGATCTCGTATTTGAAAAGAACACGCTTGATATTGCGGAAAATTTTTATATGTACTGTAAATATAATCTCCATCTATTGTTATGGATTCTATTTCTAAAAGTTCAAATGGAATAGTTAATCCAGTGCGAAGCACTTTTGATAATGCTTCTTTCATGACCCAAAGCAAAGTCATCCGATCGATGCTGACCAAAGGCAATTCAGAAAATTTCTCCACCTCGTGTGTTGTCATTTGACTATTTAAAATTTCTTCTTTGTCAGGATTAATAGGCTCTAGATCAAGTCCCATCGGATGTTGCTCTGGAAATGCAATAGCGCCCCCTAGAAATGAAGAATGTGTTATACAAGTTTGGATATTTCTCACATCGGGTGTTGTCAGGATGGGTTGAGAAAATATACCGGATGAAATAGTGCATGTTTTGGGATTTTGGTGAAATGGCCACATAGAAAGTGCTTTTTTAGCACAATATCGTCCTAGCAGATAACTGTATTGTCTTTTCTCGTATTTTAATTTTCTAAAATATAGTTCTTCTTCAGTGCTGAGAAAGTCTGTGTAATGACCAAATAAATATTCCTGCCCGGGTGAATCAATAAATAATGTAGAATGAAGGTGAACTTCTGTACGCCGCAAAGATAAGGAGGTTTGATATTTGTTCATAAACAAAACATTTTTCTCATATTTATGCAGGATCTAAAATGCTGCGCTTTAAATTCATTAATCTCGTTTAATTTTTCTACACTCTGCTCTTTTGAAATTTCTTCTGCTGTGAGCTCCAAATTAGTAAATGGATTAATATTATTATTTTTTGTGATCACCAGTTGATCTACAAACTCAACCTCATAATTATTTTTTTTAATGGCAACCGGTGTATCCATAAGTTGCTGAGTGACGCTGCATAATAGCGCTTCGGGTATTTTTATATGCGTATGTTTTTTGGCAAGTTGCTCATTATTTGTCGTGATTGTCTGTTCGGGTGTAACCTGATTGGCGCGAAAAGCTCTCCAAAGCGGAGTGCTTTGTTTCGGTGGGTGCAATTCAGACTGAACCGTAGAATTTCCATGGGTGCCTATAAAATACTGACTAGGTAAAAACATAACAGCCTCCTTAGTTTTTAATCTAACATTATATTTGCCAATCGCTCTTTTATTTAAGAGAGTAATTTGCTTTATTGTAACATTTTTGCATGGTAATATAATCTTGTAATTGACACGAGGTAAATGGAGTTTACAGTGTTTAAAATGCTTCCTGAGATTATGAAAATGCGTGCTGCGGGGATGCTGACGGCCAAAGTATTAGAAGCTGCGAAACGCATTTTAAAACCTGGAATCACCACTCTTGAAATTGATGAATTTTGCGAAGACTATATTGTTAACACATTAAAAGCAGAACCCGGAAGCAAAGGTCAATATGGTTTCCCGCATTCTGTGAATACTTCTGTCAATCATGTGGTGTGCCATGGTTGGCCAAATCGAAAACCTTTGCTCAAAGGCGATATTGTTAATCTTGATATTACAGTGAGAAAAGACGGCTATTATGGCGACAGTAGCGTCATGGTCTGTGTGGATTCCGTTTCTCCACAGGCAAAACAACTGGTGGATATTTCTTTGCAATGCTTATATCGAGGCATTCTTGCTGTAAAACCAGGTGCGACCATCGGTGATATTGGTTTTGCAATTGACAAGCATGCAAAAGCGTACCGTTATTCTGTGGTGACAGATTACTGTGGTCATGGCATAGGTAAAAAAATGCATGAAGATCTCCGAGTCCCTCACGTCGGCCAAGCAGGCACTGGTAAAAGACTAAAAACAGGGATGACTTTTACGATAGAACCGATGATCAATCAGGGATCTCCTGATGTCAAAGTACTAGATGATCAATGGACGGTCGTCACAAAAGATAATCAACTTTCAGCTCAATGGGAACACACAATTTTAGTGACTGACTCTTGTTTTGAGGTGTTAACTTTAAGGGACGAAGAGAAAGAAGCGTTTGAACAATTTAAAAAAGAATACAGTACGGAAGTACAAGAATTATTGACGACAGCGCGTGCATTGCGCAAATAAGAGATGAGTTGTCGTATCCGGAAGGTTGGGGTGGCGTAGTTGTGAGAAGTATTAAAGAATATTTTATAAGAAAAAACGATGTCGCGATTATCGGCACTTCGTTTCGCTTGCCCGGTAATTGTCATACGCTTGGAAGCCTCTGGTCGCTATTAAAGGAAAATAAGCAGACCATACAACCCCTGCCCAAAGAGCGGTGGCAATGGCCTGAGGGGCTTGATATTCAACACCAATATCCAGGTATTGATCAAGGTGGTTTCTTGAATGATATTGATCAATTTGCTGAGTATTTTTTTGATATTTCCCCAAGAGAAGCCAAGATGATGGACCCGCAGCAGCGGATTTTGCTGGAGCTGGCTTGGGAATGTTTTGAAGATGCAGGCTATAAACCTTCTAGACTCAAAAATTCGAACACAGGGGTTTATATTGGGCTCGGCCAATCTGGCTATCATCAGTTGTTTACCCAGGAGAATAACCTAGATCTCAGTTATCTTGCACAAACCCAAGGGTTATTTTTAGCCTCAAACCGAATTTCCCATTATTTTAATTTAGTAGGCCCAAGTTTATCGATCGATACAGCGTCTTCTTCTGCGTTGGTCGCGATTTGCCAAGCGGTACAAGCTCTTCAAGCAGGACATTGCACGCTTGCTATTGCCGGTGGAATCAATCTTATTTGCTCTATGCAACAAAGTTTGGCTTATTATTCAGCAGGCATGTTGTCAAAAGATGCTCAGTGCAAAAGTTTCGATCAGGAAGCCAATGGCTATGTGCGAAGTGAAGGGGGCGGGTTACTGATTCTAAAACCATTAAAACATGCGATTCATGATAAAGATTTTATTTATGGCGTAATCAAAGGCGCAGGACACAATCATGGCGGTAAAACACACTCATTAACGACGCCGAGCGTAGATGGAGAAGCACGATTAATCGAACAGGTCTATCAACGTAGTGGTATTCAAGCAGAATCGCTGAGTTACATCGAAACACATGGCAGTGGAACTCGAGTAGGGGATCCGATTGAAACTCAAGCACTGATTCAAGCATTTAAACGATTAACGGGTAATCATTTTAAAACAATGAAATGTGGCTTGGGTTCGATTAAGTCACAGCTAGGTCATCTTGAATCTGCTTCGGGATTAGCGGGAATTTTAAAAATATTGGCGGCCTTTAAATATCAAGAATTGCCGATGACTTCAAATCATAAGCAATTGAATCAACAAATTGATCTGACCGACACACCATTTTATATTGTCAATCAATGGACACCTTGGCATGCAAGTAGCCGCAGAGCTCCGCTTAGAGCGGGCGTGAGTTCATTTGGATTGGGTGGCGTGAATGCTCATATAATTTTAGAAAAATTTAAAAATTCGCCGAAAAAAAACAACGCTTCAAGGAAAGAAAAAGTAGAGTTATTTATTTTTTCTGCAAAAAGTAAAGAAGATTTAAATCGTTACCTAAAAGCATTCAGTCATTTTCTTGATGTTAAACAGGATGCTAACGCTGCTTGCCTAGAAAGCATCGCTTATAGTTTACAAACCACCCGTGAAGAAATGCAAGAAAGAGTGGCTTATCTTGCCGGATCGGCTAAAGAATTAAAACACAAAATCGATCAAACATTGAGAAATGAAATTAAGAAGTATGATTATTATATCAATAGTGCCACGACCAAAACAACTGACTCCACTGAAATATATAAGTTTATTCAAAAAAGACAACTAGGTGAAATTGCAAAATTATGGGTTCAAGGTCAAGAGATTTATTGGGAATCATTATATAAAAACCAACCCATCAATAAATGCAAATTGCCGACTTATCAGTTCAGTCATACGCGCTATTGGGTTTCGCAAGCGAATCAGCAGGAATCCCATTTAAAAAAACCTGAAGTCACTGCAGAGTCTTTTGCAAAGCACGTGATTGAAATAATTGCCAATATCCTTGGTGTGCCTTCCAGCGAAATAGATCGGAAAGAATATTTATCTGACATGGGGTTTTCATCGCTTGAATATCGCGAATTGTCCCATCAACTTAATGAAAAATTTCAGCTAAATACTACCCCGGTTCTTTTTTTTGAAAGGCAGAATATTGAAGATATTATTGCTCGACTTTCGGCGCAAGAAAAGCCTCGCTTACTTCATTCATCTCTTAATAACCATTCAACAGAGGTTGCGATCATCGGAATTGGCGCATTGCTGCCAGATGCAGAGACATTCAGTCAATTTTGGGAGAATCTGTGCAACCAGAAGATTTCTATTCGGCAGATTTCAGAAGAAAGACCGGGCCACACTCAATTTTTAGCACTCGATCCAGTGTTACAAAAAGCTGGGTTTATCGAAGGTGTAGAAGAGTTTGATGCGAAATTTTTTAATATTTCCCCTTTAGAAGCAGAGTTAATGGATCCACAGCAAAGAAAGTTATTACAAGTCGCCTGGCATACTTTTGAGGAAGCTGGAGTTGCTCTTCATCAAGCATCAAATCGATCAGTTGGTGTTTTCATCGGTGCAATGCATAGTGATTACCAGGAGCTTCTGGCAGAAGAAGGTGTATTAAGAGAAGCCTATACTTCCACGGGCTTAGCACATTCTATGCTGGCCAATAAAATATCATTTTTCTTTAATCTACAAGGGCCAAGTGAAGTTATTGATACCGCATGCTCGAGCTCTTTAGTTGCATTACATCGAGCGCTTTTATCTTTAAATCAAGGTGAATGTGAAATGGCTTTAGTTGGAGGGGTCAACCTGATCTTATCTCCCCGAACGTCTTATGCATTTCAGCAATCAGGGATGTTAAGCCCTGATGCGCGTTGTTACACATTTGATGAACATGCCAATGGTTATGTGAGAGGAGAAGGAATTGTTACACTTTTATTAAAACCGCTGCATAAAGCAATTCAAGAAAAAAATCAAATATATGGTGTAATTAAAGGCTCTGCTGTGGGACATACCGGACACGGTCATTCATTAACCGCTCCAAGCGCAACCTCGCAAGCTCATATTATTGCAAGTGCTTTGCGACGCTCAAATATTGATGCAACCTCCGTGAGTTACATTGAAGCGCATGGAACAGGAACTGCATTAGGTGATCCTATTGAAATTGAAGGATTGAAACACAATTACGCACAAAGTAAATGTGCGATCGGAACCGTAAAAGCAAATTTAGGACATTTAGAAGCTGCAGCAGGACTTGCGGGTGTTTTAAAGGTTATTTTAAGTTTTAAACATCACACTATCCCCGGTAATCCTAATTTAACGCAAATCAACCGATATATTGATTTATCAACAACACACATGCACCTTGTTCAAGATAATGAAAAATGGTCTGTTCAATATCCAAGGCGTGCCGGTGTCAGTTCTTTTGGATTTGGTGGTGTAGGTGCACATGTTATTTTAGAAGAACATCAGACACAGCATGAATCATTATTTATTCCTCATGTTTCAAATATTTTTATTTTGTCTGCAAAAAATAATCAAAGTCTTGGAAACATCGTTCATCAGTTTTATCAATTTGTATCTCAGCTGCTGTCAAAAGAAAACCAGACCATTCAACTAGAAGATATCACTTATACTTTGCAAATCGGTCGTGAAGCGATGCCAAAACGGCTCTGCATTGTTGCCAATGATTTAAAAGAGTTAAAACATTTATTGCAAGAAGCTATGTTGAGTGATCAGAAGCTCTTAGGCACAATTAATTCTTCTTTTAAAGAAACGATTGAATCATGGATGAAAGGGGGGTCAATTGAATGGAGGCAATTCTACAATGGACAGCAAGGCAAGCTGATTAGTTTGCCAGGGTATGCGTTTTTGACAGACAAATATTGGTTTAATCAAAGTTTAAATGAAAAAAGTGAACTAAGAATTTATATAAAATCACATGTAGAGGTGAAAACTGAACCAGTTGTTAATGACAAAGTTCACTTTGATTCCAAAATGATTTTTATTATAGAAGCCAATCAAATACTTGATGAGACCTATGAAACTGTACAAGCATATCTTCAATCTAAAATAAAAACAGCTGAATGTGTTGTGTTAAGAACTACTGAAGACAATATTGCACTAAACTACCAAAACCATCTCATTGCTATTTTTAATCGATTAAAATCAAAAATCAGCAAATCGTCAGGAAGAGTCAGTCCAATCCTCATCCAAGTGGTCTTTCCATTTTTTAATGAATATCAAGTTTATATTGGGTTTTCTGCGTTCTTAAAAGCGCTTCATATTGAGTTTCCAGCCATTAAGGTACAAATCATAGGTCTTGACCGTAAAACGAAGCTTGAAGAATTGCGCCATCGACTTGACCAGTCTGCCTTGATGAGGGACGTGGAAATTATGTATTCCTCCGAAAAAAGATACATTACGCACTGGAAGGAAAAGCCTTTGCTTAAAAAAATGCCTTGGAAAAATCAGGGTGTTTATTTGATTACAGGGGGATTCGGTGCCCTTGGTTACGCGTTGGCAACAGAGATAACAAATTGTATTCAAAATGGAAAAATAATTATTTGCGGTCGAACTGCTCTCAATGAAAACATTCAGAAAAAAATACAATCCCTTGAAAAGAACAATTGCAAAATTAATTATTATTCACTAGATATAAGTGATCAATTTGCGATCAACCAAATGATTGTTGATATTGTTTCAAGGCATCACGGATTATCTGGCATTATTCACTGCGCAGGCATGATTAAAGATAATTATATTTATAATAAAAGCAGTGATGAATTCCCTCAAGTTCTAAATCCAAAAGTGTTGGGTCTTTATTATCTTGATAAAGCTACAAAAGATCTTCCGCTTGATTTTATAATCCTTTTTTCATCTTTTGTGGGTTGCATGGGGAATGCTGGTCAGTCTGATTACGCAGCAGCCAATGCATTCATGAATCAATATGCACATTATCGAAATGAACAGGTGAAAAAAAATCAACGTTTTGGACGTACTTCATCGATTAGTTGGCCTTTGTGGGAAAGTGGAGGCATGAACGTCACGCCTGAAGTTGAAATGCATTTTAAAGAAAATTTAGGCATGCTGCCGCTAGAATTTTCAAAAGGCATGGAGTCACTTTACGGAGCTCTTGGCATAGAAGATGATGAGGTTATTGTTGCATTCGGAAATCAATCCATTTTTAGTCAAAAGTTAAACGAAAGTCTTCAATGTGAAATGGCCCAGCCTGTACAAAGCCATCTACATTCAAGGAATAAAAAACAGAACCTTTCTGAAATCGAAGATCAGATTCAATCATTATTCTCAAAATATTCTAAAGTAAATCTATCGGACATTCACAGCGATATTGAGTTCTCAGAATTTGGCATGGATTCGATTATGGTCATTAACATTAATCGAGAACTTGAAAAAATCTATCCCAATCTTTCTAAAACGGTATTGTATGAGTGTAAAACCATTCGCGAATTAGCGGATTATTTGTTTAACAACTATAATCAACACCCAGATCAAGTTCAGGATACAGAATCCGAACGCTCAGACCCTAGGTCAACTGAAATTGCCATTGTGGGAATCGCGGGTCGATTCCCAGGGGCAAATAGTATTGATGAGTTTTGCGTTAATCTTATGAACGGAAAAGACTGCATTACGGAAATACCGCTTGAACGTTGGAATTTTAATGAACATTTTACCCCTAACAAAGAAGAGGCGATTAATCAAAATAAAATTTATTCAAAATGGGGCGGATTTATTGATAATTTTAATAAATTTGATAGTTTATTTTTTAATATTTCTCCAAAGGAAGCGCTACAAATTGACCCACACGAACGCTTGTTTTTAGAGACTGCATGGCACGCTTTAGAAGATGCTGGAATCGATGTAAAAAAAATAAGTGGAACAAACGTCGGCGTTTTTGCTGGAATCACAAAAAATGGATTTGAATTTCTTAAAAATGAAACAGATGGTTTTTATCCAAGAACTTCATTTAGTTCCGTTGCAAATCGTGTTTCGTTTTTTTTCAATTTGAAAGGGCCCAGTTTAGCCATAGATACTATGTGTTCATCCTCTTTAGTTGCCGTGCATGAAGCCTGTCAGAACATTTTAAGGGGAGATTGTGAAATAGCTTTGGCTGGAGGTGTAAATCTCTATTTACATCCTTCTAATTATCAATATTTATGTCAAATGGGGATGTTATCTACCACCGCTGAAAACAGAAGTTTTGGTGGAAATGCTGATGGCTTTGTTCCTGGAGAGGGCGTGGGCATAGCAGTACTAAAACCACTTAGCGCTGCGATTCGAGATGGTAACCATATCTATGGCATCATCAAAAGCAGTGCGGTAAACCATGGAGGTAGAACCAGTGGCTACACGGTACCGAATCCTAATGCGCAAAGAGATTTAGTAGCCAAAGCGATCGGAGAAGCACAAATTAGTGCGGATGCCATAAGTTATATTGAGGCACATGGTACTGGAACCTTTTTGGGCGATCCGATTGAAATTACAGCACTGACTCAAGCGTTTCAAGAATCAACTCAGCAAAAAAACTATTGTGCTATTGGTTCCATTAAATCAAACATTGGGCATTTAGAGGCGGCTGCGGGGATTGCAGGATTAATAAAAATATTATTGCAAATAAAATTCAAAAAGAAATTTCCTTCGATTCATTCAGCAATCGTTAATCCTAACATTAATTTTGCGGAATCTCCTTTTTATTTGCAACATCACCTTGACTCGTGGATAGTGAAAAACAATCGAAGAATTGCTGGCGTGAGCTCGTTTGGTGCAGGTGGTGTCAATGCCCATGTGATTGTGGAAGAATACCGCAGTAAAGATGATCACGTTTTAGATGATGGCAGAGAATTTCCATGTATATTTTCATGCGGTTATGAGGAGGGACTTAAAAATTATGCCCAAGCACTGTTAACCCATCTGGAGTTCATGCGCATCAATCACATTCACCTATCTATGCGTGATATTGCCTATACATTGTGTTGTTGCCGTGTTCCGCAAAAATATAGAGCAGTAGTCTATGCAAATAATGCAAAAAGCTTAGAAACTAAGCTCAAAAAATATGTTTCTGGGGAAGTTGATTATACGACTCATACGGAATTATCACCATTGTCAACAGCATGGTTGAATGGTAGCGTTGTAGATTGGAGATCGTTGTTTGAAGAAAAACCGGGGAAAAGCGTTTCGCTGCCCGGGTATCCATTTAAGAAAAATTTAATTGAGTTGAGTACAAAACATGAAAAGAGAGCTGTTGTGGAAAAAATATCTTTAATTAATCCTGAAAATTTCTCTGAGAATTTAGTGAGTGCTCATCAAAAGTGTACAACTTTCTCTGAAATCAAAATAGACAATGAGCAGATTGCCCCCCCTCTGGAAAGCAAAAAATCACAAGCGACTGATTATTCTCTTATGATGGAACAAAATCAATTCTTTGATCAAAGTCAAACCTATGCAGCGATCAAATGCTTTCTAAAGACTGAGCTTGCAAAATCGCTTTTTATTAATGAAGAAGAGATTGATGAAAAGCTGGAATTAATTAATCTTGGCTTGGATTCTATTGTAGGCATCGAGTTTTCAAAGCGAATTAAGTCGAATTTTGGGATCCATTTTCCTGCAACGCGAATTTATGATTACCCAACCATTGAAAAACTTGCGCAATTTTTATTGAATGAAACGAAAAATAAAATCAATCATGTGTCTGACGTTAAGCAGGAATCAGAAGTCTCGCATAATAATCACAATAAAATCGCTATTATTGGTGTTTCTGGAAGATTCCCGGGCGCTGAATCGATTGATGAATTTTGGGATAATTTAAAAAATGGCGTCAACAGCATTACTGAAGTTTCAAATATTCGATGGGATGTGAATCAATTTTACGATGCAAACAAAAAGAATAAAAACAAGGTATATTGCAAATGGATAGGTGAGTTATCTCATATTGACGAATTTGATCCATTATTTTTTAATCTTTCCCCGGCAGAAGCAGAGTGCATGGATCCCCAGCAAAGATTATTTTTACAAGAAGCCTGGAAAGCTTTTGAAGATGCCAATTATACCCCTGAAAAACTGAGTCAAATTCAATGCGGTTCCTATATTGGGGTCATGCAAAATGATTATTGGCAAAACGTTTTATCCAGCAAAGAACATTCAGGCTTAGCGCAGACGGCCACGGGAAACTCAAATGCTATTTTAGCTGCGCGTATGGCTTATTTACTTAATCTTAAAGGGCCGGCGATTGCAGTGGATACGGCATGCTCTTCTTCTGCAGTCGCAACTCATCTTGCTTGCCAAGCACTTCGTTTGAATGAAATTGATATGGCGCTTGCAGGAGGTGTAACTCTTTATTTGGGTGAGAGTAATTATTTTAGAATGTGCGATGCGGGTATGCTTTCAGAAGACGGACAATGCTTTACGTTTGATCGACGTGCAAATGGATTTGTTCCCGGTGAAGCCGTAGTTGCCGTGGTCTTAAAACGACTAGACGATGCGATTCATGATCATGATCACATTTATGGTGTAATTACTGGTTCTGGCATTAATCAAGATGGAAAAACCAATGGGATTACTGCGCCCAGCACACAATCGCAAATAGAATTAATCCAAAGTGTATATAAAAAAAATGAAATTGATCCTCACTCGATTTCCTATATTGAAGCGCATGGAACTGGCACCAAACTAGGAGATCCGATCGAACTCGAAGCGTTGACTACTGTTTATCAAAAAGAAGGTGTGAAAGATAGCAGTTGTGCGATTGGTTCAGTAAAAACCAATGTGGGTCACACTTCGGCAGCAGCCGGTTTAACGTCATTGGTTAAAATTTTACTTTGTTTACAGCATAAAGAATTGGTGCCCAGTATAAATTATCAAACTGCAAACGAACATATTGATTTTAAAAATAGCCCATTTTATGTAAGTACTCAGCATCAAAGTTGGATTACGCATTCAGGGCTCCGGAAAGCGGCACTATCTGCTTTTGGTTATAGCGGTACCAACGCACATATTGTAATCGAAGAGTATTCCGAGAAAAGAAAAGGGTTACCTTCAATATCGATTCAAAAACCTATCGAATTTTTATTTTCTGCACAAAGCGTTCCTTCGCTAATTAAAAATGTGAAAAGATTTTTGAAATTCATCAAAAGCCAGGAGCAGATTGCGCAAGAACATTTGCCACATATTGCCCTCACATTAAGGTTCTGTAGAGATTTGATGAAATACAAAATTGTTTTTACGGCAAGTGATAAACCTGAGTTAATTAATAGAATTCAATTATTTCTTGAGAATACCCCCGAAGAGAGCTCACAGATAAACATGCAGGCGTCATTAAGCCACCTTGACACCGGGATCTCTTTTAAAAAATTCCGCTTGCCCACTTATTGTTTTGCAAAGAACAAATATTGGATTTCGCAAAAACAAATCGAGCCTCAGCCGTCTGCGCAGTTGTCTTTGAATAAGACTGATTTTGATACGGTTTCTTTAGGGGTAAAATTTCTAGATGAACAAAATGAAAAAAATAATGAGTCTCATTACGATGTCGTTTTGGCAATGGCAAAGTGGGAAAGGGAAATTCCTTCAAATTCGGATCTTAAAAATCAACAAGAAACAAGCGAATATTTATTTATTAATTTTCAGCAGGATTCATTAGCTGCACTTGTAAATCAGCTTCAAAATTCCTGCAAAGAGTTTTACTTTAACATAAACCAGGCGAAGGCTCCCATAGAAATAGTGACCGCAATATTTAATTATTTGAAAGAAAAATTGTCACAAAAAACTCATCAGATGGTGTGTGCGATTGTCGTTCCCAATCAAAATATTCATCTTTATGCACCTTTAGCCGGCTTAATAAAAAGCATGCAGATTGAAAATCCTAAAATAAAAACTAAGCTGATTGCGCTGGATCAGGCGATCTTAACAAATCCCAGCATTGCAGCTGAAACGCTTCGTAATGAAATGCAACAGAATTCTCAGCATCAATTTGTACGATATGATGAGAATCATGCACGCTGGGTTCAGACTTTGAATCGGTATGCAAGTGCACATTTGCGCACTGATTTATTTTCAAATCGAGTGTTTTTGATTACGGGAGGGCTGGGTGGCCTTGGGAAAAAGGTTGCAGAATACATTTCACAGTTTAAAAATACAAAAATTATTTTATGTGGACGCAAAGCGCCCGCCATCGACGATCAACAATGGATGAGCTCTTTAATTCTGCATGGCGCGCATGTCATCTATGAGAAATGTGATATCACTCGAGCGGATGAGGTTCAGAATTTAATTGACTCAATTATGAAAAACCATGATTCTCTATCAGGAATATTTCATTGCGCGGGTGTGCTAAAGGATTCATTATTGATCAATAAAACTGTCTCTGAATTTGAAGATGTTCTTTCACCCAAACTACTAGGGCTTCATTGGCTTGATACTTATACTAAAGATATTGCTCTAAATTTTGTTGTTCTTTTTTCTTCTGTAGCCTCTATCAAGGGTAACATTGGGCAGGTCGATTACGCTGCGGCAAATGCATATTTGGATGGGTATGTTGAATATCGAGATCATTTAGTTGCAAAGGGAAAGCGTTCGGGTAGAACCATTGCAATTAATTGGCCATTATGGGCGGAAGGTGGGATGACGCTTGAGCCGCATCATGAAGACTGGCAGCTACGTCGAACGGGGCTGTCGGTGCTGCGATCTAAGCTGGGTTTGGAGATATTGCATGGAATATTGACGTTGAATCAATCAGGTCAGATTATGGTGGCTTATGGAGTAATGGATAAAATTGCTCAGTACTTTAATATTGCGGTGGATAAACAACCTTCTGCCAATCAAACTTCTGGTTTAATCGTCAAAAACGATCAAAATAAAATTCGAACCGAAGTATTAGAAATCATTTCCCACATGCTAAAAATAGATGCGTCACAACTTGATTTTAACGATAATTTTTCAGAATATGGAATTGATTCAATTTTAATGATGCGATTATTAAATGAACTAGAAAAGAAATACCAGATCATTATGGATCCCAATTCTATTATCATGCATCCTACGATCAATCAATTGTCTGAATATTTAATTAATTCAGCAGGGGTTGAGCAAACAACAGAAAATAATTTTGAATCGATTACAGTTAAAACCAGTAATCATGCATCGCAAAATAAAGTTGCGATTATTGGCTACACCGGAATTCTGCCTCAATCACCTACCCTTGAAGATTTTTGGGTAAATTTAACTACTGGGAGAGATCTGATTACCAATCCGCCAACAGATCGTTGGGGAAAATTTAGTGTGGAAGATAAACATATTACCTACGGTGGTTATCTGAATGATATTTCAAGCTTTGATGCGGAACGTTTTGCTATTGATGATTCCAATGCGCTAATCCTTGATCCGCAGCAACGTGTCCTATTAGAGCTTGCAGATGATTTATTAAAGCGCGCAGGGTACATTGATAAAATAAAGGATACTAATACAGTTGTTTATATTGGCGCAAAAGAAAATAATTATGTTAGAAATAATTATAAGGAAATTCCAAAAAATGTGATTAAAAATACGATTGTGAGCTATATTGGGAATATTATTGCTGCACGTATTTCAAATTTCTATAATTTAAGAGGTGCGTCAAAAACTATTGATACAGCATGTTCCTCTTCATTAGTTGCGATGCATGATGCATGTCAATCGATTTTGCATGGAGAAAGTGAATTAGCCATTGCTGGCGGTATCTTTTTGTTGATTGATCCATTTGCGCATATTGGATTTAATAATGCCAATGTACTTTCTCCAGATGGGAAATCATACGTCTTTGATAAACGTGCAAACGGATTTGTACTTTCAGAAGGTGCGGGTTTAGTTTTGCTAAAAAACTATAATGCAGCGATTCGCGACGGTGATCGGATTATTGCCACGATATTGGCTTCTGCGATTAACAATGATGGTAAAACAATGGGCTTAACAGTGCCAAATCAAGAAGGTCAAAAAGAAGTCATTCATCGTGCGTTGTCTCTCGCAAACATTAATCCTGAACAAATTAGTTATTATGAGGCACATGGAACAGGTACGCTTTTAGGCGATCCAATTGAGGTCAAAGCAGCATCGGATGTTTATCGCAATTACACATCAAAAAATCAGTTTTGTGCGATCGGTTCAGTGAAATCAAATATTGGACATACCATGATGGCTGCAGGGGTTGCAAGTATTATCAAAATTTTACTGAGCATGGAGCACAATATGATACCTCCGACGATTCATTGTGAAAGCCCTCATCCACGATTTAATTTTGATAAAAGCCCATTTTATCCAATTGTCTCGACAGAAGAATGGAAATCGCGAGTGAATCGCACTATTGCAGCAGTTTCTTCATTTGGTTTTGGTGGAACCAATAGCCATATGATCTTAGAAAAAATGGGGGATTAAATGAAACCTAAGAAAAAATACTGGCTGGGCAACATTAAACAAGAGTCGAAAAAAACATTTTCCTATAGTGCCGATTTATTAAAAGATCATAAAATTTATGGTGAGCCTGTGTTGATGGGGGTTGCACATTTATCAATCGTAATTGACTATTTTAAAGCTTTATTTCCTGACCAAAATATTAGTTTAAAAAGATTTTTATTTACTCATGCATTGTTATTGAGAGAAAGTGAAGAAGCGGAGGTTTCTGTTCAGTTAGATGAAACTGATTCGATGAAATTTAAATCTGTTTATCAAAAGCTTCATCAGGACCAAGTTGTTTCAGCCAAAGGAGAACGCGTTGATAATGCCAAATGGCAAGATCAATATTTATCAATTCAATATCTCATTGAACAAGCACAAGTATGCAAAGCAGGAGATGAGTTTTACAGCCACCCAGCTGATGATTGTTATGGCCCTAGTTTGCACAGTGTTTCGCAAGTTTATATCTTAAACGAAGGTGAAGTGTTGGGCGAAGTCAAATTAACACCTGAGATGAGCGAGCAATCATCGGATTATTACATTCATCCAGCCATTTTTGATGCCTGCCACGTCATTTCATCGTTTTCATTAGGCGATGAACCCGCATTGCAGCACCGTGTGCCATTTATGATTAAGTCTGTTGAGATTTCACAGCATATTCAAAAGAATGAGTTAAACCACTGTTATTGTAAAGTTAATAAAATTAAAATGAATGATCAAATTGCTGAAATGGATTTGCTTTTGTGCAATACGCAGGGTCAGATTTTAGTGAAAATGATGGGATTGACCACGAAAAAAGTTCCAAATAAAGAGGCGCTATTTTCTTCCGCTTCAGAATCAATTGAGCATACGGAAAAACCCACTTTTACGCCATTAAAGCCCATAGGGACTGATTTATTGGATAATATCATTGACTATCTTAAACAAAAAATAGCTGTAGCTTTACAAAAAGACAAAGACTCAGTATCCATCGAAAATAATTTTATGGATTTAGGGCTTGATTCTAATAACATGATCGGCGCTGTTCGTGAGATAGAGCAAGAGTTGAGCATTGAATTATATCCAACCTTATTTTTTGAGTACCAAAATATCTTATCACTGTCGAAATATTTTTTGAGTGAAAATCAGGAATCGTTTGTAAAACTGTTCAACCTGCCAGAGCCAGCAACTCTGGAGCGTGCGTTTACGGTTCCAACAAAGCAAACAAAATCTAGCATTCATCTAAAACATACCCAAGATGATGATATTGCAATTATAGGAATGGGTGGTTATTTACCCCAATCCCATTCAATCGATGATTTCTGGAAACATTTAGAGAATGCAACTGATTTAATTCAAGAAATTCCATCTCATCATTGGGACTATAGGCCATGGTTCAGTGATGATAAAAATGAAATAAATAAAACATATTCAAAATGGGGTAGTTTTATTGAAGGTGTCGATCAGTTTGACTACTCTTTTTTTGGTATTTCAAAACGTCAAGCGGATTGGATAGATCCACAATTACGGCTATTTCTACAATCTGTGCAGCACACATTGGAAGACGCTGGAATTATTAATCAAATAAAAGGATCAAACACTGGCGTCTTTGTTGGATGTTGCTTTCAGGAATATTGGGATGAAATTATCCGCAAGAAAACATCATTTGTGGATTATCAGGCGCACAGCGCTGCAATGTCTTCATTAACGGGTTTGGTTTCTTATATTTATGATTTGCAAGGAGCGTCGATCCCCTTAGACAATGCTTGTGCATCTTCTTTAACTGCGTTGCATTTAGCATGTCAAGCGATAAAAAACAAAGAAGTGGATCAAGCAATTGTTGGCGGAGTCAATCTCTTATTAAGCCCACTGCATTATGTTTATTTCTCTAAAATACAAGCCTTGTCACCCACGGGGCGCTGTCATACCTTTGATCAAAAAGCAGACGGTTATGTGCCCGGTGAGGGAGTGCTTTCTGTTTTAATAAAACCTTTAGCGCAAGCATTAAAAGAAGGTCATCCCATTCACGCAGTGATTAAATCAACGGGAATTAACCATGTCGGACGCTCTAATAATCCGTATGCTCCACGCCCAGAATTACAAATTAAATTATTGCAAGAGACCTGGAAGAAAGCAAAAATCAATCCTGAGCAGATCACGTACCTTGAAGCGCATGGTACCGGCACTAAACTGGGGGATCCGATTGAAGTCAATGCGCTAAAAGCAGCATTTAAACCATTTACGCAAAAGCAATCTTTTTGTGCATTGGGATCTGCAAAAGCACATTTAGGGCATCTCGAGGGCGCAGCAGGGTTAGCGTCTCTTATCAAAGTCATTTTAATGATGAAAAACAAAAAAATTCCTAAAATGCCCAATTTCGAGGAATTAAATTCATATATTAAGCTTGAAGATTCTCCATTCTATGTTAATACCGAATTGAAATCATGGCAAACACAGTCTGATAATCCACGCATGGCAGGAATTAGCTCATTTGGAATGACGGGTAATAATGCCCATGTCGTTATTGAAGAATACATTGCGCCTGAATTGCCCCACGGCACAGCCTCTTTTAGCCCATTTCATATTATCCCATTCTCTGCAAAAACGGAGAAGCAGTTAAAAGAATACGTAGCAAAACTCAATGAATACCTTTGCCATTTAAAAATAGATGATCAAATACTAATTCGTAATATTGCATATACACTACAATTGGGACGGCAAGCGATGGATTCTCGTGTCGCTTTTTCAGTCAAAGATATTCACGAGCTCATCACAACAATAAATCACTATTTAAATGGAGAAATTAATTCATCGCACTGCATCTTACCCAAAATTGAGCCTGATCATCAGGATATCGCGCAATCTTGGGTCAATGGCAAGGCGGTCGATTGGAAAAACCAAATTAAACATGACGGCGCAACCTTTATCTCATTACCTGTATATCCATTTGCAGGCGAGCGCTGTTGGATGAGTGATGAAATAAATGAACCACAAAGGTTTACCTTGACGTCTCACGTGTCACAGCTGGATCGTTATCACTACCAAGGTTATTTTCATCAGAATGAATTTATTTTGGCAGAGCATATTATTGATCAAAAAAAAATGCTGCCTGGTGCAGCTTATATTGATCTTGCAAGCCATGCTGCACGTGGCATTCAACCTGATTCTTCTTTTAGCATTAACCACTTAGTGTTTCTTGCGCCTATTGTCTGTTTGGATGATTCTGTTGCGGTGGATATTCGTTTACATCTTAAAGAAGGGAAATATTTCTTTGAAGTCGCTTGTCGCGATACGCCGAAAAAAATCAATGCAACAGGTTTTATTGAGTTTTTGAATCAAACTCATGGTGAAGAAAAGGTCAACATAAATCAATTAAAGCAAGACTCTCGTTTTACCCTGGCACACGAAAAAATCTATCAAATGTTTTCTGATCAGCAGATTCATTATGGTAAACATTTCAAATGTATTACAGAATTTTGGGTGAATGGAAACGAAAGTTTGGCTGAATTTCATTTACCACCCTCTGAGACACAAAATACTTTTGTAATCCACCCTAGTGTGATGGATGCTGCGTTTCAAAGCATCATAGGCTTAAATGCAAAATTGACTCTAGAAAATCCTAGTCCAAGTTTGCCTTTTGCAGTAACTAAAATTCATCAATTAACAAAAATTCCAGAGCATGGATTTATTTATACAAAATTATCCCCTGAATCTTCGGGGACTGTTAAAAAATATGATATTCTGATATGCGGTCAAGAGGGTAATGTGTGTTGCGTAATTCAGTCATTTACAACAAGAGAACTCGTAAATAAGCGAGCTGAAACTTCATCACTTGATTCTAAGCAGTCAATCCAACAGTTCCTAACCACTTCAACGTGTAAAATTTTAAATGTTTCTGAGAAGGATATTTTCTTTGATGAGGAAGTTAGTGCGTTTGGCATGGACTCAATTACGCTGACTGAACTTGCGAATGTGGTTAATCAACAGTATTCACTAAATATTATGCCGACCATTTTCTTTGAATATCCCACATTAAATAATTTTAGAGATTATTTGATGACACAAATTAAAGACGATCGTTTGCCAACTCATGTTGTAGATGTAGAAAAATTACCAGTTGAAATTGAACAAGATTTCTCACCAGCAGATGTTGCTATTATCGGAATTAGTGGAACATTCCCGCGCGCAAGTAATGTCGCTGAGTTTTGGCAAAATTTAATACAAGAATTTGACTGCATCACGAAGGCACCTTCTGATCGAATTGATTTTATTTCTATAGATGAAAAATTTAAAAAAGGCGGGTTTATTGACTGTGTTCATGAATTTGATCCGGCATTTTTCGGTATTTCACCCGCTGAGGCGGAATACATGGACCCTCAGCAACGATTACTCATGCAGTTTGCATGTGCTGCAGTTTATGATGCAGGTTATGCTTTAAAATCTTTGTGGGGCTCACAAACTAGCGTTTTTATTGGAACCGCTTCAACAGGCTATCAACAACGTGTTTTTAATCATGTGCCTGTTGAAGGATACACTGCTTCTGCAATCACTCCATCGATCGGCAGTAGCCGAATTTCCTATTTTTTGAATCTGCATGGCCCAAGTGAACCCATCGAAACAGCGTGCTCAAGTTCATTGGTAGCTATTCACCGAGGTGTTGAATCGATAAAAAGTGGTTTATGCCAATATGCGATTGTAGGTGGTGTCAATACACTTTTATCCAGTGAAGCGCATCTAAGCTTTGCAAAAGCAGGCATGTTAAGCCCAGAAGGAAAGTGTAAAACATTTTCTAGCAATGCGGATGGATATGTGAGGGGCGAGGGTGTCGGGATATTATTACTGAAACGCCTTGATTTAGCAGAAAAAGACCATGATCATATTTATGCAGTTATTAAGGCTAGTGCTGAAAATCATGGAGGTCGAGCAAATTCACTCACAGCGCCCAATGCCAATGCGCAAGCAGAATTAATCAAACAGGCTTACCGAGCTGCTAAAGTACCTATCAACTCCATTACATACATTGAAACACATGGAACGGGAACACCAATTGGCGATCCGGTCGAGATCAATGGTCTTAAAAAAGCGTTTTCAGAACTATCTCAAGAGCAACAGAGTGTTGAATCTCACCCTTATTGTGGCTTGGGTTCTGTAAAAACCAATATTGGTCATTTGGAATTGGCTGCAGGCGTGGCGGGTCTTATCAAAGTGTTGCTGGCAATGAAGTATCAAACATTGCCAAAAAGTTTATACAGCGAGCAGGTAAATGAATATATTCAGTTAGAGCAATCTCCTTTTTACCTCATCCAGAAAACCCAGCCTTGGAAGAGGATAAAAACAAAAGAAGGCAAAGAATGGCCTCGGCGCGCTGGAGTAAGTAGTTTTGGTTTTGGTGGAGTTAACGCACACATTGTGCTTGAAGAATATATTGAAAATGTAGCCTTAGAGAATAAAGTAGAAGATAAAATACATATTGTTCCTGTTTCGGCTAAAACTAAAGAACAAGCCATTGAATCGATTCATCAATTACAACAATTTTTAAGTCAACATAAAACTGAAATTCAATTAAAAAATCTTGCTTATACCTTGCAGGTGGGAAGGGATCATTATGAATATCGCGCCGTATTTTATGCCAAAAATATTGATGGATTGATAGCTGATTTAAATAAAGCTGCTGTTAATGAAATAGAACATGAATCAAATCAAATTCAATCTGATTTGTTTTCCTTATCTGAGCAAGAAATTGGAAAGCTGTGGTGCCAAGGCCATACAATTCCTTGGGAGCAATTTTATTCTGAGCACAAGCCATACAGGATGTCCCTACCCACTTATGCTTTTGCAAAAGAATCGTATTGGATTTCAAATCTTTCTGAATTCAAGCATCATCCCCCCGTGCAAAACTTGATATCTGAACCTATTCAACAACATTCGCAAACGAATGATTTTGAGTTAAAAAAATACACAGTGAGTTATTTAAAAAGGAGTCTTGCAGAGAGCTTAAAAATTAAATTAGAAAAAATCAATGAAAATGCAAAGATGGAAAATCTTGGCATTGATTCTATTATGGTTCTGAAGTTGACAGGCATGCTAGAAGAGCAATTTGGTGTATTACCCAAGACATTATTTTTTGAGTACCAGACTTTGCTGGAGCTTTCTGATTATTTAATTAAGCACCATCATGCTAAGTTAACTCAGATTTTAAATATTCAGCAACCGGTGAAAAGCCTTGAAGTCATGCACTCTGTATTATTGCCTCAGGCTTCGCGCTTTATTCCAATGGCTTCAAAGTCAGCCACGATGGATATTGCGATCATTGGTTTGAGTGGACGCTATCCTCAATCGCCGACTTTATCTGATTTTTGGCATCATTTAAAAACTGGAAAAAATTGCATTACCACGATTCCACCTACGTATTGGAATATGTATGATTATGAATCCAGTATTAAAAGCAAATGGGGTGGATTTATTGAAGGGGTGGATGAGTTTGATCCATTATTTTTTAATATTTCTCCACGTGAAGCGGAGTTGATGGACCCGCAAGAGCGTCTGTTTTTACAAAGTGCTTGGCACGCATTAGAAGACAGTGGTTATACGCGTGAGAGTTTAAAAAACTCGAAGATTGCTGGGAATGTGGGTGTTTATGTGGGCGTTATGTATGAAGAGTACCCTTTATATGGAGCACCCATGTTGCAAGGTGTGGGTGGTAACCCGGCCAGCATTGCTAATCGAGTTTCTTATGTCTGTGACTTTAATGGTCCTAGTATGGCATTGGATACCATGTGTTCATCATCACTTACGACCATTCACTTAGCTTGCCAAGCGTTAAAAGCAGGGCATTGCCAAATGGCGATTGCAGGTGGTGTGAATATTAGCATTCATCCGAATAAATATATTTTACTCAGTCAAAATAATTTTATTTCCAGCCAGGGTCGATGTGAAAGTTTTGGTAAAGGTGGGGATGGTTACATTCCTGGTGAAGGGGTGGGTTGTGTTGTACTTAAGCCATTAGCTACTGCGATCGAAGATAGAGACCACATTTACGCGGTGATTAAAGGCAGTGCGATTAATCATGGCGGGAAAACGAACGGTTATACAGTCCCTAATCCTAACGCACAAGCGCATGTGGTTCAACAAGCGTTAGCAGAAGCAAAAGTTAACCCACGGCATGTAAGTTATGTTGAAGCACATGGGACTGGCACTCAATTGGGAGACCCGATTGAAATTGCGGGATTAACACGTGCTTATGAAGAGGCGCAGGAAAGGCAATATTGTGCAATTGGTTCAGCGAAATCGAATATTGGGCATTGCGAATCAGCTGCAGGTATTGCGGGTGTGACTAAAGTGTTATTGCAAATGCAGCATCAAGAGCTGGTGCCATCGATTCATGCTGAAGAATTAAATCCTCATATTGATTTTACGGCAACGCCATTTAAGGTGCAACGAGAGCTTACATCTTGGAATCGGCCCGTGATTAACGGAATAGAGTATCCGCGGGTTGCGGGTGTGAGTTCGTTTGGTGCTGGGGGTTCGAATGCGCATGTAGTTGTTGAAGAGTATGTGGACATGCGAGGAGAAAGTATAACGGAAGGTCCTTACTTGATGGTGTTATCTGCTAAAACGCCAGAGAGTTTAAAAAGCTACGCAGAACTATTATTAAAGTTCGTGAAGGAAAATCAAGCGGTCTCATTAAGTGATTTAGCATATACGCTGCAAATAGGGCGAGAGGCCATGGAATATCGAATGGCTTTCCTCACCTATGATCATAAAACGTTTTGCGATCATTTGCAAAAAATTGCAGAAGATCAGCATACCTCAATACAACATTATTATTTTGGGAATACTTTACAATTTAATCCATCCATGGATTTATTAGGTCAAGATGAAGACTTTTCTCAATTGGTAAATATCTGGGTTGGTAAAAGAAAGTTTGAAAAATTATCAGAATTATGGGTTCAAGGTTATCCTATCGAATGGAAGCAGCTTTACACATCAACACCAATGCCAAAGAGAATTTCTTTGCCAACTTATCCATTTGCTAAAGAGCGTTATTGGGTTGACGGCGTCAAGCATGAAAAAGATGTTCAAAAATTACATCCTCTTATCGATAAAAATATTTCAACACTGGCTAGCCAAGCCTTTGAAACTACATTTTACAGTCATGAATTATTTTTGCGTGACCATGTGATTAACACAACTCCAGTGTTGCCGGGTGTCTGTCATATCGAAATGGCGCGTGCTGCAGTGACACTCTCAACTGCTGGCTTAATTGGTGTTTTTAAAAATATTACTTGGACACGTCCGATTAGAGTCACTCAATCCACAACTGTGATGATTCATCTACATCCACTATCCAGTGATGAAATTGTGTATGAGATCAAAGACAATACCGGACTCATTTTTAGCGAGGGCCACGTGATTCTCGCTTCAATTGAAAGTAGTAAATTTGTTGATTTATCTGCGATTGAAAGTCGCTGCACAAAAAATTTGACCCCAGATTCATTGTATGCGCAATACCACAAAATGGGGATTCATTATGGAGAGTCTTTTAAAACAATTCAAAAGGTCATTTTTAATGAACAAGAGTCACTATCAGAAATCAGTACCACAGAAAATAATGGTTATTTTGAGTTTAATCCTGTTTTAGTTGACGCCGCTTTACACTCAATTCTTGCATTAAGATCTGAAAAAATAAATCATTCGACACTTTATTTGCCATATTCAATTGAAGAGATTCAATGCTTAAGCCCATTATCAAACAAAGTTTATGCTCACGCACAGCGAAAATCTAGTGGCAGTCAAAATGAAACTCAGCGTTATGATTTTGATTTAATCAATGAACAGGGGCAAGTTTGTGTCGCACTTAAAGGGTTGAGTATTCGTGCAGTTCAATCGAGGCTTGAGCCTGAAGATTTGGTGCTTGCGCAAGCGCTTTGGCAACCTTCATTGCCAGCGATACAAGACGCATTAACCAATATCGAGGTTGTCCTTTTTGATTCTCTTGGGGAATTGAAAGATAAAATCTCTGAATTATCAATACATACTATTGCGAGCTCATCGATTGAACAATGTTTTATATCAGCTTTTGATCATGTACAATTAATATTAAAAGAAAAGCTGACGCACCAAAAGCACATTTGGTTTTTAGTATTAGATAATCAAGTAGAACATTATTATGCCTCTTTAGCAGGATTATTAAAAACAGCTAGACGGGAAAATCCAAATTTCATAGGTAAGCTCATATCAATTGCTGATAAAACGCAAATGGTTGAGATTATCAATCGTGAAAAAACAGTTGCAGATAATGCGGTGGAAGTGCGCTATGATGCAAAAGGTCAGCGTTCTATCAAACAATTTAAAGAATTACACTTTAGAAAGAGCGCACGATCTGTAATTAAAGAACATGGAGTCTATTGGTTAACCGGTGGTTTAGGCGGCTTGGGGTTAATATTTGCTGATTATTTATCCACTTTTTCACATATTACATTGATTCTATCTGGTCGCTCTGCTTTAAATGAATCGGCGAAAACAATATTATCCATGTTGCGTAATAAAGGCATGGCGGTTGAATATGTATGCTGCGATGTAAGCGATTTATCTGCGGTTTTAGAAACTGTACAAACGATTAAAACACAGTATGGTCACCTCAATGGCGTTTTTCATAGTGCTGGTGTAATTCGCGATGCATTTATCCTCAAGAAAAAACATCAAGAAATTGAGTCTGTGCTAAGACCTAAAATTACAGGCGTTTTAAATCTTGATAAAGCATTACAAAATGAAAATATTGATTTCATCGTTTTATTCTCTTCTCTTGCAGGACAGTTTGGCAGCCTTGGGCAAGCTGATTATGCAGGAGCAAATGCATTTTTAGACGCTTATGCACATGATTATAATCAGTTAGCCGCTCAGGGATTGCGTCAAGGTAGAATGGCTGCAATCGATTGGCCATTATGGAAATCTGGCGGTATGCAAATCGATGCGGCGAGTCTTGCGCGGATTACGCGTGAAACAGGCTTAGTCGCTATGGAAACAGAAATAGGCTTATCTGCATTTGAGCAGGTAATGCAATTGAGTGATTCTCATTGCTTAGTAATGCAAGGAAATCCTGAAGTAATACGTAAACAATTGTTGTTCCATGAAGGGCCCGTGCTGGATAATGCGCCGATTAACCTAGACACCGTTGATGCCCAATTGCTAGATAAAACAGATCAATACCTGAAAGGAAAAGTGGCAGTAATCTTAAAAATGCCAATCAATCGTCTCAAATCTGATGTGACTTTAGATCAATATGGGATAGATTCAGTGATGATTTTGGAATTAACCAGTGTGCTAGAAGAGCAATTTGGTGTATTACCCAAGACATTATTTTTTGAGTACCAGACTTTGCTGGAGCTTTCTGATTATTTAATTAAGCACCATCATGCTAAGTTAACTCAGATTTTAAATATTCAGCAACCGGTGAAAAGCCTTGAAGTCATGCACTCTGTATTATTGCCTCAGGCTTCGCGCTTTATTCCAATGGCTTCAAAGTCAGCCACGATGGATATTGCGATCATTGGTTTGAGTGGACGCTATCCTCAATCGCCGACTTTATCTGATTTTTGGCATCATTTAAAAACTGGAAAAAATTGCATTACCACGATTCCACCTACGTATTGGAATATGTATGATTATGAATCCAGTATTAAAAGCAAATGGGGTGGATTTATTGAAGGGGTGGATGAGTTTGATCCATTATTTTTTAATATTTCTCCACGTGAAGCGGAGTTGATGGACCCGCAAGAGCGTCTGTTTTTACAAAGTGCTTGGCACGCATTAGAAGACAGTGGTTATACGCGTGAGAGTTTAAAAAACTCGAAGATTGCTGGGAATGTGGGTGTTTATGTGGGCGTTATGTATGAAGAGTACCCTTTATATGGAGCACCCATGTTGCAAGGTGTGGGTGGTAACCCGGCCAGCATTGCTAATCGAGTTTCTTATGTCTGTGACTTTAATGGTCCTAGTATGGCATTGGATACCATGTGTTCATCATCACTTACGACCATTCACTTAGCTTGCCAAGCGTTAAAAGCAGGGCATTGCCAAATGGCGATTGCAGGTGGTGTGAATATTAGCATTCATCCGAATAAATATATTTTACTCAGTCAAAATAATTTTATTTCCAGCCAGGGTCGATGTGAAAGTTTTGGTAAAGGTGGGGATGGTTACATTCCTGGTGAAGGGGTGGGTTGTGTTGTACTTAAGCCATTAGCTACTGCGATCGAAGATAGAGACCACATTTACGCGGTGATTAAAGGCAGTGCGATTAATCATGGCGGGAAAACGAACGGTTATACAGTCCCTAATCCTAACGCACAAGCGCATGTGGTTCAACAAGCGTTAGCAGAAGCAAAAGTTAACCCACGGCATGTAAGTTATGTTGAAGCACATGGGACTGGCACTCAATTGGGAGACCCGATTGAAATTGCGGGATTAACACGTGCTTATGAAGAGGCGCAGGAAAGGCAATATTGTGCAATTGGTTCAGCGAAATCGAATATTGGGCATTGCGAATCAGCTGCAGGTATTGCGGGTGTGACTAAAGTGTTATTGCAAATGCAGCATCAAGAGCTGGTGCCATCGATTCATGCTGAAGAATTAAATCCTCATATTGATTTTACGGCAACGCCATTTAAGGTGCAACGAGAGCTTACATCTTGGAATCGGCCCGTGATTAACGGAATAGAGTATCCGCGGGTTGCGGGTGTGAGTTCGTTTGGTGCTGGGGGTTCGAATGCGCATGTAGTTGTTGAAGAGTATGTGGACATGCGAGGAGAAAGTATAACGGAAGGTCCTTACTTGATGGTGTTATCTGCTAAAACGCCAGAGAGTTTAAAAAGCTACGCAGAACTATTATTAAAGTTCGTGAAGGAAAATCAAGCGGTCTCATTAAGTGATTTAGCATATACGCTGCAAATAGGGCGAGAGGCTTATAAGCATCGATTGGCATTGATTATTGATGAAGTGCCGCAACTTCTGCAAGGTTTGCAACACTGGATTGAAAATAAAGCAGATGAATCTAAATTTCTTTATTGTGGGCAAGTTCATGAACATGACGATAATATTGAATTTCTGAATCATGATTCAGAAATGAAAGGGGTGATTGAAAAATGGGAAATGAACCGGAATTTTGATAAATTGGCTAGCTTTTGGACCAAGGGGTTGAGAATCAATTGGAATAACCTTTATCAAAATTCTTCTACACCAAAACGAATATCATTGCCTGCCTATCCATTTTCGAAAGGAAAATATTGGGTGACTAAGCCAATAGAAATCAGTAAAGTCCCGGTCATGCCTCAAAAGGTATCACACGATCAGATAAGTGGAGAGTGGATAAGCTCAGAGCTCCCACAAGAAAATGATTGGATTAATCAAATAAAAAATAAACAGAATACTAATATTATTTTTATTTATTATGATGCCGCGGAATTTAATATATTGAGTGACCTGATCAATGATATTAATTCAGTGCTTTTTGATGCGGCTCAAGTGCGGCTTTCTTTCAAAGCATGTTTATGGAGTGAGACAACGTCTTTGTTGGGTCAAGGTGAAGCAGCAGGATCAGTTTTTATCATGAAACAATCCTCTGTAAGTTTGGAAGAAACCCATCAATTAATGAACCAATTGACCCAGCTGGATAAATTGGATATTTACTTGATGACGGAATTATCAGATGCATCCTTGAAAAGTTTTTATCCTCTAGTTTATTCAAATATCAGGTTAAAAGTAGTTGGAGTTGATAATGAAACATCGCCTCAAGTGAAAATAAAAATCCTACTTAATGAATGGATAAAAGGTTTAGAAAAGCAGAAGGATATGAACCTTATCAAATATAAGGATCACGGCCGGTTTAAATATGGACAAATACAAGAGAAAAACCAAGCCAAAGCGTCATTTGTAACAATAGACTGGGTAGAAAAAAGTATCAACAAAAACTCAAACGTGTATTTGAATGAGGATGCGATTATATTAATTAATGAACAGACTGAAAAAATTATTGATCTGGATCAATTGGTCAAGCGGTTCAATAAGAAAGTGACTTGTATTCATTATCATGATTTAGTAAACAAAGAAGCGCAATTGACCAATCCATCAATTTTGATTGATTTATCTGATTTATATTCAGAATATAAGGATGCAGATACAAATAAAATTAATAAAGTGTTGTTCTATCAAAAACTGATTGCGAATTTTACTGAAATTTATATTATACATCTGACTCGAAATTTAAGAGCATTTAAATCTAATTCAATAAATCTCGCTGGAGCAAAATTTACAGGACTGGTAAAAATGTTGAGTGTTGAATATTCACATGTTTTTGCCAAAACCATTGATATTGATGACGATCTGATCAATATAAATTCAATCATGGAGATTATTCAAAAGGATGTTGCCAAAGAAGTAGAAGAGTCTGAAATCATCTATCGCAATCAAGTAAGATATGTTCCAATATTGCGAGAGCAGGAAATTACTGCTTTGCAGTTAAATAACCATATATCTATTTCACAGCATGCAACTTATGTGATAACAGGCGGAACTAGTGGCATCGGAATGGAATTTGCTAAATATTTTGCTCGATTAGGCGCAAAACATTTGATATTAATGGGCGTTTCTGAGTTGCCGCCTCGAAATGAATGGTCATCTCTTGTCGATCAGGAAGGGTTACCCAATGAACTGAAACATAAGCTGAGAAATTTAATTTTAATTGAAAACCTGGGAACCCAAATTGATTTGTATACCCGAGATCTTAAAAATCAGAATACAGCTTATGATTTCTTTACTCAAATCAGAAATACAAGACCTCCAATTAAAGGGGTGATTCATAGCGCAGGTGCAATGGCTGCCATGCGTGAAAGTGAAGTTGCTTTTGTTAAAAAATCGATCGATACCATTTCGCGTGTACTTTCTCCCAAGCAAGAAGGGCTAGATACTTTAATGGGACTGTTTAAAAAAGATGATCTCGACTTTTTTGTTACTTTTTCATCTACAGCTGGAATGATTCCATGTTTTATGAAAGGCTTGAGTGATTATGGTATGGGTAATGCTTATTTAGAGCATATTGCTGAGTATGAAAGAAAGAGAGGCAAAAAATCACATTATAATATTTACTGGACAGGCTGGTCTGATGCGGGAAGTCATACACATAGTTTAGTTATAAAAAACAACTCTGAAGCTTATGCTCATAATTTAGGTTTTATATTTAATAATACCTCTGAAGGTCTTCAGCTATTCAATGCAGCGATAACGTATAATGCAGCGAACGTTTTACCCACCTTTATCGAAATAAAAAACTTTTATGAAAATAAATTTGAAATCATGCACGTCAGAAAATCCAAGCTTCGCCCTAAAACAAATGACTCATCATTAACCTTTAATGAACTAATTGAGGGTTTGAAAAATAGTCATCCTAACGATTATGATTCTTTCATTGCCAAACTTGAAATACCTTCTTTAAGTGATGATCAAATAATTAAGTTAGGAGATTCATTGCAGTTGAATAATAAAGATATAATAGAAAGTGTTGTGCATCATCAGGATTTCGTTCATGATAGTGATGTGATCAATCAAATATCCACTGAATTAGCAAAAGTTCTTAAAATTAATGAAATGGATATATCGATTCATGAATCATTTCAGGATTATGGTTTAGATTCTATTACGGGAACACAATTAAGTCTGTCGTTGGAGAGATTGCTCGGAATGGAAATTAAACCCGGCTGGCTGATTGAACATCCAACTGTTGAGAAGTTTGCAAAATACATTGCTAAACGGAGAAACAATGAACACGTCATATAGTGAAAGCAATAATAAATTAACTGATTTGTTATCACTTAATAAAAAGGAAAACAGTATTGACTTTAGTTTTATATTTTTTTCAGATGCAACTCAAAATCCAAAGAAAAAATATCAACTTGTATTAGACGTTGCGCAATTTGCTGATCAGCATAAATTTACAGCAGTGTGGTTACCTGAAAGACATTTTCATCCTTTTGGGGGGATTTATCCAAGCCCTGTCACATTGGCCGCTGCGCTTGCGGTGCAAACTAAACATATTCGTTTGAGATCGGGTTCTGTTGTATTGCCTTTGCATCACCCCACTGAAGTAGTGGAAACGTGGTCTATAGTAGATAATTTATCAAATGGTCGCGTTGATTTAGGTTTTGCGAGCGGGTGGAATCCTAACGATTTTATTAGTTGCCCTGAAAATTTTTCTAAAAGAAGAGAAATCTGGCATGAACGCATTGCAATGGTAAAACAATTGTGGCGTGGTGAATCTTGCACATTTATCAATGGGAATCAAAAATCGATTTCTGTACGCACTTACCCTGAGCCGTTACAACCAGAAATCACTATTTGGCTCGTCGTCACAAAATTAGACGAAAGTTTTTATGAAGCTGGTAAATGTGGTTATCATGTGCTCACGATGCTGCAAGGCATTGATCTGCAAGAACTTGGTCGAAAAATTGCCATCTATCGCAACGCGCGCGCTGAACACGGCTTTGATCCTGCAACAGGCATTGTCACCTTAATGCTTCACACTTTAGTTCATGAAAATGCATCGTTGGTTGAACATGCCGTCAGAGAACCTTTTTCACAATACATTAAAAGTGCATTAACAGGCCATATTCAAGGGATGAAAGAAGGTGAAAAACCCAGCGAAAAAGAAATTGATAAAATTGTGGAATATTCATTTGAACGTTATTCAAAAACCGGTGCTTTATTTGGACCTGTTTCGGAGGTCAAGCAGGTGGTTGATCAGGCTATCAGCGTAGGCGTTAATGAAATTGCATGCTTATTAGATTTTGGAGTCGATTATTCATTAGTTATAGAATCGTTATCTTATCTTCAATTGCTTAAAGAAAGATATAGGTGAGCACGTGAACCAACATGAATTAGCACAAATTTATAGAAAAAAACTTGAGGCTTATCAGCAAGATCTTGTTGCAAAAAAACAGACCCGTTCAGTCAAATCGGATGAAACCGGTATTGCGATTGTTGGCATCAGTGCTTATTTACCAGGTGCGATGAACGTCGAAGAGTTTTGGAAACATTTAGATTTAGATAAACCAGTCATTACAGAAATTCCCCAAAGTCGTTTTGATTGGTCCTTGTATTATTCCGCAGATAAAAATGATTTGACGAAAATGCGAACCAAGTGGGGTGGGTTTATTCCTTCTATCAAAATGTTTGACCCCGCGTTTTTTGGAATTCTTCCTGCAGAAGCAAAGGTTATGGATCCTCAACACAAATTGTTACTAATGTCTGCATATCAAGCGATAGAAGATGCCGGTTATGCTTCTCAAAATTTACGCGGAAAGAAAATTGGTGTATACGTTGGCATAGAAGATAATGAATATTTAGAAGCGCTTAAAACTCACCAGATTGATTTAGGTTTAAACGGTTTAAATCATCACCCAAGCATGGCTGCTAATCGCATTTCGTATTTTTTTGATTTTCGTGGCCCTTCACAAATTATTAATACCATGTGCTCAAGTACTGCTACAGCGATTTATTATGCTAAACAAGCTTTAGATCGCAATGAAATTGAAATGGCAGTGGTTTCTGGGGCACGAATCATTCTCAATCCTCAAGTATTGGTGGGTTTATCAAAATTGAATGTGCTTAGTACAAAAAATACGGTACTCTCATTTGGAGAAAATGCAGATGGGTATGTTCGTGCCGAAGGTGTCATCACTGTCGTGTTAAAAAAACGATCGGAGGCAGAACGTGATCACAATCATATCTATGCCATCATAAAAAATGCTGCAATTAACTATAACGGTCGAGGGGGAAGCTCAATTGCTGCACCTCATAAAGAAAGTCATGTCGAGGTGATTAAGCAATGTTATGCAGGCGCGGATATTCGAAAAATTGAATATATTGAGGCCCAGGGGATGGGTAACCCTGTTGCAGATCTTGTGGAGTGGGAATCGTTGAATACTGCACTGAAACAAATGTATCAGGAGTCAGAGGTTTCTTACACCCCTGGTTATTGCAAAATCAGCACACTCAAGCCGATGATGGTGCATATTGAGTGTGTATCTTCACTCGGGGCATTATTAAAAATTATCAGAAGTTTTCACACGAATACCATCCATCCGATTATTAATCTTGATCAACTCAATCCGCATCTCAATGTAGAAGGCATGCCTTGTGAGTTATTAAAAACTTCTTTTGCCTGGAATAAAAAAAATGAACCTCGATTAGCAGGTTTACACTCCTATGGCTCAGGAGGTAATAATGCACATTTATTGATAGAAGAATATTTAAGTCGAGATCGAAGCGTACAGACTCTAACCAAAGATAGGCTTATTGTATTATCGGCGCCCACGGAAGAGCAGGTTGATCGCTGGGTGAAGGATCTGATTGATTATTTGCCACATCATACAGTTCGTATGGATGATTTAGAATTCACTTTGCAGGTGGGCAGAAATTCATTTGAATATAGAGTTGCATTCATTGCGAAAACCATTGAAGAATTAATCAGCAATATGAACCAATATTTAAATCATGAATTAAAAAATCCTAAAATCTTCAAAGGAAAAGGTCATGGCAAAGCCGTGGATTCTATCCATAAAACACAATTTTTATCACAAACAATCGAAGAAAAAGCAAAGGTTTGGGTTGGTGGTCAAGACCTAAGTTGGGTAAGGGATCAGCAAGGTGAAAAACCTTATCGGGTTTCGTTGCCAAAAATGCCATTTAATTTAAAAGAATATTGGGCGCTTCCAGGAGTGAACAATTCACAAGAGTCAAATAAAAAACTCAATATTTGCATCATTGGGGCTGGTCCCGCAGGCTTGGTCATGGCAAAATCACTATTAGAAGAAGGTCATTGCCCAGATGTCTACGAAGAAAAAGGAACCATCGGTGGACTGTGGGCGCTTAATAACAGTGCAGAAAAAAAGAATGGCGCCTATCAAAATACAAAATTTCAAAGCTCACGTTTTACAAGCGTATTCTCCGATTTTTACCCTGAAAAAATTAAAAGTAATTTTTATACGGTTAATGAGGTGATGGAATATTTAAACTTATATTCCAAAGAATATAATTTAAACTCGCATATCACGCTTAACAGTAAAGTTATTTCGGTAGAGGAAAAAAATAGAAAATGGGAAGTGGTTGTTTCTCACAATGGTCAAGAAATTAAAAAAATATATGATGGTGTGGCCATGTGCCAAGGAAGTTTTACCGATCCTTATGTTCCAGAAAAACAAGGTCTAAATGAATTTAAAGGCAAGATAATGCATTCAGGAGAATATTATAATAATAAATTATTTGAAAATAAGCGTGTTCTGGTGATTGGTAATGGCGTGAGCGCAATGGATATTGCAGATGAAGCGAGTGAGGTAGCAAAAGAAGTATTTTGGAGTAGGCGATCCAATAAGTTAATTTTACCCAGAATGGTTGGTTTTGTGCCCAATGATTGCCAATCACCGGCAAGTTTATTGGTTGAAGAAAATAGAACCAATATCATCGAAAGACTGCGCCAATCAATGCCCGAGTATTTCAAAATATATGAAAACTCCGGGATACTGCCGACATTTGAAGAGTTTTCATTAAATCCAATAGTGCACATTAATGATCATGTAGTTAAAAAAGTTGCTGAAAAGAAAATTACAGTTAAAAATGACATTGCAGCGTTTTATTCTTCAGGGTGCATGTTTGAAGATGAGCTGCAACAGGCGCATGAGGTGGATATTATAGTGTTTTGCACCGGTTATAAAAACATAGGAAATGATGATACACGCTTTAATTATCTAAAAAACATAAAAGTTCTAGATGATTTCTCAATGGGGATATTCTATAAAAATAATTTTACTTTGGTGAATACATCTGTTCTCCCAATTGCTTATACGGGATCATTTTACTATATGGAAATGATTGCAAGATGGTATTCGCAAATGTTGTCTGGAAAATTGTTATTAACCAATGAAGAAATAAATTCGCGAATTACTGATGCACATTACTTGATTATGGCGCCCATATCGAGTGTGCTGTTTGGCATCAGGCTTGGGTTGTTCCCCGATCCAAGAAAGGAATTCAAAAAATTCTGGAAATTATTAAATTATCCTGCGTTTCCAATGATACATCGCCTTAGGGGGTTTCATACTTATCCTCAGGCAGAAGCGATGCTGGAAGAATTTTCAAAAAAATCATATATTAAAACGGATGCAAATGATGACCAGCTAAAATTGGTTAAATATAGGATATTAGCTGCTTTAAGCGATGACGTGCTAAGTAATTTACTCCTTGCATCTGAAATTGATCAAAATGAATACGAGCAAGCTTTATTGCATCGCAGCAATCCTTTAATTCTTGATTGGGATTCTCAATATATTAAAAAGAATTTAAAGGCATTGACTGCAGATCAGGATGAATATCATCTTGTAAAATTCCAAGAAGGTTTGGAGAAAATAGTCGCGGAAATTCTTCAAATTGAGCCTGAAGAAATCGATATCTATAAACACCTAAGTGAATATGGATTTGATTCCATTACCCTCACCGGACTTGCACACGCAATTTTAAACCAATATCCATTGATACATTTAGAACCCTCGGTATTTTTAGAGCACACAACAATTCATCAGCTCTCTCAATTTGTGTTTGAAAAATACAAAGCTATTTTTTTAAATAAAAATAAAAAAATTAGCATGAAAAAAAATAAATTTAAAAGAAACAGTTTCCAACTTTTGAAAAAGGGAACGAAGGATATTAAAACATTTTGGTTTCATGCTGCGTTTGGAACCACGCAAGTCTATCAGCCAATAGCTCAGTTAATGAAAGATGAAATTTCGTTTTACGCGATGCATTCCCTTGTTAAGGAGGAGGATTTAACCCCTTGCTCGAATATTGAAGAAATGTCCCATATTTATGCCTCACTATTAATGGATAATTTTGATGACCCATCATTTCATTTAGCTGGATATTCGCAAGGGGGAGTGATTGCGCATGAAGTGGCAAGGTATTTAATGAAAGCAGGAAGGCGTGTGCAAAGTATTATAATGGTAGATGCTCCATTTTCCCCAATTACTACTTATATGACTAAAAATATGTATTACTTGCTTATCATATTCGACATGCTAAGCCAAATTCAAACCGTTAATTTGGCTGAAATTGATCTGGCCCCGCTAGCGACAGAGGATTTGGAAATTGACTTAGACACTCTTGTTGATTTTTGTATCAAATTTAAAATACCTTATTCAAAAAAACAGTTAAAAAGCATTTTGAGTGTGCACCAAGAAATTCTTTCCGCAAATAGCAGATCGATGGAAAACCATATTATTAAACCATTGGAAAATTCCGATTGTTTATCTTTTCATTATTTTAGAAGAAAACATAAAAATCAATATTTTCAAGATCGTTTATTCTTGAATAAATACGTATCATTACAAAATAAGTTTTATAAAGGAAATAATTGTTTAGAGAGATGGAAGAATGTCATTCCAGACCTGCATATTCATAAAACAGAAGCAGAGGATCATTTTTCATTCTTTAAGAATGAAGAAATACTAACACAAATTGCACAGGTTTGTCATGCACTGTATATGCAAGAATCACCCGTTAAATATAAAATTGCTACTGAATACGTTTAAGTGGCTGGAGTAGAATATGAAAGCTTATATGTTTCCAGGTCAAGGATCTCAACAAAAGGGTATGGGGGGGGATTTATTTGATTCTTTTAATGAGGTCACAAAAGAAGCTGATGAGGTATTAAAATACTCAATCAAAGAACTTTGTTTGAATGATCCTTACGACCAACTTCATCTGACAAAATATACACAGGTTGCCTTATTTATAGTGAATTACTTACATTATCTTGAATATAGCAATACACACCCAGGTAAAGTTGATTACCTTATTGGGCATAGTTTGGGTGAGTATAATGCACTACATCTTGCAGATGTTGTTGATTTTAAAACGGCTCTTAAAATTGTTCAGAAACGTGGAGAACTGATGAGTACAGTTCAAAATGGTGCGATGGCAGCTGTTATTAAATGCCCGATGAATATGATTCAAAAAATCTTACAAGATAATCAATTAAACTCTATTGATATTGCTAATTATAACAGCCATGAACAAATTGTGATTTCAGGTCAAAAAGATGAAATCTTTCAAGCAAAAACTTTATTTGAGGCGGCTAAAGCGATTTATATCCCTCTTAAAGTAAGTGCAGCTTTTCACTCTAAGCATATGCAATCTGCGGCGAAAGAATTTGCTGAGTTTATTAAAGAGATAGAATTTTCTACCCCAAAAATACCTGTAATTTCCAATGTGACTGGGAAACCTTATCAAGGCAATACATTTTATCAATTATTGAGCCAACAAATATCTTCTTGTGTGCAATGGACAGATTCTATCCTGTATTTATTAAGAGAGGGGGTTGTAGAATTTAAAGAAATTGGACCCGGAAAAGTCTTAACAAATTTGCTGAAATCAATTCAAAGTGTGCCGCCAATTATTGAAAAAGAAAACCCTAATTCAAATAAAATTACTGGGGAAACTCTCGGTTCGGAATCATTTAAAAAATGCTATAATGTTCGCTATGCTTATATTGCTGGGGCGATGGCGAAAGGCATCGCATCAAGAGAAATGGTTGTCAAAATGGCGAACTCAGCCATGATGAGTTATTATGGCACGGGTGGCGTGAGCATCGACCTGATTGAAAAGGATATTGTATATATTCAGAATAATATCGCCAAAGGATCTTCGTTCGGCATGAATCTTTTATGTAAACTAAATAATGTTGAATCTGAACTTGAATTAATTGATCTATTTCTAAAGTATCGGATTGATAAAATAGAAGCAGCTGCATATATCCAATTAAACCAAGCGATTGTAAAATACCGTGCAAGCGGACTCAGTAAAGATAGCCACGGCAATGTTCTAATTAAGCATCGTATTTTGGCTAAAATTTCAAGACCTGAAGTTGCTGAAGTTTTCTTAAGGCCCGCGCCTGCAAAATTGCTTGATGAGCTTTTGCAATCTGGACACATTACACAAGAACAAGCCATCCTTGCTGCACAAGTTCCCATAGCTGATGATATTTGCGTGGAAGCAGATTCTGGCGGCCATACTGATATGGGAAATATGATGGTTTTATTACCATCAATTATTCGTTTGAAAGATAAAATTTGTCGTGAATATCATTATTTAGAATCTGTCCGGGTGGGTGCAGCGGGGGGTATTGGTACTCCCGAATCCGCGGCAGCAGCATTTATTCTGGGAGCTGATTTCATCTTAACCGGTTCGATTAACCAATGCACTGTGGAAGCTGGAACTAGTGATGTTGTTAAAGAAATGCTTTCTAAAATGGATGTCCAAGATACAGAATATGCACCTGCAGGTGATATGTTTGAAATAGGTGCCAAAGTACAGGTCTTGAAAAGGGGCGTATTTTTTCCTGGAAGAGCGAATAAGTTATATGATTTATGGCAACATCATGAATCCTGGGAGTCAATTGATTTATCAACTCGGCAACAAATCGAAGAAAAATATTTTGGAAAGACATTTTTAGAGGTCTACGAAGAAACAAAGCAATATTTTTTGCGTACCAATCCCTCTCAAATAGAAAAAGCTGAAAAAAACACAAAACACAAATTGGCTTTGGTTTTCAGGTGGTATTTCATGCATTCCATTCGACTTGCGCGAGCTGGAAATGCTGAAGAAAAAATCAACTACCAAGTTCATACTGGCCCAGCAATGGGTGCATTTAATCGCTGGGTTGAGCAAACTGAGCTAAGTGATTGGCGCAATCGTCACGTGGATACCATTGGTGAGAAGTTAATGAATGAAACAGCCCATTTATTAAAAATTCAGTTTGCAAAAATTTATCAACATTAAATAGAGGTGTATATTATGTTTGAGCCCATGATCAATTTTGTAAAAGTAACCATTCCTTTTTTATTTAAAAAGGAAACTATTGTGCGTACAGCCAGCTCATTATTTCTGACGGGGTTGACCACCGTATCAAACATCATTGGCCCTATTTTATTGGTAAAATCATTTGAAGAGCTCGATAAAAAAAGCGACCCCGCTTCTAGCTCTGAAAGTAGTTCTGATCAAATGGATCCAGTACTATTGGTTGGACTTTTTGGTATTGCATTTGGTCTCATGCGAACCTTGCCTGTGTTTCGCCGCATGCTACTAGACCCTGTCAATACGCAGCTGTCAAGTACAATTGCGCGTCAGATTGTCGAAAAAGTTTATGAGCTTGACCTCAATAAAAATAATTTGAATGCTGTAAAATCAGTACCGCAAAGTGTTGGCAAAGCTTATCTTAACATGGACAAATTATATCGTGGCCTCTTGGCAACAACCATTCCTAGTGGAATTGATGCCATTGCAATGACTGTCGTCATTTACCGTGAATATGGTCCAGTGGGGCTTACTTTTACAGGAACATGGTTGTTGCATAATATATTAACTTTTATCAATGCGGCCCCTGTTGTAAAAGCCAAGGAAGATCGTAATAATGCCGATTATACAATCTATTATGGTGTTGTAGCTGCCACAGCGAATTATCGAAATGCACATTTGTTTGGTAACGAATCCAAAGAATTAAAAAACTTTACTCAAATTCGAAGAAATTACAATGCCATTCGGGATACAGAAAGTAGTGCCATTGATGCAGGATCCATTCTTCCTAATCTGATTTCTAATTCTATACTCGCAGGGATGCTTGCTTATACTGCATATGAAGAATCAAAAAATGATGATTACGAAGAAGGGGGTTTAGTTCTGTTCAGTTTATATATGATGCAAATGTCATATATGTTGATGGAGCTTTCCACAGCTACAAATCAAGTTTACGATGCGTATATCAATTTAAAAGAGGTGGTTGATTTTCTTGAAAAGCAACCGACTATTTTTGATCAGCCCGGTGCCAAATCATTGAGTTTGACTCCTCAAACTGCAAACATTGAATTTAATAATGTGAGTTTTGCCTACCCGGCGGAGGTGGGTGTTCAGCCGGTGCCTGTGTTAACCAATGTCAGTTTTGTTGCTCCTGCAGGAAAAACGACTGCAATCGTAGGATTAAGCGGATCAGGGAAATCAACCATAACGGAATTATTAAACCGATTTTATGAGGTTCAGGCGGGTGAAATTAAAATTGGGGGTCATGATATTCGTCATATTAAATTACGTTCACTACGCAAATCTATTGCGTTGGTAGAGCAAGATCCAGCGCTTTTTAAGGGATCGGTTCATGACAATGTTGCCTATGGTAATAAAAGTGCAACTTCACAGACTATACAAAATGCGCTTCAGTATGCTGGGTTAAAACCAGAGCATTTGAGTGATGGTTATAACACGGATGTGGGAGATAATGGTGTTAAGCTTTCAGGGGGACAGCTGCAGCGCGTGGCGGTTGCGCGTGCTCTTATTAAAGGCGCTCCAATCATGATTTTAGATGAAGTCACTGCATCTCTTGATATTGAAAAAGAAAAAGAAATACAGGAGAATCTTGCTATAGTCACAAAAGGGAAAACCACGATTGTGATTACTCATCGGCTCAATACAATTGTCAATGCGGATAACATTATATTTATTGAGAATGGTGTTATTATTGAGCAAGGTAACTATAAAGATTTAATGAATATCTCAAATGGTCGATTTAAGGCGCTGTATGAGCTTTATTTGCAGCAAACCCAAGCGAATAACTCAAATGCAACCAGCTCGACGGTGGCTCCTTTAATCACTATTGCTCCGTATATATTTCCTGAAGCTGAAAGCGATGATGAAGACGAGGAAGAGCAAGAGCAAGATGATTTATCGTCTAGTTCGCATAACAGTCCTTCTCTTTCGCCATTATTAGGATCGAAGAGAAGTAAATTTATTAATTAATATTTACACTTTTCTGCGATTCATGAAAATTTGAGAAAACATTGAGATGCCAAAACTAAACCCGACTTCCTAAGAAACCGGGCTTAACCGACCTATACCAGATGATGAATGATATTGCTGGAAAGTGTAGCATAAAACACCGCACGCTAGTGCCACATGAGATCTTTGTTAGTTTTTTGCTGCGCTTTGATTTTTTCACGAAAGACGATGTATGTGTTAAGCACGGTTGCGGTAAGAATGGCGCGTTCATCATCGGTTGGAGTAATATTATCTTGTGCATTGCCAATCAGGTGACGAATGCGCTGAATTTGTGCGTCTGTAGTCGGATCGTTTAACAAGGAACGCCAAGGTTCGGGTACAAGCATCTCAATAAGAACTTCTGTTTCTAATTTCCATGTTGCCTCAATAAGATAAAGAGCGCTTAATTTAGCTTGCGTCCATTTATGTGCATTAGGACTACACACTTTTTTAACACAAGAAGATTGAGGTAGTTCACGCTGCAATACAGGGTACATGATAAGCTCATAGCAAGGTTTTGTTTTGAATGTGCGGATTACTTCAATATAAGTTGAGAGGGGTTGAGAACAAGGTAGCTCAAGGTAAATGCGCTCGGTTGGCTTCATGCGGTCCAGCGATGATTCAATAAAAGCAAATGTTTGACTGGCTTTATCATTGGATGGGTTGCACATGGCTTGGCCATGGATGGTAGGGCAGGGCAAAGGATTCAATTCAGGGTACTGTTGGATAAATATACGGTGAAGGTAATCAACACTCCATAAAATGATAGTAATAGATGGGGAGCAAATAGTATCGATAATGTTGTGATCAACGGGTAATATTTGTGCAACATTTTTTTTGCGGGCTGAATCAATCATCCAATACAAAGGATGTTTCATGCTTGCATCAATTAAGGCGTCTAGAGAAAAATTATTATCTGGGTAGGGCATAAATGTCCCATTAATTAGTCGCGCATTATAAAGATAAATATAGTTTAATACGCTCGCGATGCAACAGTAGAAGTAAATTGCTGACAAACTTGTAATGGTGAAAAAATATCAGTAGACTAGATAAGAAGTTTGATCGTCAATTTATCTACTGATTAATGGCAGGGAAGGTTAAAGTAAAACAAGTATATTCACCTTCTTTTGAATCACAAGTAATATCGCCACCTAATTTATTCATAACCATTTTGCAAAATGCCAAACCAATGCCAGTACCATGTGTAACCTGACTATAATACATATCAAAGATGTGAGACAAAACATCGGGTGCTATTCCTGTACTTGTGTCTTTAAAATAGAGTTTATTTGTTTTCCCTAAAGTTTCGCACCAGATTTCAATATTACCCTTGCCAGCAACTCTTATAAAGTACAACGCATTTTTTATTAAATTAAAAAATACATGCCTCATTAAGAAATCATCGCCGTAGAAATGAAAGTGACACTTTTCATTGACGCAGACCAGCTCTCGTTCATCGATTTCAAAGTGATAATTATTTAACGAACGGTAAAGACATTCTAAAATATTATAAGTAACAAATTTTGTTGGATCAATATTTAATTGACCTGTTTTTACCAATAACATATCAACCACATTAAAGGCATCTTGTGTCTTTATTTTTGCAGATTGAAAAGCCTGTTCTAATAGTTTGAAACTTTCTGCATCTATTTTTTTTACATTTAGACCAGCTTCTTCTGCTAAATGATAAGCATCAATTAAAGTTGGTAAATAATCCTCTATACCAGAGAGATTGGCATCAATACCGCGTAACGGTGTTCGTAATTCATGTGCGATACTAGCAGATAACAGACGCAGAGTTTCTTCACGCTTTTCAGCAGCAGTTTTTTCTATTTTTAACTGTTCAGCTTCTTTGCGATCAGTAATGTCCACTGAAAAGCCAAATACTCCTACAATATCGCCTGACTCATTTACTAAAGGACTTTTATGAGAAAGGTAAGTCCTGTGTTCTGTATTTACCTCTACGTACTCCTCTCTAACAACAGGCTTTCCTGTTTCCATCACTACAATATCATTTTGCCGAATAGTATTGCACATTTCATCTGACCATCCGAATTTGTCACGAAGATGATATGTGCTTTTGCCAATAAACTCTTGGTAGGACGAAAAGCCATACATATGAGCTTGTGTTTCATTACATCCTAGAATGGTACCTTCACGATCCATCCAGTAAAATGAAACTGGCAATTCAGCGTTTAAAACATTTTTTAAATAGATATCTTTTTGGCGGTATTCTTCAAATGAAGGTATGGCTTGGTTAATAGTTATTTGTTTTTTTACCATAAGCAAAACACCTAATTTAGTGTAAACCTAGCAATAATTGTAGAATAATTTTTTCTGCTGCATTAGTTAATCTCACATGCTCTTTAATATAGCCTGGCAAAGCGAGAAAATATATGAATCTGGAAGTTTTTATAGGTTATTTCCCTTGATTTTGGGGGGTCTTTGCTTGTAGAATGGGCTACCAGCACTAACTAGATGTTTTATATGAAATATTTATGGCTGCGACTAAATTTTAAGGTGAACTTATGTCTCCTCCTCTCTATCATGTTCCGCAGACAGGTGATGTAGCCGTTAGCCCAACCCATCGGCAAGAGGGATACTATTATGGTGAGCCACTTAAACGGTTTGTCCACGCCTGTTTAAACGCAAGATTGCCCTGGGGGCCGAGTAGTCAACTTTCCCTACCTGCTGAGATTACATTTTTCATTGCAGGAGAACAGATTGCTATTGATGATTTCGCCAGATTGAATGTAAAACCTATTGTATCGCAAGAGCAAGAAGAGGGTGCCTATCAAACAAAAAAACAAGCTACTAAAACCCTTAAGAATGCTAAGAAAATGAATTCATTTGAGATTACTTTTGAGGATAGCCATCTTGAAACCATTAGAAGTAGCGCCCACCACGGGCAAAGCATATCGTTAAAGTGGGTTAGATCTAATTATAAAAATATTTGCGATGTTGCGGAAAATATTCTTATTGAGAAAGGATGGGCTAGCGCTACTGATGAGTATCAACACATTAGTGTTATTTCACCTAAAGGCTCTGAGCTTTATGAAGAATACAAACCGGGTGCAAAAAAAGGCCCTATTTATTTAAAGATTAATTTTAAGCACTGGCATTGTCTTTGGGAAAATCAAAAAGATTTATTTATTAATCAACTCGGAAAAGTTATCGCTTTCTTTATTACGGGCCATAACTTAGTGACTGCTTCAATGCAAGACCCATCCCAGCTTGAGAGAGTGCTGGCAGACACTGATCTCAATCCTCAACTTACAGCAAGTCTCTTTTCATATTTTGGTACACCAAATTCACCTAACGTTTCAGGCAATGAAATCGAATATCTTTCTAATCTTTTTGGCCTTGATACACATGAATTAACTCACAATATTCAGAATTATCAACAATCTTCCGTAGAAGATAAAAAAGCGGCTGTATATGTCTATTCAGAAATATTTTTAGCCTCATGGGTATTTTTTAAAAGTAACACTTTACCCTATATTGAAATGTCTAAATCTCAGCATATATCGGGTGCACAAATTGCCAAAGTTCATTTGGCAAATATATTATTTTCTTTGGTTGAAACTGCTTCATTTTTAATGTTTCCAGGGAATATTTTATATGCTCGTCCAGAAGCCATGGATGATATCCAAAAACATCTTAGTAATGTTAGTGGTAAACTTTTCAACAAACGTTTATCCTTCCCCGTCACAACCTCCGAAGAAACCAATTTAGAAATGATTATGCGGTTAATACAAAAACTTAACCCTACGGAAAAGGCAGCCCTTACAAACAAATTAGGTCAATTTACAGGGAGTGGTTTTTCTGAACCCTTTAATAATGTAGGAAATTCTGTCAACAATGGAACTGCTGCAAAATTTACTTTATCCTATACTCATGAAAGAAAAGATTCTGATAGCTCAAATTCAAGTTCAGAGAGCGTGAATCATTCCAAGAGCACCGATTCATCTGTAGCTGCTCTCGAGGGCGCTCTGTCTGGTACGTCCCTCAGTATCCAATCATTAGGTAATACATAATGCCCTGCTGAAGGGTAGCACATACCCAAAAAATGTGGATCGTTCCAAAATTTTAAATATTTCAATAGCCGATGTCTGAAAGTTCAGTCAGAATATTGCCTTTATATAAAATGGAGCTATGAATAGTAAAAAGTGGGCTATAATTGAAAAAACAATAGGTAAAAAAGGTTTTACGCTATGATTTCTACCAGCCTTCCGATTTGCTTTTTTCCAACTACAGTGGTGTTTGTGGATGATGATAAAGGCTATCTGAATGGCTTATTATTAAAATTTAAAAAACAGGGGATTGTTTGTAAATCTTTTTTTGATCCCAAAGAAGCGCTTTCTTATTTAGAAAAAACTGCTGTGAGGCCACCCTTTTTAAAGCATTGTATTCAGCAAGAGGTTGATCCCAATCGTGGTGAACGGGGGATAAAGATTTCAATATGGCCTATTCGCGATGTAATGCTTAATCCTAAACGTTTTGAGCAACTCTCTGTTCTTGTCATCGACCAACAGATGCCTGGTTTAAAGGGTCTTGAAATTTGCGAAATGCTGAAAGACACACCCATTAGAAAAATTCTACTGACGGGTGAAGTTGATGATAAAGCCGCAATTAAAGCCTTTAATGAAGGTAGAATTGATAAATTCCTATCTAAAAATACACCCGATTTTTATCTTACTTTAAATAATATGATTGTAGAGCAGCAGGCTGTCTTTTTTGAAAATGTCAGTGCCCCTGTTAAAAATGCCTTAGTGCACTTAAGGGAAGGCTATGGAGTTTCTCATCTGTTAGATCCCATTTATATTAAATTCGTCAACGAGATTATTGAAAAAAATAACATCTGTGAATATTACATTGCAGATGACGAAGGCGATTACATTTTTTTAAACGCGGCAGGTCATTTGAGCTGGCTTGTTTTAAAGGATGAAGGTCAAATGATAGCTGATTACGATATTATTGCCTATACGGATGATCGGGAGCCGAAAGAAATTTTAGAAGGATTAAAAGAAAGAAAAATTATTATAAGTTTTATTGCCAAAGAACATGTGCCCCCCGAAGATTGGCAAGAGAGGGGAATGGTACATCCTGCTCAAAAATTAGAAGGGGCGGCGCGAACTTATTATTACGCGTATATTGAGAATCCCAATCCCGAAGATACTCGACGTTCACAGATTATGTCGTTTGAAGATTTTAAAGCTTTTTCGCCATAAAAAAAATAACGGGCGAAGCGCTGTGAGGTTCAATGGATTGTGGTTTGGTGTTGAGCGCTGTTTGCAATTGATATAAGCCATATTCATCTTTTGTAAGATAACCTAGTTTAGTTTCACCCTGCTGAGTTTGTACAATACACAAATGTCCCAGGGCTTTTACCATGTATTCCCCCACGTAATATAAACCGGCGACACAATCGCCCTTATGTAAGATAGGGGCAAAGCCATTATCCGGAACTATCATATCGATGAC
>CAYUEL010000001.1:0-78761 GCA_964443025.1 uncultured Gammaproteobacteria bacterium | reverse complement strand
TAAAACAAATTCAAAAGTTCCCTCTCTCGCCTAGAAATGTATTGTCATGGTAGATAGTGATAGCGGGAGAGGGTTAGGGTGAGGGCATACTCAGCGCATCCAAAATTACCTCTAACACGCCTTCAGTTTCAGTAAGAACCTCGTTATTCCAAAATCTCAGTATCGTATATCCTCTTGCTTTTAAAAATCTTGTACGCCTTTCATCGTAATTCATTGCTTGCTCATGTTGTCCACCATCTAATTCGATGATTAGTTTTTTTCGTATACAAATAAAGTCCACAATGTATGGTTCAATTACATACTGCCTTCTGAATTTATAGCCATTAAAATTTCTTGAGCGCAAGAAATACCACAAATGATTTTCTACATCTGTGCTATTTTTACGAAGTGCGCGGGCACGAGTTTGCATTATTTTTTTCATTTTCCCTCACCCTAACCCTCTCCCGCTATCTGCATCTACCATGACAATACATTTCTAGGCGAGAGAGGGAACTTTTGAATTTGTTTTAGTATTTACACCCTCACCCTAACCCTCTCCCGCTATCTGCATCTACCATGACAATACATTTCTAGGCGAGAGAGGGAATTTAAAAGGTTTAACCCAAGCAAGCATCCTTACTGCGAGGAATTATTTATTAGGCGGCCCTGGTCAGTGCTTTAAATAATTTTATCAAAAAAATTATTGATAATGGTATATCATAACTCTATGACATTGATTATCTACATTTTACTGACATGCTTGCTGGGTGCGGTGGCCACGTTTTTTGCGGGGTTATTGGGCATGGGTGGCGGGGTATTGATTATTCCTGGTTTGGTTGCAATTTTTCATGCGCAGGGTATTTCGTATACGGTGTTGATGCACTTAGCGCTGGGTACTTCGTTGGCCACGGTATTTTTTACATCCATGATTGCATTGCGTGCACATCAAAAGCGCATTAAGATTCAATGGTCGATCGTCATGAGCATGGTACCGGGTTTAATTGGAGGAAGTATTGTTGGTGCATGGGTTGCAAGCATCTCTAAAACACAAGGACTCATGCTTATTTTCGCGAGTTTTTTAGGATACGTAGGTCTTAAATTTTTATTGAATTTGAATGGGCAAGATAAAGTTCGACCGGTACGTAAAAAAATATTAATCCTTATCGGCATTGCAATTGGCATACTTTCTGCGCTGATGGGTTTAGGAGGTGGCGTATTTATCGTGCCAATGTTAAAACGTTATGTTGCTGAAATGAGAGAAGTGATTGCGCTTTCCGCTGTTTGTTTAATCCCGGTTAGTTTTATTTCATCTATTGCTTATATGGCTTTAGGTTGGAATGTACCCGAATTGCCCGCACATGCATGGGGATTTGTTTATTGGCCAGCCGTGATACCGTTGGTGTTAATGGCGGTTATTTTTACACCGATGGGTGTGAAATTGGCACATACATTGCCGCAAAAAACCATCAAGCGTATTTTTGGTATATTTGTTTGTTGTATTAGCGTATCGATGTTTTACACCGTTATCACAGGACAATAACATGCTCATGTATCCTGAAATTAATCCCGTCGCACTTGATTTAGGTGTTATCCAATTGCATTGGTACGGCATCATGTATTTATTAGCATTTTTAATAGCCTATTTTTTAGGATGTTATCGTGCCAAACAATCTAACAGTATTTTAAATAAAGAAGAGCTCAGTGATTTATTGTTATTTTGGGGTGTATTAGGTGTTGTATTGGGTGGACGATTAGGTTATGTATTGTTTTATCAATTTGATTATTTTTTGCAACACCCCAGTTATGCGTTACGCATTTGGGAAGGAGGAATGTCATTTCATGGAGGTTTATTGGGTGCGATTATTGCGATGGTGTTATATGCGCACAAATATCATAAACCTCTAGGAAAAGTAACCGATTTTATTGCACCGTTAGTTCCCATCGGTTTGGGGTTGGGTCGAATAGGCAATTTTATTAACGGGGAATTATGGGGACGTACAACGGAAGTACCTTGGGGCATGGTATTTCCACAAGCGGGGGTGTTGCCTCGTCATCCAACACAGTTGTATGAGGCTGGTTTAGAAGGGATTTTGTTATTTGTTGTTGTATGGTGTTACTCCATGCGCCCTCGACCCACTTATGCAGTTTCAGGCTTGTTTTTATTGGGTTATGGGGTGGTCCGTTTTCTGCTAGAATATTACCGTGAACCCGACGCGCATCTTGGCTTTGTCTTGTTCAGCTCGCTCACCATGGGACAATTATTATCATTGCCAATGATCATCGGGGGTGCAGGAATTATGATCTGGGCCTACAGGAGAAAATAACATGCAAACATACCTTGATTTAATGAAAACCATCAAAGATTTTGGTAGCAAAAAAATGGATCGTACGGGTGTGGGCACGCTTAGTATTTTCGGACATCAAATGCGATTTGATCTGAACGATGGTTTCCCACTCATAACCACTAAAAAACTTCATACCAAATCAATCGTTCATGAATTGTTGTGGTTTTTGAAAGGCGATACGAACGTTAAGTATTTAAACGATAATGGTGTATCCATTTGGAATGAATGGGCAGATGAACATGGTGATTTAGGCCCTGTTTATGGCTACCAATGGCGTTCATGGCCAACCAGCGATGGCAGACATATTGATCAAATCACGCAACTCATTCATGAAATTAAACAAACACCGGATTCACGTCGTTTACTCGTATGTGCGTGGAATGTTGGTTGTGTGGAACAAATGGCGTTACCACCGTGTCATTGTTTATTTCAATTTTATGTTGCTGATGGAAAACTTTCATGCCAATTGTATCAACGTTCCGCGGATGTATTTTTAGGTGTTCCGTTTAACATTGCATCATATGCATTATTAACAATGATGGTTGCGCAAGTGACAGGTTTACAATTGGGTGAGTTCATTCATACATTAGGTGATGCACATTTGTATTTAAATCACTTGGAACAAGCAAAATTACAATTAAGTCGTGATCCTTTGCCATTGCCACATATGCAATTAAATCCTGATGTAAAGAACATTTTTGATTTTAAAGCTGAAGACTTTGCATTGCAAAATTACCAAGCGCATCCGCATATTTCAGCGCCGGTGGCGGTATGACCCTGGTCTCACTGATTGTGGCGATGGGCCGCAATCGTGAAATTGGTAAAGGGAATCAATTGCCGTGGCACTTACCGGCGGATCTAGCATTTTTCAAACGTACCACAACAGGCCATACGGTTATCATGGGGCGAAAAACATTTGAATCCATTGGTCGGCCATTACCCAACCGTCGCAATATTATTATTTCGCGCAATGAAGATTATGTTGCTGAAGGTTGTGAAGTATTCACGCATGTAGAGTCAGCGCTTCTTGCATGTAAGGATGAACACGAAGTATTTATCATCGGAGGCGCGCAGTTGTATCAGCATGCGTTGCCATTGGCTGATACGCTTTACATCACGCAAGTGGCTGTTGAAATCCCCCATGCGGATGCTTTTTTCCCGCCATGGCATGAAGCTCTGTGGGAAGAGGTCAGACGCGAACCACACCCAGCGGATGAGAAGAATCCCTTTGATTATGTGTTCCTTATACTGAAAAACAATAATAAAACAAAAAAATCAATCAGATAGCGTTTCATAACCTCTTGAATACTCTGAACAAATAATACCAATTATTATTTATAACCGAATGATTTTTAAATAAAAATACCTTAATAATTATTTGAGTAACCAACTTAAAGATACTAGACTTAATTCAACCCCGATAGAAAGATGATGTACTATTATGTGGTTGAGCAGTAAACAACACGTTAGGGAATATCCATTCCACCCATTCCACGAAGGTCATACAGGCCAAAGCGTCTCTATGTGCCTGCTCACCGCCGCTTCCTCTGCTATAGCCAACCCCACAGGTGGTAATGTCGTTGCAGGCGCTGCTAGCATCGAGTATGGCGTTACCACGGTTATCACACAAAGCACCAATAGCGCCGTCGTCAACTGGCAAGACTTTTCAATCGACGTCAATGAAACCACTCAATTTGTTCAACCCTCTCAAAGTTCTGTGACGTTAAATCGTGTTACAGGCAACAATGTTTCTCAGATCATGGGCAACCTCAAAGCCAATGGACAAGTTTTTCTCGTCAACCCTAATGGTATTGTTTTTGGAGCTAATGCGCGTATCGATGTCGGGGGCTTGGTCGCATCAACTGCTAACATCAGTAATGAAAATTTCATGTCGGGTCATTATCATTTTGATCAAGCTCCAGACGGTTCGCGCATTATCAATGAAGGATTAATCACCGTTCATGATGCAGGTCTTGCTGCACTCGTTGCACCTCAAGTTGTAAACAGCGGCATTATCCAAGCGAATCTTGGTAAAGTGATATTGGCTTCAGGCACCGCATTCACAATCGATTTATACGGGGATAATTTAATTGCATTTGATGCTTCTGCATTGGTGGACGAAGGCTCCGTTAAAAACATGGGACACATTGAAGCTAATGGTGGTACGGTTCTGCTTACTGCCGCTGCTGCTGATGATATGTTGGAAAGTGTTGTTAACATGTCAGGTTATATTTCAGCGAATACCATCACAGAACATGACGGAAAAATTATATTACTAGCCGGTAACAATTCAACTGTAGAAGTATCTGGCACACTCGATGTATCCGGTGATGATGCAGGTGAAACAGGCGGTGTGATTCAAATTTCTGCTGATTATGTGCATTTGCAAGAAGGCAGTGTGCTTGACGCCAGTGGTGATGCAGGTGGCGGTGATATTCATATTGGTAGTGATGTATTTCACAATCCATCAGACGATCACACCATCAACACATTGGGTTTGCCCACCGCGTTGCGCACGGCACAATGGGTGTATGGTGAAGCAGGAAGTTTAATAAAAGCCGATTCATTAAACAGTGGTAATGGTGGTAATGTTGTTGTTTGGGCAGATCAAGCAACAGGGTATTACGGCGATATTTCTGCAGCCGCTCGAGGATTAAGCGGTGATGGTGGACGTATTGAAACATCCGGCGCTTATTTAGATGTTGATGGTATTCATGTAGATGCGAGCAGTCTGTATGGAAAAGCAGGTACATGGTTACTCGACCCCTATAATGTAACGATCACTACCGCTACTACCGCCAATGGTGCGTTCGCAGGAAACCCTAGCACATTCACACCAACAGCCACAGGTGCACAAGCCAGCGCAGCTACCATCACATCTACGTTGGGTGGAGGTACTAATGTTGTTATCACAACGACAGGCGGTGGTGCAGAAGACGGGAATATTACTTTCAGCAATACCACACCCATCAGTTGGAGTACAACGGCTTCTTTTACTGCTTTAGCGAATAGAAATATTGACATTGCAACCGGCGGAACTCATGCATTGGATAATACCGGTGCGGGCACCATTAATTTGCGCGCCGATAGCGATGCTACCAATTCAGGAGGCAGCTTTGGTACAATCATTTTTACCAGTGGTACAGTGAATTCCAGCGGTGGCGGATTTGTAAATCTTTATTACAACCCGACGGCATTTACGGATGCACTGAATCCTTACACCATTGCGGGTGGCGCAACCGTTCGCCAATACATGTTGGTTTACAATGCAGCCAATCAAGCATCGCATGATATTAATACGATTGCGGGTAGTTCAGCACTCTGGGGTAAATCGTTTGCATTGGCCGAAAATATTGGCAGCAGCGGTAGCGCACTCACACTCTCAGCGACTATCGGCAATACAACCACCGCATTTACTGGGATTTTCTCGGGATTAAATTCTGTTGCCAATGATGGTAGTAATTACACCATCACTCGGCTTGAATTTGCAGGCGCATCCAATGTGAGTGATATTGGTATGTTCGGTCGCGTTACAACCGGTAAGATCGGAAATGTGAGCCTTGTCACGCCTGTTATTTCAGGCGCAGGAACAGGTTCTAATGTGGGTGCTATCATTGGTCGCATCAATGGTGCGGCAACATTGTCAGGTACATTATCAGTGAGTGGCGGTAGCGTGACGGGAACAAATCTCGACACGGGCGGCATCATTGGTAGAATGGAAACCAGCGCCATCACTTCAGCAGCAAACTTTACCAATACTGGTACTACTGTCAATGGTGTATCCCGTGTGGGTGGTATTTTTGGTTTCAATAATGTGGCCAGTACTTTTACCGGTAATTTTACCAATTCTGGTAACGTCAACAGTTCCTTTAGTTCTACGACGTTGAATAATAATAACGACGGGGACATAGGGGGTATTGGTGGATTTTTAACAGGCGCTACTCTTAGCGGCACCCTTGAAAATTCAGGCAATATCACGGGCGTCTACAATGCCGGTACGGCTTCAGGTACGTCTCGCGTGGCTGGCTTGTTTGGTTACATGAGTGGTGCAACGTTATCAGGCACATTGAAAAATACAGGCGGTAATATCCAAGGCATGAATTTTGTCGGTGGCCTTATTGGATACAATGACTTTTCACCTGCATCAGGTATTGTGGGCGCCACCATTAACATCACCCGTAGTGGCGCTAGCACTTTTCAAGGTTTTGATGCAGTCGGTGGTATTGTCGGTTGGAGCACTGGTAAGTTTACACCGGTTGCTATTACGATGTCATCAGACATTACGGTGCGTGGACGAGATATAGTTGGCGGGCTTTGGGGTAATCTTGATGGAGATGCTTTTGGTTTTAGTCTCCCTGATTCTTATACCAATGGGGCGACCGTAGTAGCTAGAGATTATGTTGGGGGTGTGGGCGGTGCATTTGCTCAGCCAAGCACAACGATCTCGACAATCCTAATTAACACAGGCGCTATCACAGGGACTAACCGTGTGGGCGGTATCTTCGGTGATTTTCAAGCTGGCAAAATTAGTAATTCTTTTTCTAACAGTGGCGTCATTATTGGTGCAGACCAAGTCGGGGGTGTTCTCGGCAGAGTCAGCAGTGCAACATTTGAAAGCACAGCGAATCTTGATACGACTGGCGGCAGTGTGACAGGAACCGGCGCGGTGGGCGGTATCATTGGTAGCATCATTGCGGCCACTTATTCCGTAGGCTCAGGTGTAGAATTTAAAAATCAAGGTAATGTTACCAACACGGGTGCTAATGGTACAACAGGCGGTATATTTGGTTCTGTCACGCCAACACTCACTTTCGCTAATTCATTTACTAACACGGGCATTATCACCAACAATACCGCCAGCGCGACCGGTGTGGGCGGTATCATGGGCACTTTTAGCGCAGGCACATTCTCAGGCACGCTCACTAACAGTGGGGCTATTTCGGAAACAGGTGCGGGTTCCACCAATGCTGGGGGATTATTCGGCAGAATGACAGGCGGCACATTAAGCGGCGCTTTGATCAATAATGCCAGTGTCACAGGCGTCACGAATGTCGGTGGTTTGATAGGTTCATTCACGGTTGGTACCATTTCGGGCACTAATGCAGCTCAAACCGTCAGCACGGTCGAGCAAGGTGTGATCACCATTTCAGGTACTAGCAGTGTTGGGGGTCTCATTGGTAGTTTAGGATCTACCAGTACATTTAGTCGTACCGGTGCCAATAATATCGGTACAGATAATGCGTTGAATAGCATTACTGTGAGGGGTACAGGCAATAATATCGGTGGATTATTTGGCACAATAGTGGGCACAGCGACAAGCTTTGCACCCACAGGCACACTCACCAACACAGCTACAGTCAACGTTCCAGCGACGGGTAGTTCAACAGGCGTGGGTGGTATTTTTGGTAGCTTCCTCAAAGGAACTATCACTGTAGCCGCAGCATTCAACAACAAAGGGGCTATTACATTGACGTCAGGTGGAACCAGTACCAGTGTCGGGGGCATTATCGGTAGTATTGGCGCAGCAACAACATTTACAGGTGCCTTTACTAATAACGCGAGTGTTGCCGGTACGACAGACGTCGGTGGATTGGTAGGAACATTTACCACAGGTACCATTTCAGGTACTGAAGCCTTTCAAACAGCCAGCACAGTGGCAGGAGCTATCACTATTTCAGGTACGACCAACGTTGGGGGATTAATTGGTCAAGTGGGTAATAGCAGCACATTCAACCGTTCTGGTACTATCAATACAGATATATCTTCAGGGCAGGGCATCACTGTCACAGGCGCGGGCAATAGTATTGGTGGGTTATTTGGAACCGTTATTCAATCAGCAACCACTTTTCTGCCTACGGGCACACTCACCAATAATGCCGCTGTCACGGTGACAGGTGGCACACCGATTGGGGTCGGTGGAATCATTGGTACATTCACCAAAACATCTGGGGTTGCTGCTGCAATGACGAATAACGGCATTATTTCCTATACAGGAGGAACGCCAACGGCTGTAGGCGGTATTATTGGCTCGAATACTGATGGTTCGTCCAATACGGGCGCATTCACCAACACGGCAGCTGTATCTGGCATTAGCTCGGTCGGGGGCATTGTCGGTAGCATGGTCAGCAGCACTTTATCAAACCCCGTTTCCAATACCGCTTCTGTGACGGGTGACAGCAGTGGCACAGGCGTTGGATATTTCATTGGTAGCGTTACAAGCGCCAGCATTTTCAGTAGCACGTCTTTCACCTATGGAACCGCTACGGTATCTGGCGGAGGCAATGTCGGCGGATTTGTTGGCGCCATGATAAGCAGTACCTTACCTGCAGCCTCAATCAGTGTTCCTGATACGGTGACTGTGAATGGATCAGGCAGCAATATTGGCGGTGTTTTTGGAAGTCTCACGACGATTGCCGCACACTCACATTCCATGACGTTTAATGGCAATATTACGGGAACAGGTACTAATGTGGGAGGTCTGGTTGGTTTATTCACGGGCGGTGGTGGTAATAACCTCACGGGTGCATTGACCGTTTTGAATACCGCAGGTACTGGAAATAATATCACGGGATCACAATACGTGGGTGGTATTGTCGGAGAAATGGCGGGTGCTACTCTCGCAACAGGCCTCATTACTTTCAGCAGCGGCACCGCGCACTTTGTTAAAGCCACCACAGACAGTGCAGGATTTATTGTGGGCAGGATGACAGGTACCAGTGTTATTTCTAATCCTACTATCACCATTAATAACGCGAATTTCAGTACAACACCCAGCACGGTCGGCGGTATTGTCGGTAAAATGGAGGGTACTGCAACACTTACCCCTACAACCTGGACTATTCCTACCATTAATACCACCAGCGCCAGTATTGTCGGTGGATACATTGGTGAAATTGCTGCAACCACATTCGCCAGCGGATTAACTAATACCATTAATGTTACCGGTGTTGGTACCGTCGGTGGTATTGCAGGATTATTATCCAGTGGTACCGTTTCGGGTGCTCTCTCCAGTAGCGGCACGATTACCGGCACTGCTAGTAATGTCGGGGGTCTGATTGGTTCGATGACAGGCGGCACACTGTCAGGTACGGCTAATTTCAGAACCACAACGGGATCAGCCGTTTCAGGCACAAGCAATGTGGGTGGATTAGTGGGTAGTTTAAGCGGTGGTTCATTCACCCGGGCAACAACAGCTGTCATATCAACAGCCGGTACGGTGGCTGGTACGGGTAATAACATTGGTGGATTATTTGGATCGGTTTCAGGTGCAGGTACATTCACCGCGGTTTCTACAACACTCACCAATAATGCGACGGTGACAGGCACAGGCACGCTTTCTAATGTCGGTAGTATATTTGGTTCCTATGCGATCAGCGGCGCTAATGCCTACAACATGACGAATGCATCTACGGGAGTTGTGTTAGCAACCGCAGGAACAGGAGTCGGTGGTATTGTCGGTAGTTTAAGTGGTAGCGGGGAATTTTCAGGCACATTATTAAGTCAAGCCAATATTACGGGTCTCACATCTGTGGGTGGTATTGCCGGTGTATTAAATGGTGGATTACTTTCCGGCAGCAAAACATTCGGTGGTGCTGCCATTTTAGCGATGAGTGATAATGGTACGAACTTAGGCGGTATTGTGGGTCGCATGACGGGTAGCAGCACGTTGAGTGGTACGAGCACGGTCAGTACATCAACAGCTGCATACTTTGATGTTGATAGTACCAATAGTAACATTGGCGGTATTGTTGGATTGATGGATGCAAGTGGTACGGATACAACGAGCGTTTCGGGTACATTGAATAATAAAACATTTATTGTCACCGGTTCAAATGTCGGTGGTATTGTTGGTCGAATGAACATCACCAGTTCCAGTGCATTTGCTGATAATCTTTCGAATGCAGTGGCAGTGACTTCTAATTTTACAGCGGGTGGCAATGCGAATGTCGGTGGTGTAATTGGTTTATTGAGCGCAGGTATTATCACAGGCACATGGAGTAATTCGGGCGGAATCAACCTTACAACGGATGCGACGGTTTCTAATTCGAATGTCGGTGGTGTGGTAGGTAGTATGACGGGAGGTGACATTCGTGGAGGATTAACCAGCACAGGTGATGTTGGTTTTGCAACGAGTAGTACTGTGGGTAATACCAATGTGGGTGGTGTGATTGGTTCTGTCACCGGCGGTACATTTAATGCTGCAGCGGGTGATGTATTAACTACAACAGCTGGAACAGTACGTGGTATTAGCAGTGTGGGTGGATTGATTGGTAACTTGAGCGCAGTAACATCGTATGCAGCAACCACTTTATTCAGTAATGCGGCGGATGTTGTGAGTTTGGGAGCGAATGGAAATACCGGCGGTATATTCGGTGCAATGGGTAATATCACCATTACCAATGCATTAACAAATAGTGGTGATGTCACCGGCAATAGCGCGACCGGTTTGGGCGGTATCATGGGCGCAATGACAACGGGTAGTTTTACAGGCGTACTTCAAAACAGTGGTGATATCACAGGAACTAGTGCAACCAATGTCGGCGGATTGTTTGGTGACTTTAGAGGTGGCACGATCACGAGCAGCTCTCTCACCAACACAACGGCGGGTAGCATTTCGGGCTCAGAAAGTGTGGGTGGAATATTCGGTAGAATATACGGTGGTTCTGTTGCAACGACATTGAATAGCTATGGTGATGTCACCGGCACAACGAATGTCGGTGGTATTGTAGGTAAAATGCTCACTGATGGTACTGTGTCTACAACTGCCTTAGGAGGAACACACACCTATGGTAACGGCTCGGTGGGTACACTCACATTAAATAGCGGAGGTACAAATTTAGGCGGTATTGTTGGTTATATGACCGCCAGTGGTTTAAGCACTAACACTGTTAGTGGCACGAGTACGATTGGCAATAATGTCACTTATTCCGCTATCTCAAACACCAGCAATATCGGTGGTATTGTTGGTTTCTTTGAAGCAACTGATGACACAACCATCACGTTGGGCAGCACGCTCAATAATAAATCATTCAGTGTAGCGGGTACGAATGTCGGTGGTATTTTTGGCAAAATAAGCAGCACGAGTACGGTTAATATTGGTACCAGTTTCACCAATAGCATCAATGTCACCGGTGGCTCAGTGGTAGGAGGAATCGCCGGTTACATTGATGCTGGCACGATGACAGGTGCTCTTTCCAATGGAGGTAGTATCACCGGTACTACCGTGGGGGGTGGTACGGGCGCCTCAGTGGGCGGTCTTTTCGGGGATGTCGGTGTCGTTACCTTTACGGGTAGCGCTGATTTTAAAACGACAGCCGGTACGATTTCAGGTACCAGTAATGTCGGTGGATTAATCGGGGGAAGCACTACTAGTAATATAATGCGTCTTGAAAGAACGGGAACTATTTCGACTTCAGCAGGTGTTGTTGTATCGGGTACTAGCCGGGTAGGTGGATTATTTGGTGCTTTGACCATCGCTGGAGGAAGTGGAGGTACTTTTGGGGATGGTTCTAGCACTGTAACACTCACCAATAATGCTGCTGTGACAGGAACAGGTTCAGGTGCCGGCGGTATTATTGGTGAAAACCGTAGCACGAGTCTCACACCCACTTACAACCTCAGTAACTTTGGACAAGTCACCGGTGTGACCGGTGTAGGCGGTATTATTGGTCTAAATTCGAGTGCTGCTTCAAATAATAATTGGGGTTCAACAACACTCACGAATCAAAATGGCGGCGGCATAGCGCGGTCAGGAACAACCAATGTCGGCGGTATTCTTGGTAGCTTGGCTGCCACATTCGGCAGCGCCCCATTCCAAAGTTATGGCAATGTAACGGGTACAACGAGTGTCGGTGGTATTGTCGGGTTGTTAAGTAATGTCACACTCAGTGGTACAAAAACCTATGGTAATGGTACCGATACAGCCACACTCACATTAAACAGCGGGGGTACAAACCTAGGCGGTATGATAGGACAAATGACAGGAGGTACACTCAGCGGTACAAGCACGATTGGAAATAATGTGACTTATACAGCACCCGTTGATAGCACAAACATTGGCGGTATGGTGGGATTATTAGATGCAGCAGGTTCAACGAGCACAACGATTTCCGGCACACTTACTAATAAATCCTTTACGGTATTAGGTTCGAATGTCGGCGGTATGATTGGTCGAATGAACATCACGAGTTCCAGTGCATTTTCGAGCAGTCTTACTAATACAGTCGCTGTGACTTCTAATTTTACGGCGGGCGGTAGTGCGAATGTCGGTGGTGTAATTGGTTTATTGAGTGCAGGTACCATCACAGGAACATTAAGTAATTCGGGTTCCATCAATGTAACAACCGCTGCCACTGTGTCTAATTCAAACATTGGTGGTGTGATAGGTAGCATGACAGGAGGAACCATTCAAGGAACTTTAACCAGCTCAGGTTCTGTGGGTTTTGCAACAAGCAGCACTGTCGGTAACACCAATGTAGGGGGTGTGATTGGTTCTGTCACAGGGGGTACATTCAGCAGCGCTGCAGGAGATGTACTCACCACAACAGGCGGCGCAGTACGAGGCATTAGCAATGTGGGTGGATTAATTGGTAATTTGAGTGCGGTGACATCGTATGCAGCGACGACAGCATTTAGCAATGCCGCCAGTGTCACAAGCTTAGGTGCGAATGGAAATACCGGCGGTATATTCGGTGTAATGGGCAATATCACCATTGCTAATGCGTTAACGAATACAGGGGATGTTACTAACAATACTGATCATGCAAATGTGACGGGTGTGGGCGGTATCATGGGAACATTCTCAACCGGTACATTCACAGGCGCACTCACTAACAGTGGAACAATATCAGAAACAGGAACATCAGCTACCAATGCCGGTGGATTATTTGGTTTAATGAGCGGCGGTACGATTGGTAATACTTCTGCAGTGACTTTCTCTAGCACAGGCAGTGTATCGGGTTCAACGTATGCGGGTGGTGTGATTGGACAATTATCGGGTGGTTCATTTGGAAGCGGCGCGGTATTGCAAGCGTCCGGTAAAGCCACGACAGGAAGCACGATCAGCGCAACCACTCATGCCGGCGGTATCTTTGGTTACTTAAACGGTGTGAATTTCAGTAATGCGATGAGCACAACCACATCACCGGGAACACTTACCATCACAGCGACAACCAGCGCAGGTGGATTAGTGGGTTACATGTTGGATGCGCAATTGTCTGGATCGGCTGCAATGAGTAGCGCGTCTGCATTTAGCAGTGGTATTACTACGGTGGGTGGTATTGTGGGTCGGATGGAAGGTGCTTCTTCTCGTGTGAGTAACAGTGCATTATCTACGACTACCGTGAGTGCTGCGAGTGCTACGAATGTGGGCGGTATTATTGGACACATGTTGAGTGTCACTTATTCTGGCAGTAATTTATCTTCGATTGCAGATGTGAACAGCGGCAGTGCGACTAAAGTCGGTGGCATTGTGGGTTTGATGGAAAGTTCAACGTTGTCATCCGGCGCAACCTTTACTAATACTCACACCGTCACAGGTGCTGGCACCGTGGGTGGTGTAATAGGTGAAGCGAATGCCAGCACGATCGCAGGCACTTTAGCAGGTAGTGGTGCTGTTTCGGGAACATCGAATGTCGGCGGATTGGTGGGATTGATTACCAATTCATCCACCGTCTCTAGCACATCCACGTTGAGTACATCGGGTGGTAGCGTGACAGGCACATCGAATCTCGGTGGATTAATTGGTAATTTAGCAGCGACAACGACTTATAGTGCAAGCAATACATTTACGAATGCGGCTGCAGTCTCTACAACCGCAGCCATTGACACGATTGGCGGTATCTTCGGTGTGATTGGCAATTTAACTATCGGAAATAATTTAACGAACAGTGGTACTGTCACCGGTAATAGCGCGACCGGTTTAGGCGGTATTATGGGTGCGATGACAACAGGTACTTTCACAGGCACATTAACAAATACCAGCACGGGTGTTATTAGCGGTACAAGCGCAACCAATGCGGGTGGTTTATTCGGTAAAGTGAGCGGTGGTACGATTGGTAACACTTCTGCGGTGACTTTCTCTAGCACAGGCAGTGTGAGTGCTGCTACAAATGCCGGTGGATTGATTGGGCAAATGTCGGGAGGTTCATTTGGAAGCGGTGCAATATTGCAAGCGTCCGGTAAATCGGGAGGAAGCACGATCAGCGCAAGTGTTGCAAATGCAGGCGGTATATTTGGGTATTTGAATGGAGTAAGTGTCGGTAATGCGATGAGCACAACGGCAACACTTGGAACACTCACTATAACAAGCCCTGATGGTGCCGGTGGATTGGTGGGATTGATGGAAAATGGCGCAGCGCTTACGGGCACCACGAGCATGAGCAACGCAGCAATCTTTGGAACCAGTACGAATGTGGGCGGTATTGTGGGTGTGTTGAAAGATACATCAGCCATTAGTAATACGAATTTATCGAGCGTTGCGATTAATACGGCGAGTAGTACGAATGTCGGCGGCGTGATTGGTAAATTGTTGAATGCAACATTTACAAGTGTGATTAATTCGATTGCCAATGTAACAGGCGGTAGTGGAACCGGCGGGTTAATTGGTCATGTGAAAGACAGTACGATCAGTGGCGGCTCTGTGAGCACGCCGCTCAGTAATACCCACACAGTTGTTGGTACGACAAGAGCAGGGGGATTATTTGGATGGACGGAAGGGGCTACATTATCTGGCGTATTTAGAAATACTGGCAATGTCGACCCGGTGGATAAAGTGGGGGGTATTGCGGGAGAAGTACAAGCGACTACGTTATCGGGTACGTATCAATTGAATGATGGCGATATTGTAGGTGGACAATATGTCGGTGGATTGTTTGGATTAGTGACGAAAGACGGATTAAATAATTTCAGTACGATCACGAATGCGGCGGCGATGAGCACACTCAGTGCGGCCAGTGTCGCAGGCAATGATTATGTCGGTGGTTTGATTGGATTTATTGACGCAAGTACGCATTACGATGCAACGACAACGACTTATACTAATGGCGCAGCGGTATCAACCACTGCCGCCATTGACACGATTGGTGGTATTTTCGGTGGTATTGGTACAGATTTAGCGATTACAAATAATTTAACGAATACAGGAAATGTCACCGGCAATAGTGCCACTGGATTGGGCGGTATCATGGGTCGCTTGAACACCGGAAGTTTCAGTGGAATCCTTCAAAACAGCGGAACTATCAGCGGAACCAGCGCCATCAATGTGGGTGGATTATTCGGTAATATCACCGCTGGCGCAATAACATCAACCTCATTAACAGGAACTGGCAATGTCACCGGCACAACCAATGTCGGCGGTTTAATTGGATCAGTTTCGACGATTACAATAGCAAGCGCCATGAATGGTTCAGGTACCGTTTTGGGTACGACACGCGTTGGCGGTATTGCAGGATATGTGAATGGAGCGACATTGAGTGGCGCGCTTACGTATTCGGGAAATAATACAACGCCAAACAGTATTACAGGTAATTTAGATGTGGGTGGATTGGTCGGAACGTTGAATGATGGTTCACTTACCGGTACGAAAATTTATGGTAATAGTCTTGCAACATCCCTTGCATTAAATACAGGTTCAGCGAATAAAAACTTAGGGGGAATTGTAGGGCACATGTCAGGTGCAAGTACGTTAAGTGGAACGAGCACGGTCAATACGACAACGGCTAATTATTTTTCAGTGGATACAACGAACAGCAACATAGGGGGTATGGTTGGTTTGGTAGATGCGAGTGGCACAGATACGGCTGTGATTTCAGGTACATTAAATAATAAAGCATTTATTGTGACGGGATTTAATGTTGGCGGCATGATTGGGCAAATGAATATCACGAGTTCGAGTGCATTTGCCAATAATCTCACTAATACGGTGAATGTAACATCTAATTTCACAGCAGGTGGTGATGCCAATGTCGGTGGTGTGGTTGGATTATTAGCAAGTGGTATTATCATGGGCACTTGGAGTAACTCAGGTTCAATTAATACCACAACGGATGCAACGGCTTCTAATTCAAATGTAGGTGGAGTGATCGGTAGCATGACTGGCGGTGATATTCGCGGTGGATTGACCAGTTCAGGTAATGTAGGATTTGCGACGAGTACGACAGACGGTAATACGAATGTGGGCGGTGTGATTGGTTCAGTGACCGGTGGAACATTTAATGCGTTAGCGGGTGATGTATTGACAACGACTGCTGGAACGGTCCGTGGTATTAATCGGGTTGGGGGATTAATTGGTCATTTGAGCGCAGTGACATCGTATGCAGCGATAACAGCATTTAGCAATGCGGCGAATGTGGTGAGTTTGGGAGCGAATGGAAATACCGGCGGTATTTTTGGTGCGATGGGTAATATTGCTATCACGAATGCTTTAACTAATACCGGCGATGTGACGAATAACACGAGTGATGCGAATGTGACGGGTGTAGGCGGTATTTTAGGCACATTTAGCACGGGTAGTTTTGCAGGCAATCTTTCTAACACGGGTAATATCTCAGAAGTGGGCGGATTATCGAGTAATGCCGGTGGATTGTTCGGTAATGTCACCGGAGGTACGTTAACATCACTTTCATTAACAGACACAGGCAGTGTGAGCGGTATAACGAACGTGGGAGGTTTGATAGGTTCGGCCACGAATATTACAATATCCGCCGCAACAACATTTACGACAACGAATGGCAGCGGCACAACGATTTTAGGTACGACGAATGTCGGTGGATTGATTGGTCATCTTAGCACGGGTAGTACATTGGGTGTTGCGAACGCATCGGTTGGTTCAGATGTGGCAGTCACTTCCAATTCATTAACAGGCTCTTTCATTGGTGGATTGATTGGTAAAGTTGCATCGGATATTACAGCCTTTACATCTTCAGGCACATTTACAAATAATGCAACGGTTTCCGCAATACATACATCTGGATCAACGTCTAATATTGGTGGCATATTTGGTAGTTTCAATAGAGCAGGATTAACGGTTGCTACCACATTTAACAATACCGGCTCGGTATTTGCAGGTTCTGGTGTATCGACACCGAATGCTGCAAGCACGAAAGTGGGTGGTATTGCGGGTGCAATATTAGGTAGTACATTCACAGGAAACATGAGTAATTCAGGTAGTGTTGCAGGTGGTGATTATGTCGGTGGATTAGTGAGTTATGTTCAAAACGGCGCATTTAATGGAGCATTGTCGAATACAAGCGGCTCTGTCAAGGGTTCTAATTACACGGGTGGATTAGTCGGTTACGTTGACAGTGGGGTCACATTTGGTACCACCAGCTCATTGTTGTTCAGTCGCACAACGGGCACAACGACTATTGCGGGTGCGGATGATGTGGGCGGATTGATAGGTTATCTTTCAAATAGTTCACTCAGTTTCCAACCCACCAGCGCGAGCGTTACAATCAGCGGCGGAACGATTTCCATCACAGGTGTTAATCATGTGGGCGGATTGATTGGCCGTATGGCTAATACAGGAACCATCACTGCCTTTAGCGTCGGTAGCGATATGGTGAATCATGCTGATGTGACTGGTACAGGTAATTTCGCAGCCGGTATCATCGCTAAACTTGATGCACCTGATCTTACTTTTGCAAATGGCATGCTTAATACTGGCCATATCATAGGCGCTTTCGGTGTGGCCGGTATTATCGGTGAGTTTAATGCTACTGGCGTTACATTTTCTGATTTGCTCGAAAACCAAGGTGAAATTGATAGCGGTGATCATGCGGGCGGTATCATGGGCGATGTAAATGCTAATTTTACCGCTAATATGACCAATTCCGGTAGTGTGAGCGCTACCGGTGGTACTGCAGGTGGTATTTTGGCAGTTCTTAGTGGAACAGTCTCAGGTACTTTGCATAATAAAGGCATTGTGAGTGGTGTCATGAATGTCGGTGGCATTGTGGGTAGCATGTCGTCTAGCGATTTGGGTGGCAATCTTACGGTTGGGAATGCGGTTTCTCCTATCGGCATTATTGCGCTTTCCTCTGGGGCAAGTAGTTTTGGTTATGTTGTAGGTAGTGGCAAAGGAAGCAGTATTAGCGCTACAAATATCCATGTCTATAACGATATAAGTTTTGATACTACTGTCGGTAGTGTCACAAGTGTGGGTGGTATTATTGGTTCGGCTCAAAATGTAACACTTTCAGGCTTTAACCCTTCTACTTACCTGATTGATACTACGATCAATGCTACCGGCGCCAGTGAAGTGGGTGGTGTAATTGGTAGTGCAGATAGAGCATCATTCGCACAAAATTTAACTTCCCTTGCTGATGTTACAGGTAATAGTAGGGTTGGTGGCATCATTGGTTCATTAGCGGGTAGTATTACTAATCAAATTATTTCGGGTGTTACGTTTACCAATAGTCACAATGTCACTGCCAATGCTGATAGAGCAGGTGGCGTGATAGGTTACATGAAAAGCACGACTCTCAACGGTACATTAACATCGACAGCCGGTAATGTCAGCGGTGTCAACGATGTTGGTGGTGTGTTGGGCTATTCTGATCTCAGCAACACCTTTGGTACCACTTCGGTTTTATCATTGTCTCGTAGCAGCGGCGCAACAACGATTACGGGCACAGGCAATCATGTGGGTGGATTGATCGGATATCTTTCTAGTAATGGTTTGAGTTTTGAACCTACCAGTATGTCGGTTACAAAATCAGGTAGCGCAACGATTGCCGTATCCGGTGTCAGTCAAGTCGGTGGTGTCGTTGGTTATTTCGCCAATGCAGGTACGATAACGGTTTTTAATCCAGGCAGTGCCACTAACAATGCCAATGTTACCGGCAGCGGGGATTATGTAGCCGGTGTTTATGGCCGTATTGAACTGGCTGATATCGTTTTCAGCAATAGCTTAACGAACACGGGTAATGTCACTGCGAGCAGTAGTGTTTTGGGTGTTGGAGGTATTACCAGTGTTGTTAATACAGCGGTTGAATTTGTGGGTGGCGCATCTAACAGTGGTACGATCAGCGGAAGCACATTGGTTGGTGGCCTTTTTGGTAGCGCAAGCAGCGGTACTTTCTCAAGCGCATTCAGTAATACAGGTAATGTGGGTACTTCTGCGACCAGTCATGCCGGTGGTATTGCAGGTTCCGTATCAGGAGGCACTTTCTCCGGTTCTTTCACCAGCAATGCAACCATTGGGGGATCGGGTGTTACTGATAATGCGGGTGGATTATTCGGCTCTTTCAGTGGTGGTAGCGTGGAAGGGGCGGGTGCTTTCACCATCACAGGTGGCTCTGTTTCCGGTAGAGACGCGGTAGGAGGACTCATCGGTAGCGTCTCAGGTACAGCAGCTTTCACAAAAAGAGGGGTTATTTCAGCAACGGGTAGCGTATCAGGTACGCGCATTTCCATCGGTGGATTGTTTGGATCCGTCTCTGCTGCTTCGCAATTCACACCACTAGGTGGCCCGGCGGGTGGCGTAACGATGACCAACAATGCCAGTGTTACGGGAACAACATCTACTGCTGAAAACGTGGGTGGTGTCATGGGCTTTTATGCAGGTCCATCGAGCAATTATAAATTGGTGAATAATGGTGCAGTAACACATAATGCAGGAACGCGTAATACCGGTGGTATTTTTGCGGTATTTAAAGGGGCTTCTGGTTGGAGTGGTAGTCTTACTAATCATGGCAGTGTCACAGCCAATGCGAATGATGTTGAAAATGTCGGTGGTATTATCGGCCTTGGACTTGGAAGTATCAATGCGACTTTATTTAATGATGGTGCCATTTCGGGTGGTCGCTATGTGGGAGGTATCGTAGGTTCTTGGGGTGGTAATTATTCCGGTGCTTCCGGTGATATTAATCTGGCTGGTACGGTCAATAATCAAGGCAATATTACCGGAACAACGGCGTTCGTGGGCGGTATCGCGGGTGCGATAGGTAATGCTTCATCCAGTTCTACTAACGTTCCACAAATATCTGCAGCCGTCACCGTGGGTACAAACGGCGTGCCATTAACCATCACCACAGGAGCCGCACAATCGCTTGGATTTGTTGTGGGTCTCGTTTACAACAGGGGTGATTTATCGGCTACACAAGTGACTGTTGCAGACAGCGTCTCTTTCAGTGCCAGTGGCGCAGCGCTTGGTTTAGGAGGTATTGCAGGCGCAGTTGGATTGAATGGTTCACTCTCAGGATTTAACACGAGTGGTTATAATATTTACAGTAATATTAATGTGCCCACAGGTACTTATGTGGGTAGTGTCATTGGTGCATTAGCCAATACAACTATGTCACAAAACCTTGCATCGCTTACGAATGTTACCGGTAATACACAAGTGGGTAGCGTGATTGGTGGTTCTGGGCCTCTTTTCGCCGCAGGTACTACTTTCATTACAGGAACCATCACAGGAACACATAACGTGAGTGGTGTTAGTAAAGTAGGTGGTGCTGTTGGTGAATTAGATACAACGACGGTGACTGGCCATATGACAGCTTCAGGAAATATTGATGGTAGCAGTAGCGTCGGTGGTGTTGTAGGCAGCATGACAAATAGCTCTGTCTCCGAAGCGTATTTCACAGGTCATGTCGAAGGTGCTACGGATGTGGGTGGTATTGTGGGTAATTTATTATCAGGTACCGTCGCTCGTTCATACAACAACAGCACAACTACAGTAGAAGGCACAGCCAATGCAACTAATGTAGGTGGTATTGCCGGTAGTTCAAGTGGTACTTTAGAAAATGTATTGTTCGGCGGTACTATTGATATTACTTTAGGTGCTACTGATGTTGGCGGAATAGTCGGTTCGAATAGTGGTACGGTTTCAACCTCACTTGCCGTGGGTAATATTACGGGTTCAGGAACACGCGTGGGTGCCATTGCAGGTACTAATACTATAGCGGGCACAATCGATAATTCTTTTTACTCTACAGATACTTTCTCAGGTCTTTCTCCTGTGAGCTCTAATTTTGGTACCAATAATTCACACAGTGGTAATTACAGTACGTTAAGTCTTCAAAGCACATACACAGGTTGGCAATTCCCAGCCGTTTGGATGATCTTGAATGCTAATTACTACGCTACATTGTCTTGGTGCGGTGCGAGCTGCGCGGTTCCTAACCCCAATATAGTTCCTCCTTCTCCACCTGCTAATTTACCAGGACGCGGATCATTGTTTGGCCAAGAATATTCTACTGTGGAACAAATTTTGGATAATACAAATGACCCTGTTTTAGATATGGAATATTCATTTACTTCACGTGAAAACAGCCTCCAATTTTATGAAGTACATGTGCCAGAATACGCATACCTCTTTGTGGTTGCGCAATTCCGTGGAAACGTTCACACAGCTCAAAAAACAGCCGCTTATGCCGCATCGTTGATGGCTAATAGAAAACATGAAGTAAAAAGTATACCTGGGCTTAATACAGATATTATTCGGCCTATCACTCCTATAGTCCCTATAACTACTATAGAAGGTCCAGCAAAATCATAATACCATGATTACCGATTCAATTTTTTTCAAAGCAGTAAAGATGTCTTTAAGTTGTTGTTCACCAGTGGCGGTAATTTCAATAGTAATGGCAGTGTAATTACCTTGTTCACTGTGACGTGTTTCAAGAGTTCCTTCGAATCGACTGGGTAAGTGAGGGTTAATAGCCTCGATGATCATAAGGTCAAAGTTATCCGTGGATTTACCGATAATTTTAATTGGATATTGGCAGGGAAATTCAATTTTAGGTTTTTTATCTTGCATGAATTATCCGCTTATACCCCGTGCGCCGGCATATTTTTGTAATGCTTTGATGCGTTCATCAATAGGTGGATGTGTAGAAAATAACCCCATAAATCTGCTGGAATTTTCAATAAACATGGTTTTCATATCATCAGCCATATTATCCATTTGGTCGTGACCTTCGATTTTTTGTAATGCGGAAACCATGGCGTCGGGGTTTTTTGTGAGCTCAACGGATCCTGCATCCGCTAAGTATTCCCGTTTTCGCGATAAAGCAAAGCGTATTAAAATTGCAAAGACATAACCAATCGCTAAAATAATAAGCGCAGCAATCATTGCAATCCAGTGACTACGGCGACTATCGGAAGAATAAGATCGCCGATTACTATAGAAAATACTATCGGCCGCAAGCTCCGCCATAAAGCTGATCATACCAACAAAGATAACGCTGATAATCAATAAACGTACATCGCTATTTAGAATATGGGTTAATTCATGGGCTAATACGGCTTGTAGTTCATCTTTGTTCAGGCGCGCAATTAAACCAGAGGTCAAAGTAATGGTATAACTTTTTTGATTGATGCCACTTGCGAAAGCATTCATCGCATCCGTTTCAATGATGCAAAGTTTCGGCATGGGAACGCCGCGAGAAATGCATAAATTTTCAAGTAGGTTATAAAGTTCAGGGTAATCTTTGCGTGTAATAGGATGAGCATGTGCCGCGCGGCTGATCATTTTTTCATGGCTGAAATAAGCAATGACAAACCAAATACTGGCAATAATCCAGCCCCAGTACCAATAGTGTTGTACCCAAAACAGACCCTGCTCCGCAGCAAACGAAAAGGGTGATATACCACGAGGGGGAACGGCGCTCATGAGCGTGGTAAGTGCGTAAAATCCCCACATCATTAAGATAATTAAAATAGGAAAACCCATCAACAATAAAATACTACGAAGATTGTTATTCCAGATATGGGTTTTTAAACCAACAGCGCTTAACATCACCAATACTCTAATCGAACTTCACGTTAACAGGTTTAGACATGTCGGTGCGTTCACCGCCTAAATCAAAAAATTCTTCCGTATGGAAATTAAAAAATCTAGCGATGATGACTGACGGGAATTGTTGTGTTGCAGTGTTAAATTCATTGGTGGCATTGTTAAAGAAGCGTCGTGATGCAGCAACTTTATTTTCAATATCAGCCAGTTCCTTTTGCAAGCTAATAAAATTTTCATTGGCTTTTAACGCGGGATAATTCTCAGCGACTGCAAGTAAACCCATCAATGCTGAAGAAAGTACGCCTTCTGCTTGCGCACGATCTTTAATAGAACGTGCTTGTCCCACTTGTGCGCGTGCTTCGGTGACTTGTTGAAATACTTCACGTTCGTGTTTGGCGTAGCCTTGAACGGTGTTAACAAGGTTTGGGATCAAATCGTAACGCAGCTTGAGTTGTACATCGATATCAGCAAAAGCGTTTTGACGTGTTTGCCGCAAGGAAACCAAACGGTTGTATAAAACGATAAAAAGAACAGCCGTCAGCACGATAATGCTTAATACAATAATCCAGGGTTCCATCATAGTGACCTCGCAGGTTGTTTAATAATACGGCTATTATAACATATTCCTAATTTGTTTAATTCGCAGCCTGTAAATCCTTAATAAACGCCGCCAGAAAACGGGTCGCTTCGCCACCTGTAGTAGCGCAATGGTTGGTGGTAAGGGAGATGGGTAGAATCGGATGTACCACCGCTTTGCCTTGTTCAGCGACAACAACGTCTTGTTTTTTGCCGCAACCAATGATTGCAACTTGAGGGGGTACAATAATAGGTGTTGCGTAACGTCCGGCCAATGTGCCGAAATTAGAAAGCGTGATGGTAGCACCTTTGAATTGATCCGATGCTATTGAACGATCACGGATTTGTTGTTTCAGGGTGTTAATTTTTGCACGTAATTGTGTTGGCTCATGAACCAGCTTTTCAACATGATGAATCACCGGCACAAATAAACCTTCTTCACTATCAACGGCAAGTCCCAGATTAATTTCATTAAACAATTTTCGTGCTTGTGCCTTTGTATCAAAATGCGCATTTAGAGAAGGCTCTTGTTGACAGGCTTTAACAATAGCACGAATAATTCGAACGCTGATATCTTGATTTTCATTCCACGCAGCAATGTCTGCATCGTCAAACAATGTGACGGGTGTGATTTGTTCGTGTGACATTTGCATGGCTTGTGCCATCATGCGTCGTGAACCTTTGAGTGGTTCAAAACCTTCAGGAGTTGCGGGTGCTGTTTGTTTGATTTCCATCGTGCAAACATTACTGCTACCATTGTGTGCGCGTTTTACATCAAGCGCTGTGATCATACCGTTGGTTCCCGTACCTTGTACGGTGCTTAAATCAACACCCAGATGATTCGCCAAACCAATCACTACCGGTGGCGCTTTTCGATGACTTGCTCCAGCAGAAGTGGATCGAATGATTTTAACTTCTTCTTGCAAAACATTATTGTGTTGTACAAGTTTTCCGACAACAGTGCCTGTATCTTCGCGTTTCTCTTCGCCAATAATGCTTTCACCCTCGAAAGAGATAAGTGGCGCACCGGTTTGAATCACATCGCCTGGTTTTCCATAAAGTTTTATAATTTTACCGGCAATGGGTGTTGGAACATCAACAACCGCTTTGGCTGTTTCCATGGAAACAATGTTGTCATGGACATTAACCGTATCACCTACTTTCACAAACCATTCACGAATTTCTGCATCTGGCAAACCTTCGCCTAAATCGGGTAAATTAAATGTTTTCATGACTCTTATCCTTAATATGCTAATGCGACATCAACACTGTCGCGAATGCGTTGAACACTGGGCATAAAAATATTTTCTTGCTTCAAGTAGGGCATAACGATGTCATACCCGCTGACGCGTAATATTGGCGCTTTTAACAGGTCCAATGCTTTTTCTGATATTTGTGCAGCAATTTCAGCGCCTACACCGCATGTGCGCGCTGCTTCATGAATGATAACGCATCGACCTGTTTTTGCGACAGATTGTAAAATACTATCGATGTCTAAGGGTTTAATCGTTGCAACGTCGATGACTTCAGCATGAATACCTTCTTGCGCCAATTGATCAGCTACTTGCAAGGTTTCATGTACCGCTGCACCCCAAGTGATTAATGTAATATCACTTCCTTCGCGCAATATAAAACATGTATCGAGTGGTAACGCTTTTCCATCATCAGGCACTTCTTGTTTGGTTAAACGGTAAATACGTTTAGGCTCGAGGAAAATGACTGGATCGGGATCGCGAATAGCGGCTAATAATAAGCCGTAGGCACGTGCAGGTGAACTAGGAATAACCACACGAATACCTGGCATATGCGCAAAAATAGCTTCGGTACTTTCGGAATGATGTTCCGGTGCGTGAATACCACCACCAAACGGCGCACGAATCACCATGGGGCACGTTAAACGTCCGCGTGTACGATTACGTATGCGTGCTGCGTGATTGATGATTTGATCAACACAGGGATAAATAAATCCCATGAATTGAATTTCACACACAGGTCGCATACCTTGTGTGGCCATACCAATACCGATACCTGCAATCATGGATTCGGCCAAGGGTGTATCAAATACACGTTCACTCCCAAATTTTTCTTGCAAGCCAGCGGTTGCGCGAAACACACCGCCGTTTATGCCAACATCTTCGCCCATCACAATCACGTTTTTATCATGCTTCAATTCGTATGCTAATGCTTGAGTAACGGCTTCCACCAAAGTAATAACGGTCATTCGGCACCTCCATGATACGCAATCACTTCGTCACGTTGTTCATGGTAACTTTGTGGCCATTGTGCATACATGTAATCAAAAATATCGGTCGCTAGCGCAGGTGTTGAATTCAAATACTTTTGAACAGAAGTATCAATCAATTGTTTAAGCTCTAAATGTAAGGCTTTTTCTTTGCTTTCATCCCATTGGTTTTGAGCAGCCATGAAATTACGTAAACGTTTAATGGGATCTTTCGCCTTATTTGCTTCTAGTTCTTGATTTGGACGATAACGTGAAGCATCATCTGCGGTCGTGTGATCGCACATACGATAAGTAATGGCCTCGATAATGTAAGGACCTTTCCCTGCGCGTGCGTTATCAACAGCTGTTCGAATGCGATCATAAACGACAAACATGTCATTGCCATCCACTTGTTCGCCTGGAACTCCTGCTGCGATGCCTTTTTGTGCAAGCGTTTGCGCATGTGTTTGTAATTCGAGTGGAACAGAAATGGCCCAATGATTATTATTAATCACAAATATCAATGGTAATTGATGAACACCTGCAAAGTTAATGGCTTCATAAAAGTTACCTTGGGATGTACCACCATCACCAATACTAACAACTACGGCACGCTTTTCTTTACGTAATTTAAACGCGAATGCAACGCCTGCACCGTGCAAACTTTGTGTACCAATCGGAATACAATCAGGAAAATCGTATTGACCCTCTTGATAATTATTACCACGTTCATCACCACCCCAAACGGTGTAAAGTTCTTCGGGTTTAACACCGCGAGTAAAATGTGTACCAGGTTCGCGATAGTAAGGTATAAAGACATCATCTTTATGCATTCCTAATCCCATTCCTACACCAATTGCTTCTTGCCCTAATGTAGAAGGATAAGTTCCCATCTTGCCGGTACGTTGTAATTTAATGGCAGTTTCATCAAAAAGACGATTCAATACCAAGTAGCGGTAAAATTTTTGCCATAGTTCAGGGTTGTTTCGTAAATTTTCAGGTAGATCGCCGGTTAATTCGGATTTTTCATTTAAGTATTGATAATAAAAAATTTCAAATGCGGCAACAGACTTTCTTTGCATTTATCAGTAACTCCTTTTATGCCGTTAATCTAACGGCACCATCCAAACGGATTGTGCAACCATTTAATAGGGGGTTGTCAATAATGTTCAGCACAAGCTTTGCATATTCATCGGGTTTTCCTAAGCGTTTTGGGTATTCTGTAGCATGAGTTAAATGTTCAATGGTTTTTGGAGGAAGGTTTTCCATCATCGGTGTTTCAAATAATCCGGGAGCAATGGTCACAACGCGAATACCAAAACGTGTGAATTCACGAGCTGCGGGTAATGTAAGACCCACAATACCGGCTTTAGATGCGCTGTACGCTGCTTGTCCAATTTGCCCTTCAAATGCAGCAATACTTGCGGTGTTAATGATAACGCCACGTTCACCCTCTTCATTGTAAGGTGCTTGTTGACTCATGGTCATGGCGGATAAGCGCAACATGTTAAACGTACCGATTAAATTAACATCAATCACTTTTTTGAACACAGCCAAATCAAAAGGTGTATCTTTCCCAACGATGCGTGAGCCTGCAAGAATACCTGCGCAGTTTACAACGCAATGTAAAGGCGCTTTATGCGTTGCAGCTTGAATCGCTGCTTCAATTTGATTGGTTTGTGTTACATCACAAGAAACATAGGAACCATCAATATCATTGGCCAATGCCTTTCCATCTTGTACGTCAGCAATCACGACGAAAAAGCCTTGTTGACTTAAACGTTGTGCAGTGGCCTTACCCAATCCAGAGCTGCCGCCGGTGACAATGGCTGATTTTTGGATCTTAGGCATTAATTACAAATTCCTTGTTTAGTTCTTTAAATAAATCTGACCCTGCTTGTGAGAGCCATTCGTATAATACCATTTCTTTGGAAACAAGTTGTATCCCAATCTTTTCCATTCGGCTAAAGGCCAACGCTTTGTCATGTATATTACGTGATGATGTTGCCTCTGCAACCACAAAAACTTGATGCCCATTTTCTTGTAATGCCACGGCTGTTTGTAAAACGCAGACATGCGTTTCAATGCCAATTAACACCCATTGTTTTTTATTCATTTCATAGACATGTGAAGCAACATCGGGATTTCCCATACCTGAAAAGCATATTTTTTCAAAAAGATTTTTTTCGTCGATATAAGGTTTCAGCGAGGCTAATGTGGACCCTAGCCCCTTAGGATATTGTTCAGTTGTTAATACAGGGATTTTCATACGTTGTGCAATTTGTAATATCCAAGAGCAATTTTTTTCAATGTCTTTGTGATGATGCACTAATGGCATTAATTTTTCTTGAACATCAATCAACATAACCGCGCTATCTTTCGCTTGTAATAACATGATTTACATATCTCCGTAGTTAGGTCCGTCGCCGCCTTCAGGGGTTTTCCACACAATGTTTTGCGATGGATCTTTAATATCGCAGGTTTTGCAATGAATACAATTACCACTGTTAATTTGCAATTTTGGTTTTTGTTCATGCTGAACAATTTCGTATACAGCCGCGGGGCAATAGTATTGTTCGGGCGAATTGTATACTTGATAATTAAGCGAAATCGCTTTATCAGGATCGGTTAAAACCAAATGACAGGGTTCGCCTTCACGATGACTGACTCCGGTTAAACGTACCGATGTTAAACGATCAAATGTCAACTTATTATCCGGCTTTGGGTAATCTATTTTTTTAGATTGTTTCGCAGGTTTCAATGTTTGATAATCAATTTTATGTGTTAATGTCCATGGACTTTTGCCGTGTGTGATATAGGTTTCCAGGGCGGCATTCGTTAATCCGGGTATTAATCCGTATTTAAAACCCGGACGAATATTACGAACATCGTGCAATTCTTTCCCGATCCAACTGTTGCGTAGTGTCTGATCGTAATCGGTTTTATTAAAAATACATTCCGCTGCTAACATACCGGATTTCATGGCCGTATGATTTCCTTTTATTTTTGGTACATTCATAAATCCTGCTGCGCAACCGATTAAATAACCACCAGGAAAACTAAGCGTTGGAATGGATTGCCAACCTCCTTCTGTGAGTGCACGTGCACCGTACGCAATGCGTTCGCCATGTTCGAATAAAGGTTTAATCGATGGATGTGTTTTAAATTTTTGTAATTCATCAAATGGGCTTAAGTAAGGATTTTCATAATCTAATCCTACTACAAAACCGAGTGCAATTTTTTTATCAGGAAGATGATAAATAAATGATCCGCCGTACGTGTTTTGATCCAATGGCCAACCAATTGTGTGCATGACCAATCCAGATTGATGTAAATTATTATCCACTTGCCAAATTTCTTTCACACCTAAGCCATAGGTTTGTGCACATTCACCTTGCAATTGAAAGTGATCCATAAGCTGACGAGTTAATGAACCCCGAGCACCTTCAGCCACTAATAAATGTTTGCAGGTTAATACAATACCCGGTTCATTAGCTTGCGGGCTGGTGATAACACCTACGACTTTATTATCTTTCATCACTACATCAGCGGCAGGAAAACCTGGGAAAATTGTCACGCCCAATTCTTCTGCATAATGCGCGAGCCATCGACAAAATAATCCTAAACTGATGATGTAATTCCCATGGTTATGCATGGGTTTGGGAGTGGGTAAACGGTAGCTTTTATTGTGCGTGAGAAAACAAAAATGATCGTGGGTGACTGATTGCGTAATGGGTGCATTGCGCTGTTGCCAATCGGGAATTAATTCATTAAGAGCGCGTGGTTCGAGTACTGCACCAGATAAAATATGCGCACCTACTTCGCTGCCTTTTTCAAGGATGCAGACATTCAAATCAGTTTCGTGTTGCTTACATAACTGTTTCAGCCGAATAGCGGCAGACAATCCTGCAGGACCTGCGCCTACAATGATTACGTCAAATTCCATTTGCTCGTGGTTGACAAGCGCTTTCTCTAACTCCATCATGTTGAGTAGCATACCGATATATGAGGTGAAGAGCAATACATGAATATTCTGATTCCCATCAAGCGTGTGATTGATTACAACGTTCCCGTGCGTGTAAAACCAGACCATTCCGGTGTTGTGACCGAAAACGTTAAAATGTCGATTAATCCGTTTGATGAAATTGCGCTTGAAGAAGCGATTCGTCTTAAAGAAAAGGGTGTTGCATCGAAGTTAATTGCTGTGACAATTGGGACAAAAATCTGTCAAGATATCTTACGACAAGCTTACGCATTAGGTGTTGATCAGGCTATTTTGATAGAAACTGATGCATCATTAGAACCGCTCAGTATCGCAACTATTTTAAAAACAGTTGCACAAAAAGTGAATGCACAATTGATCATCCTAGGTAAACAAGCGATCGATGATGATAACAATCAAACGGGTCAAATACTTGCAGCAAAACTAGGTTGGGCGCAGGGGTGTTTTATTTCTCAGTTAAATATTGAAGATAAAACAGCGATGGTTGTGCGAGAAGTGGATGACGGATTGGAAACATTAAAGTTAACATTACCTGCGGTTGTCACAACGGATTTGCGCTTAAATGAACCTCGTTATGCAAAGTTACCGGATATCATGAAAGCAAAATCGAAAGTGATTGAGATCATCGCGTTGAAAGATTTGGATGTAAATGTGTTGTCACATATTAGCTTGTTGGAAACAATACCACCTAAACCCCGTCAAAAAGGCGAAATGGTTGCGTCGGTGGATGAGTTGCTCAAGAAGCTCGAGCCTGTTTTAAAAAGTTGAGTATAATCAACGGGTTGTATTTTTATCAAGCCAGATAGGTATGTTTTTACCCATATCTGGCTCAAATTTTATTTGACTTTTGAGCCAGATATGAATATTATTCACAGTATCTGGCTCGACAGAGTAGAGCGATGGAATACCTCGTACCCAAAATCCCGAAAAAATTCATTGGCCGCAAGAAAGAATTGCAGGTCTTGCAGAGTATTACCCAGGAGCAAGAGGCAACAATCGTTGTTATTTATGGCCGAAGAAGGATAGGGAAAACAACGTTATTGGAATATGCTTATGGTTCTCATCATATGCTTAAATTTGAAGGGATAGAGGGCGAACCTAAAGGGCGTCAAATAAAACAAGTGATTGAGCAGCTTGCTGGGTATCGGCAAGAGCCATTGTTACGACATTTGCAATTAGAGAATTGGACAGACGTTTTTCAACTGCTTTATGAGTCCGTAAAGGAAGGGCCCTGTGTGTTGTATTTTGAAGAAGTGCAATGGTTGGCAAATTATAAGACAGAATTCATTGCAGAATTAAAATATGTTTGGGATAACTTTTTTAGAAAAAATGATCAACTCATTTTAGTATTGTGTGGATCCTCACCTTCTTTTATGATTAACAACGTCATTCACTCGAAATCTCTTTATAATCGAAGTCAATATGAGTTGTCTCTGCAGGAGTTTAATATTCGAGAGACTCAGCAATTTTTGGGAGAAAGATCTATAAAAGAAACAATGAACGCATACTTAACCATTGGTGGTGTCCCAGAATATTTAAAATGGGCGGATAAAGATTCCTCAACATTTTTAAGCATATGTAAAAATGCTTTTGTTAAGAATGGTTTTTTCGTTCAAGAGTGTGAAAAAATATTTACAAGCAGTATGGCAACTAATCCATACTATAAGAAGGTTATTCAGTTTTTAAGTAAAAAACGCTTTGCAACCCGAAAGGAAATTGCTGCCTTTCTTGAAGTGGAAACAGGAGGCAGTTTAACAAAACTCTTAAAAGACTTAGAATTATGTGGTTTTATAGAGAGTTATACACCCTATAATATGAGCGATGATAGCTATTTAATACGTTATTGCATTGCGGATCATTATTTGCAATTTTATTTTCATTTTATCAAACCAAAATTAAAAGCCATTAAAAACGCTGAATTTATTGATAGCCCAACATCCGGTGTTAACCAGGCAAGTTATATCACGTGGCTAGGATACGCGTTTGAGCGATTTTGCCGTAAGCGCAGTAGTCTCATTGCAAAAATACTGGGGTTTTCTGCAGTGCAGTATAAGTCAGGAGTTTATTTTAATCGCTCAGTGGAAAAGGAAGTACCTGGTTTTCAAATTGATTTAGTCTTTGATAGGGCAGATAAAGTGATGACGGTGTGTGAAATCAAATATACAGAAGCGAAGGTTACCAGCAGTGTGATAGAGGAATTTGAACGTAAATTAGCCTGCTTTCCAGCGTTGAAACAAAAAACGGTACATAAAATCCTTGTTACTGCATCGGGGGCTACAGAAGAATTAATAAATAGATGGTATTTCGATCAAATCATTACATTGGAAGACCTGTTTAAGGCTGAATCATTAGGATAAATGCATGAACAAAATATTTTTGTTAGCGCAATATAATAGTCAGGAGTTAAATCCTTCCGTATTTAATTGTATCAGTGCTGCAAAGAAGCTCAGCGATAACATTACCGTATTAATTGCGGGTGAAAATTGTAAGAGTGTTGCTGAACAAGCAGCGAAGATTGCAGGTGTTAAACAAGTATTATGTGCCGATAACGTTGCGTATAAACATGTATTAGCAGAAAATATTGCTGCATTAATAGCAGCGCTAGCGAATGATTACACTCATGTTCTCGCGCCAGCGAATACATTCGGTAAAAATATTTTACCCCGTGTGAGCGGGCTGTTAGATTGGCCGATGATTTCTGATGTGACGGAAATTCATGATGATCATACATTCTCAAGACCTATTTATGCAGGTAATGCTTTTATTAAAGTTAAAGTGAATGTTAACAATATGTTATTGACGATTAGAGCCACGGCATTTGAATCGGATATTTCAGAGCAAAGTGCTGCGCCTATTACTATCATTAACACCATTGAAGATTTAAAATTATCTGAATTTATTAAATTAGAAGCGCATCAATCGATTCGTCCCGATTTAACAACGGCAGATATTGTGATTTCCGGTGGTCGTGGTTTGCAAAGCAAAGAAAATTTTGCCATGCTGGAACGTATTGCAGATAAACTTCATGCTGCAGTGGGTGCAAGCCGTGCGGCCGTTGACGCAGGTTTTGTACCGAATGATTATCAAGTGGGTCAAACAGGTAAGATTGTCGCTCCTAAGTTATACATTGCCGTGGGTATTAGTGGTGCGATTCAACATCTGGCGGGCATGAAAGATTCTAAAATCATCGTGGCTATTAACAAAGATCCTGATGCGCCCATTTTTCAAGTGGCCGATTACGGGTTAGTGGGCGATCTATTTAAGGTATTACCGGAGCTGGAGGAAAAATTATGACTAAATCAATCAAAGGTGGATGTTTTTGTGGAGCGGTTCGTTATGAAATTACGGAGGAACCCATTGCGATGGGTAAATGCCATTGCCGTGATTGTAAACTGGCGACAGGTTCTGCTTATTTTCCTTACATGTTAGTTAAACCAGACACGTTAAAAGCAGAAGGAAAATGCACGACGTATACTGTGAAGGGTGCGAGTGGTAACAACGTGAATCGTTCATTTTGCCCCACTTGTGGTACTTACATATTTGGACAGCCGGAAGTTTTAGGCGGATTAAGAACCGTATCCGGCGCCACCGTCGACAATCCAAAAGATTATCAACCCGATACCGACATTTGGGTAGAAGACGCTTATCATTGGGATTGTTTAGATCCTAAAACGAAGAAGTTTAATCGGAGCCCGGAACGGTGACCAAAACACTTTCCATTCTTTACACGACCATTGATTCATTAGAAACAGCTGAATCATTAGCAGAACTTGCAGTCAATGAACAACTGGCAGCGTGTGTCAATATCATTCCGAGCATGACATCCATTTACCAATGGCAAGGGAAGCTTGAGAAAAATCAAGAAGTGATTTTGTTATTCAAAACATCGCAAGAAAAAATGGAAGCATTGAAAACTTGGTTGATCAAACATCATCCTTATGAGGTACCGGCGGTATTAGTGGCGGATGTTCATACGACCGATGAATTTCATGCATGGGTTAAGGGAATATCCTCGAAATAAAACCGAAAAACGGGTATAATGGCCGGATTCAGGAGTTTAGATGACACACCTTGCTTTCATGGATGAAACTTCGCAGTTATTGCAACAATCGGTATATGCGTTTGCACAGGCCATGATCGCTCCTCGTGCGCATGAAATCGATTCTACTAACAAATTTCCCCGTGACTTGTGGCCCGAAATGGGTAAGTTGGGCCTCTTAGGTATTACTGCGCCCGAACAATACGGTGGCGCGAACATGGGTTACTTGGCTCACGTGATTGCCATGGAAGAAATATCGCGTGCCAGTGCATCCGTGGGATTAAGTTATGGCGCACACAGTAATTTATGTATCAATCAAATTGTTTTGAATGGTAATGATGCACAAAAAGAAAAATATTTACCGAAGTTAATCAGTGGCGAACATGTGGGTGCGCTTGCGATGAGCGAAGTAGCAGCGGGTTCTGATGTTGCAGCAATGCAATTAAAAGCTGAAAAACACGGTGATTATTACATTTTAAATGGTAATAAGATGTGGATTACCAATGGGCCTGAAGCAGATACATTGGTTGTGTATGGTAAAACAGAACCTTTTAATAACCGTTCTATTACAGCATTTATCATTGAAAAGAAATTTTCTGGTTTTAGTACCGCACAAAAACTCGATAAATTAGGCATGCGCGGTTCGGATACTTGTGAGCTTGTGTTTCAAGATTGCAAGGTACCTGTGGAGAACGTGCTTGGTGAAGTCGGTGCAGGCATGAAAGTGCTCATGAGCGGACTTGATTACGAGCGATTGGTATTGGCGGCGGGACCGGTTGGTATTATGCAAGCCTGTTTAGATGTTGTTATACCCTACGTTCATGAACGTAAACAATTTGGCAAAGCCATTGGGGAATTTGAACTCATGCAAGGAAAAATGGCTGATCTTTATACACGTACAAATGCAAGTCGTCATTATTTATATGCTATTGCAAAATTAGCAGATATAGGAAAAGCCACGCGCAAAGATGCTGCGAGCGTTATTTTATATTGCGCTGAAAATGCCACATGGGCAGCGAGCGAAGCCATTCAATGTTTGGGCGGCAATGGTTACATCAATGAATATCCGACAGGACGTCTTTTCCGCGATGCTAAATTGTATGAAATTGGTGCAGGTACATCAGAAATTCGTCGCATGCTCATTGGGCGTGAAATATTTAACGAGACAAAATAATGCAACAATCAATTATTATCGCGGCTGCTAAAAGAACACCGATGGGTGCGATGCAAGGTGTTTTTAATAATACACCTGCGACAGAATTAGGTGCTGCAGCAATACAAGGGGTTGTTGCGCAGTCAGGTATTAACGTATCAGCGATTGATGCGGTAATCATGGGGAATGTATTATCAGCAGGTTTGGGACAAGCACCCGCACGCCAAGCAGCGATGAAAGCAGGATTGAATCCTGCAACACCTTGTACCACCATCAACAAAGTGTGTGGATCTGCATTAGAAGCGGTGATCATGGCGCATGATTTTATTCGTGCGGGACGTCATCGTATTGTGGTGGCTGGTGGTATGGAAAACATGTCACGTGCGCCATATTTATTATTAAAAGCGCGTAGCGGTTATCGGTTGGGTCATGGCGAATTGTATGATCATATGGTTTACGATGGTTTGCAAGATCCGTACGAACATCGACACATGGGCGAATATGCTGAAGCAACATCCGAAAAATACGGTTTTACACGTGAACAACAAGATGCTTATGCAACATTATCGCTGCAACGTGCGCAAGATGCGGTGACATCAGGCAAATTCAAAGATGAGATTGTATCAGTCAATGATGTTTATGAAGATGAAGTGCCCATGCGACTCAATCCAGAAAAAATACCCAAGCTCAAACCGGCTTTTAAACAAGGCGGAACGGTTACCGCGGCGAATAGCAGCAGTATCGCGGATGGTGCGGCTAGTTTGTTAATCATGTCGGAATCTACTGCGAAAGATTTAACGATTAAACCATTGGCAACAATAATCAGTCATCATGTATTTGCGCAAGAGCCTGCATGGTTTACAACAGCACCTGCAAAAGCCATTCAAGGTTTATTGAAAAAATTAAATTGGCAAGTAAATGACGTTGATCTATTTGAAGTGAATGAAGCCTTTGCATGTGTCACCATGGCAACCATGCAGGATTTAAATATCCCTGCTGATAAAATGAATATTTATGGTGGGGGTTGCGCGCTGGGACATCCGATTGGCGCAACAGGTGCTCGCATTTTAACCACACTGTTATACGCGTTGCAACATAACGATAAAAAACGGGGAATAGCGTCATTATGTTTGGGAGGCGGCGAAGCCGTCGCCGTTGCGATTGAGAGGGTTTGATTATGCCCGCGTATCTATCGAAGCTTGACCTTACCCATAAAACATATCAAGAAAATATGAAAAACATGGAAGCGTTGCTTCATGAATTGCAAAAAAAGCTTCATACCATTCATCAAGGTGGTGGCATCGATGCCACTGCTAAGCATAAAAGCCGAGGGAAATTAACCGCACGCGAACGCATTAGAAAATTGTTGGATAAAGATACGCCATTCTTGGAAGTATCACCTTTTGCAGCCTATGAAGTGTATGATGAATCTGTTCCTGCTGCAGGCGTTATCGCAGGTATTGGAACCATCGAAGGTCACTTTTGCATGATCATTGCGAATGATGCTACGGTTAAAGGCGGCACTTATTATCCGCTGACGGTTAAAAAACATTTACGCGCGCAACACATTGCATTGGAAAATCGTTTACCTTGTATTTATCTCGTTGATTCTGGTGGTGCAAATTTGCCTCATCAAGCAGAAGTATTTGCTGATCGTGAACACTTCGGACGTATTTTTTATAATCAAGCGCATATGTCAGCGCGTGGAATTCCACAAATTGCTGTGGTGATGGGGTCTTGTACCGCAGGTGGTGCATATGTTCCTGCGATGAGCGATGAAGTTGTGATGGTGCAAAATCAAGCGACAATATTTTTAGCCGGACCACCTTTGGTAAAAGCAGCCACGGGAGAAATCACCACCGATGAAGAATTAGGTGGTGCTGATTTACATTGCCGTAAATCAGGCGTGGGAGATTACATTGCTGAGAATGATCGTGAAGCACTCAAAATAGCGCGAAGTATTGTCACGCATTTAAATTTATCGAAAGATCAAACCAAGCGAAAATACATGCCGCCGATATATCCGGCTGAAGAATTAAATGGTATTGCACCCAGTGACATTCGCATTCCTTTTGATGCACGTGAAGTGGTTTGTCGTATTACCGATGCATCACAATTTCAAGAGTTTAAGCAAGAATATGCGAAAACCTTGGTTTGTTGTTTTTCAGAAATCGGAGGATATCCGATTGGTATATTAGCCAATAATGGTATTTTATTTTCCGAATCGGCTTTAAAAGCAACGCATTTTATTGAGATCTGTGCACAACGTAAAATACCTTTATTGTTCTTACAAAACATTGCGGGTTTTATGGTGGGTCGTCAAGCAGAAGCCGGTGGTATTGCTAAAGATGGCGCCAAGATGGTACATGCGGTTGCAACAGCAAGAGTTCCTAAACTGACGATCATCATCGGTGGGAGTTTTGGTGCAGGTAATTATGGCATGTGTGGTAGGGCTTATGATCCTCGCTTTTTGTGGTCATGGCCTAATGCAAAGATCAGTGTGATGGGCGGGCCACAAGCTGCGCAAGTACTTACAACGGTTAAAGCGGCTAAGATGAAGAAGTCAGGTATTGATTGGCCGCAAGAGGAAAAAGATAAATTCGAAGCTGCGATGATTGCAAAGTATCAGCACGAAGGAAGTAGTTATTATGCAAGCGCCAGACTTTGGGATGATGGTATTATCACTCCTATGGAAACGCGTTCAACATTAATCCATGCTTTACAAATTGTAAATCATGCACCCATAGAGGAGACACGTTTTGGCGTATTCCGCATGTAAAAACGACACAGTAAAAGTAGCTGTAAGGCATCAACAAGCAACGATTCTATTGGATCGTGTTGATAAACGTAACGCTTTAAATGAGCAAATGATAGAGGAGTTAACAGAAGCATTTGTTCAAGCAGATGCAGATGATAGAGTCCGTGTCATTGTGTTGCGAGGCAAGGGGAAACATTTTTGTGCAGGTGCTGATCTGAATTGGATGGCTGCTGCTAAAGATTTTTCCAAAAAGGAAAATTACAATGATGCATTAAAACTGGCTAATTTAATGAGCGTCATTGCAAGCACTAACAAACCTGTCATCTGCGTTGTTCAAGGCAGTGTTTATGGTGGTGCAGTAGGTCTTGCCGCTTGCAGTGATATTGTATTAGCCGATAGAACCACGACATTTTGCTTATCCGAAGCACGTTTAGGTTTAATTCCCGCAGTGATTGGACCCTATATTGTGCAAGCATTAGGTGTTCGGCAAGCCAAGCGTTACATGTTAATGGCATCGCCGATTAATATTGCAGATGCTTTTGAACAAGGTTTGGCGCATGAGTTATTTGATGAAGGCAAAGCGGATGAAGCTTTGGAACATATGGTCATTAAGTTATTACGTAATGGCCCTGAAGCGTTGAAGCAAATCAAAATACTGATGCGTGAATATGAAATTGATGCTAATCATAAAGTCATGGCAGAACTTATTGCAGAATTGCGCGTAAGTAAAGAAGCACAAGAAGGGATGGCGGCATTTTTTGAGAAGCGTCAACCTGAATGGGCACCCAAACTGAGAGAAGTGAAACCTATTAAGGAAGCCTAATGCAACTTCCCAATCGAGTCAAACTAGTTGAAGTCAGCCCGCGTGATGGGTTGCAGAATGAAAGTAAAACGGTATCAACCTCTGTTAAAGTTGAATTGATTAACCGTTTAAGTGAAACAGGGTTGCAAGTGATTGAAGCAACAAGTTTTGTTTCACCGAAAGCTATTCCGCAACTCCAAGACGCTGAAGCTGTTTTTGCCCAAATTAATAAGAAGCCGGGTATTCATTATCCTGTATTAGTACCGAATGAAAAAGGTTTGCAACGTGCCATTGCATCCGGTGTGAAAGAAATAGCTGTTTTTGCAGCCGCTTCGGAAACATTTTCACAACGCAACATCAATTGCACGATTGCAGAAAGTTTAGAAAATTATCGACATGTTATTGAACAAGCATTAACACAAGGATTAACTGTACGTGCTTATGTGTCTTGCATTTGCGGTTGTCCTTATGAAGGCAAAGTGAAGCCTGAAAAAGTAGCTGAAGTTGCGAAACAGCTGCTTGATATGGGTGCTTATGAGGTTTCATTAGGTGATACCATTGGTGTGGGAACCGCACAACAAGTTCAAACAGTATTAAAAATCGTGATGCAACAGGTTCCGAAAGAAAAAATCGCGGTGCATTTTCATGATACTTACGGACAAGCGTTGGCTAATATCTTGGCTGCATTGCAGATGGGCATTACTATTGTGGACGCGAGTGTTGCTGGTTTAGGAGGTTGTCCTTATGCAAAAGGAGCAACAGGTAATGTGGCGACCGAAGATGTTGTGTATTGTTTGCATGGTTTAGGTATTGAAACAGGCGTTGATTTTGCGAAGCTTTGTAACGTAGGTGAATTCATTACGCAAGCATTAGAAAAACATAATTATGCTAAAGCAGGCGTTGCCTATTTAGCGAGTCAACGATGAACCCCATTTTATGGCAACCATCGACACGACAGATTGAATCTGCACAAATCACGCAGTTCATGCAATACATTAACCAAAAATATCATCAACAGTTTCAGCATTACGAAGCATTATATAATTGGTCTATTCAAGAACCTGATCATTTTTGGGAAAGTATTACATCGTTTTGTAATGTCCGCTTTCATCAATATCCGAGCACTATTCTAAAAGCAACACCTGAAATGATAGGAACACAATGGTTCGCAGATTCCACATTAAATTATGCGGAACATGGGTTGCGGCATCGTGATGAACACATCGCCATTGAATTTTATACAGAACTTGGATTGCAATCTAAACTCAGTTATCGAGAATTATATCAACGTGTTGCGCAATGCCAATGGATGTTAAAGCAACTTGGTATTAAAAAGGGCGATCGTGTTGCGGCTGTCATGCCGAATATGCCCGAAACTATCATTGCAATGTTGGCCACAACAAGTTTGGGGGCAATTTGGTCCAGTTGTTCGCCCGATTTTGGCGTGCAAGGAATTGTTGAACGGTTTAGTCAAATTGAACCGAAAGTATTAGTGGCTTGTTCACATTATTTATTTAAAGGTAAACAGATCGATTGTGTAGAAAAAATAAATCAACTTCAACAGGCTTTACCATCGCTCAAAAAAATCATATGGCAAGAGGATATTCAAAATGATGCCAATGAAGTTCATTTTGAACCAGTTGCGTTTGATCATCCTGCCTTTATTTTATATTCTTCGGGAACTACGGGAAAACCGAAATGCATTGTACATGGGCATGGGGGAACGTTATTGCAACATCTCAAAGAGCTGGTGTTGCATACGGATTTAAAACGAACCGATAAATTAATGTACGTGACGACATGCGGTTGGATGATGTGGAATTGGATGGTGTCAGGTTTAGCGGTGGGTGCGACGTTGGTACTTTACGATGGCAGTCCGGTTTATCCCCATGTCGATAGTTTATTAACCCTATTAAAACAAGCGGATATTACTGTATTTGGTACGAGTGCTAAATACTTGCATAGTCTTCAACAGGCGAATATCCATGCACCCTCATTACCGCTATTACGTACGGTTTTATCCACCGGGTCGCCGCTTATGCCAGAAACATTTGAATATGTGTATCGCCAAATTAAACAGGATATATGTTTATCTTCGATATCAGGCGGTACGGATATTATTTCTTGTTTTGCATTGGGTTGCCCGATATTACCTGTTCGTGCCGGTGAATTACAATGCCGGGGGCTAGGAATGGCGGTCGAAGTTTTTAATGAACAGGGTGAAAGTATCCAAGAGCAACAGGGTGAATTAGTATGTACAAAACCCTTTCCATCCATGCCCGTTTGTTTTTGGAATGACGAAGGCAACAAAAAATACCATCAAGCTTATTTTGCGAAGTTTAAAAATACATGGTCGCACGGAGATTATGCTATGCTTACTTCTTGTAGTGGTGTAATGATTTTCGGCCGTTCCGATGCTGTGCTAAATCCGGGCGGGGTGCGCATTGGAACGGCTGAGATTTACGAACCTGTTGAAACACTTCCAGAAGTGCAAGAAGCATTAGCCGTGGGCCAAAAATTCGAAGGGGATGAACGCATCCTTCTTTTTGTTGTACTCAAACCTAACCATACATTAGATGATGCTTTAAAACACAGAATTAAAGCGGTCATTCGCACGCAGGCATCACCTCGTCATGTGCCTGCCGAGATCTTTCAAGTGAATGATGTGCCGCGTACCGTTAATGGTAAGTTATCCGAGTTGGCGGTGAAGCATGTGATTCATGGTGAACCGGTCAGTAATACACATGCGTTACAAAATCCCGAATGCTTAAGTGAATTTAAGCGTTTGTTGGACAAATCCTGAAAATGTAATATGATTGCCGATAGGGTTCGAAGAGGTGCAGGTGCCAATGAGTGAAGAAAAAATTGTAGGTTATTGCTGGCGAACAGATGACGAACAAATGCCAGAACCGGGCATGACGATTGAGGCCCAAAAACAAGCCATTTTTGATTATTGTGGCGAAGATAAGAAGCTATTACAACATTACATTGAAATTCATGATAGGAAGCATAAAACTCTATCCGAGCTGTTAAAAGCCATTGATCATGCCAAGCGTGAAAATGCAACCATCGTTGTTGCTCAGCTACAAAACTTGACTCGGTTTGCTCATTTTACCGATCCGCTCTTGGCTTCTAAGGTAAAACTGTATTGCATCGATCAACCGCTGGTGAATCACCATTCATTACCTGCGGTGGTTGAGAACGCTCGTTACCTGCGTGAGCGTCATAGTCAGCGGATTCGCGAAGGATTGGATCAAACATTGGCACGCTTGGGCAATCCGCATGCGTTGCAAGAAATCACCAAGGTCAATAAACCTAAAACAGAAAGTGCCGTATTGTTTGCCTTAATTTTAGCCCCCATCGTGGCGTATTACCGTATTCATGGGTATTCGCAACGCAAAATGGTGGATGCCTTAAATGAAGAAGGTTATTTGGCACCCGAAGGCGGCCCTTGGGTGTTAAGTCAATTGCAAAAAGTATTGGAACGTGTGGATCTGAATAACTTGGCGTTGGATTTGTGCGAAACGTTGGACGAATTTAAGCAGAAGGGATATAACCCAGAACAAATGGCCAAAGGCTTAAAAGCAATGCAAGTCAGGCCGCCCAGCAAAGATGGATGGGATTTGCATAACCTTGATAAGGTAATTGAACGCTTGCATACGATTCGCGATATCCTAGCGTTTAATCAATTTGTTCTTGAATACTACCCCCGTATGCTAGACTATCAAAACGCTGGATTACCTTTCTCTAAGATAGCAGAGAAACTTAATTCGGAGCGAATACCCGTTCCAGAGAGGGTGCGTTGGGAATTGGCACAAGACCAGACTGCGGGGCATACAGTGACTCTGGATCGCTGGGATGCTGACAACGTTGATGTGGCTTTACGTACCGCGAAGCGGCGGAAAGAAGACATTGAGTCTTATATCCGTCCGGAAACGCTGGCTCGCTCAGAGGCGCTATTTAAGCAATTCATTGGTGAGGAGCCAATGGAACAATAATATAATAAGAGAGTAATGGAGGAATAGTAAAATGACAGTAAGTTTCGGAAGACCTAGCTTTGTTGCACCGCAGAATAGCGGGGAAGAGCCCACGGTTAAATCAATCAAAAACCATTTGAATACCTATGCGAAGGCTATACATACAACGCTAGGAATTCGCGGCAAATCCGTAAATCATAATAATGAGCAGCAGAATACTGAGTATACTCCTGCTTCAGCACGTATTTAATAAAAACCCCCGATTCATGCTGCGCATGAATTTGCCCCCTTAAAAGGGGGCGGGTCCACAATATCTCTTATTTAGTGCTAAAATAAACAAACATGGAGAGGAAGCATGCCTGATTTAAATAGAGATGTTGTTGCGAAATATTGGCAGGAAAAGCACGATTACGCACTCTATCGCATCATTGCCACCATGGAAGCGGTTGAAGAATGGGTATTGGATGGTGATGAAGAAGTAGAATCCAAACTGCTGAAGCTTTGCGATGCAGCCGAAGGCATAGAAAAGTTTCAATTAGGCGAAGAAGATAGCTTTATTAAGGTACTCACCAGCATCAAATCATCACGTGCATTGCGGTTTTTACAGCATGTAGATCAGCTGATGCCAGGTTCGGCCTCCAAGCTTTTGATTTTTGCGGAAGTAGCCAGTAGCAGCAAGGAAGATACCCCAGGCTTCTTTTTAAATAGAAACCTGGTATTCGAGCGGTTGCAGCTCTTGGGACGTATATTCGCACCAGAACGGTTTCGCATGGTCATGAGCGCCATGGAGAAAGCAGAAAAGTAAGTCCAAATGTAGGCATGGTTGTAGAACAATAAAGAATTACGTTATAAAGTAAGTTATAGAACCTATAAAATATTGGGGAAGTCACCGTATGAGGCAAAGTATTCGATTATTCTGCATGTGGACACTGGCAGTGAGCTTAGTGGGTTTTAGTTTATTGGCAAATGCGGCAGACCCCGTACCGCCCCCGGGTAATGATATTACAAAAATCATCGCTGGGCGTATGCCTCAAGCTGAAGATGCTTTAGAAAGTTGGCAAGATACGTTCGTGCGAAAACTCGCAAATTATGATGCTTATTCTAAAAGTATCAGCGATGCAAAATTTGCTACGGATCGAGCGACTTATTGTGTAGGTGAGGATGGTCAACCCTCACCTAAATGTGATTATGCACAGCCTAATTCAGGGGATGACATGTTAGCCAGTGTGTTCCTGGATACACGCGCATATGAAACCGAGGAAAAAAAAGAAGCAGCTTACCGATTCATCACAAACATTACCAACCCATCGCCCTCGGGTTATCCTAAAGATGAAGATAAATTATTCAATAAAAAAGGTGGATTATCGGATGAAGGCATTAATTACTTTGCATCCATATATAGACAAATTCCTTCTTTAACGATGGTGCAAAATTCTTTACTAGCCATTTATGCGGACCGTGTGCGTTTAGATAATTTTGCACAGGGATTACAGGTTGGGGAAGATGGCAAAGCCAGTTTACTTGAAATGATGTATTACGAAGTGGAACGCCGTTACATGAATACAGGATGGTATGATCAAATGAATGTTGCGGCTCCCGATGTGTTGTTGCGTGAAATCGCTAACATGATTGCTTTTCAAAACTACCTTGAATTGAAACGGTATGAGCAAATGTCGCGTATCGAAGCATTATTGGCAATACAAGGTGGCACATTTGGCAGCCTGGGTGCAGAGTTTGATGATATGTTAAAGGAACAAAAGAAAGAAGAAGAGAAGCAAGGCGGTAAGAAAAGCAGTGCTGAAAAACAAGGGCAGGCAGAGGGTGCAGTTAAAGGTGCCTTTGGTGGCGGGGGAGGTTAACACCGATGAAAATACCTGCTCTATTTACAACGAAGCGCTTAGCTATCGCGTTGCTGTTGATACATGCGGTGCCACTTGTTGTAACACTGTATCACCAAGCGTTGTTGACGCAGGTGTTGCCGTTTATCGGATTGCTTGCATTACCCTGCGTGGGTTATCTTGCATGGAAGCAACGTGATCATCAATGGAAAATCGATAATAAACAAACTTCTTTGTTGAAAATAGTAGGAACCACTGCATTAGTATTCAGTTTATTGTTAGGGTTATCGTGGTTTGTGGCCCAAATGAGTATGCAAATTCAACCCGTGATGTTTTCAGTACAAGAACAACCTATTTTAGTAACCGTTGCAGCCAACGAAGCATTAGCTTATGTGGTTCGTAATTGTGTGCAAGCGTGGGTTGTTATCATCGGCATTGCACTGGCCTATAATGCTTTACCCTATGTTCGGCATTCAGGGTTTCTCGCCAATCGTTTTGATAAATTTGCAGCCACTGCGTTGCTATTTGATTGGATTGTTTTGGTGGGATTAATGTTGGCTATCTTTTCTCTCATGACATTTTTTGTGGTAAATGCCTCAAGCACTGTATTAGCTTTTTTTAATGTACATCAACCGTTAATGCCCATGTTAACCGGCATGGTCTTTATTTTAACATTTTACATGATGAATGTTATATATGGATTCGCAAAACGATTGCGTGATCAAGCAAAAACAAAATATTCCTTTGCAGGTATCTTATTTCGTCAAACGGCTTTTGCCACTATTGCTTGGTTACTTTCAAGTTTCATGCTGACATTATTACCGATGAATTTTTTGGATGAAATGCATTATCCTGTGTATTTCCCTTCGCTCAATCCCGAACGTTATTTACGAAGTTGGAATTTTTTAGTACTGAGTTGGCCATTTTTTCTGGCTCCTGTCATGGGTATTTATCTGGCAAAAATTGCATCGGGTTTATCAATAAAAAAAGGGATACTTGTTTTTATACTGGTACCTATGATTATTCTAAGTATCACTTTGTTTAACCTGCCGAGCGTGACAACTACATTGATGCAATGGGCCCCTGTATTGCAATTGCAAGAAATCTCTTTAAATGATGAATCCGGTGTATTTCATGTTACCGTAGCTACCACTGCATTTATCGTATTATTTAGTATTTTATTAATTGCCATGAAATGTTCCAAACGTTTTTCTGAAAGCATTGTGGCTATCATGCCTGATCGCCACGGTCGTCGAGAATACCGAGGACGGCAACTTATCGCACATTTCTTTTTATTCTTTTTTAGCTTCTTAATGGTTTATACCGTATTAGGTGTGTATGGATTATTCTTTTCAGCAGCTGTATATTTCTTAACCGTATTATTATCCATTGGTTTATTTTATTATCAAGGTATTTCATCCGTTCAAACCCAACAACGGCAACTGCATATGCCAACATATAGGATGGTGACATAATGGGATTTTTAGCACGGCGTGTTGCAAAAACCAAAACGAGCGTCAGTAATGCGGTTGAATGGGGTATTTTTACATCTGTTTTGGGTATGTGTAAAGACATTATCTTAACTATCTTTATGCCTTGGAAAAAAGAGAGCAGAGGTCCTGCAGAAACTTACGAAGACGCCATGATACGCATGCGCCTTTCCGAGGCCGACATTAACGATCGCAAAAAAATGTTTTTTCAACAAACTGTTATTTATGTGGTGGTTGGCTTGGCGGTGATTGCTTATGGCGTTTATCTTGCCTTTCAAAAAGAAATATTAAGCATGATATTGGCATTCACTGTAGCTGCCTTAGCCATCAGTTACGCATTTCGCAGCCATTTTTGGTTATTCCAATTAAAGCAGAAAAAATTAGGTTGTACATTTAAAGAATACTTGGATTCGTCCTTGAGAGAGTAATTTATGTTGCGCATCTTAGCCATTGTAGTGTTGTTATTGACGTCCGCCACCGCCATGGCACAAAACGTGGATTTGCCGACGTTTTTCACACCCAGTGAAGAAGATTTAGCTGTTTGGTATTTGGGTAATATTTTTGGTAGCGAATTAATTCAGCATGGCGATATGCCAATTCCCGATCAAGTACTCATGTCCAATTTGTTCGGTATGTTCAACCAAGTTTGCATGGTGGTGGGTATCATCATCATTATTTACACCATGCTAGCCGGTACATTAAATACCGCCAATGAAGGTAAACCCCTGGGCGAAAAATGGAATTCCATGTGGATGCCCGTGCGCAGTGTGATTGGTATTGCATTGCTTGTTCCCAAAGGGGGTAGCGGTTACGTATTATCGCAATACATCGTCATGTGGTTAACCTTACAAGGCATTGGTGCAGCCGATACGATGTGGAATACCATGGTTGATTTTTTTGAAAAAGGGGGTGCTATACGCGCCAAAGGGGTTGAAGGGCATTTAAATTACATGACGGCAGAAAATTTAGGGTATGTATACAATTTGGAGGGAAGCTTATCTGACGGTAGAAGTTTTGCGGGCGGTGGGCCTTTTCCTCATTATTTGTCAAAAAATATGTTATGCGTGGATGAATTTAATGCCGATACAGAAACGCGAGAAGCCATGCAAAGCGGTGGTTATTCCGTTTATTTAGCACCGGGATATACCAATATCATTAACTTTGGCGATCGCTCATTGTACGATCCTGAGGATGCAAAAAGTACAGCCGAAGTAACAGTACCAGGCGCTGAATGCGGGCAATTACGAGTGGAATTACCTAAGTGGGATGATGAAACGGAAAATAACCATGAAGCACGTCAGCGTGTTTATACCAACGCGTTATTTAATTTGTCGCGTGGATTAGAAGGTCTTACACGGGAAATTACAAATAAAGGTAGTGAGACTGATTATGATATCTTTTTCAATGATGCCAAACGTGGCGCTGAATTATTTATTAATTACATCGTGGGCTATGAAAACATATTACAAGAACCTGAAGAGCAAACTAAAAAACAATCCGCGAAAAGTCAACATTATGATACGTTAAAACGTTATGGTTGGATTTTAGCGGGGAATTATTACACCGTGCTTGCAAATCAAGAAGAAAAACCCCAAAACATGAAGGCAGAATTTATCGTGCCCGAGGCTGCATCCGTCAATAGCCAATTTCTTTATTTTAAAGTAACGCGGGATTACGATAGTTATGCTGACTTGAATAAATTCTGGGATACATTTTACCATTGGGACGGAAAATATTACATAGAAACGTTAGACAAAGAAAATGAGACATTTGAAAAATCAACGAAAACAAAGAAAAAGAAAGGGGACATCACTACCCGTGGCGAACATGAAATCGGTATCGTAGATTTTGAAGCCATTAATAAAGCGTTACAAAGATTGGATGCAAAGGGTCAAGATGATGCAACCAGAGAAACGCGCATGAGTGTGGAAGATTACATCCGTTATTTAACCGGTGATGGTTCTACCTACGAAACAAAATCCAGTAACGTAAATCGGCAAGTGGCGCAAGATCCGATCATCCGTGCCGCGAATTATGGTAAACGATTAACGCAAGATGCTGTGATTTTAATTACCATAGCAAGTACTACGCTGATTGCCCTGAACTTAGGTCTCAGCTGGGGTGCTTGTACCAATGCGTGGGCGTATGTTGCGCAATCGCTTGCTAACTTGTTAATACCCGCCATATTAGCATTGGGCGTATTCATGTATGCGCAAGGTGCGATGTTGGGTATTTTCTTGCCGCTGATACCGTTTGTAACATTCTTTGTGGGGGCCATTGGTTGGATGATGCAAGTCGTCGAATCGATTGCCGCTGCACCGATTGTTGCGGTGGGTTTAATTTTCCCCGAAACACGGGATGATATTTGGGGCCGCGCAGCACCGGCTTACATGTTGATCTTAAACTTGTTCTTACGTCCCAGCTTGATGATCATTGGTTTTGCCGGTGCGATGATCATGATGTGGATGGCGGTGGAATTGTTGAACATAGGCTTCCTCATGTTAACGATTAAAACCTTTAGAATTGAAGACATGTTTGGCTTCGTGACCATCATGACAACCTACACTGGTATGTTGATTTACGTTGCAACGGAAGTGTATTCACTCATTACGGTATTACCGAACAAAGTCCTTCATTGGATTGGCGACCAATCCATGGGTGTACACGGTGCACAAGAAGCCTTGGGCAGCGCGAAAGCAGGTGCCGAAACAGGTGCCGGTGCTGTGGGCGCGGGTTATGCAGGTGCCGCTCAGAAAGGCGATATGTACCGTGCTGAAATAGGCGCTCAAAAAGCGGGTGAATCCGATGAACTGGGTAGTACAGCTGGTAAAGCAGCCAAGGCAGAAAGAGACAAAAATAAAGGTGGAGGTGGTGGTGGAAGTTCTCTTGATGATAAAGCAAAAATGAAACAGTGATAAGGGTTGTAGGGCATAAGCGCTTAATGCGGCCATCAAAGCTGATGCAAGGTATCCATATTGAAAATCCTTTTTGCTGAGTTAGCGCTAATTTTGTAACTCATAATTTGGGTTGGGTAAATAAACCCACAACCCCTCTTTCGAGGGGTTGTTTATAATCTATAAATAGCTCACTACGAAATCCTGCATGAAGAATTAGAACCGTGGCGATGTGCAAAAATTTGAAGGGCACGGCTTGCATCGCTGTGACCAAGATTAGCAGCTTGTTGCCACCATTCCTTAGCGGTATCCCAATTTTGATCGACGCCATTTCCATCTTTATAGAGGCAACCTATGTTGTGCATCGCTTGCGCATTATCCTTGGCGGCAGCTTTTTCGTACCAGTGGCGGGCTTGTGCATAGTCTCGTCCAATACCATCGCCTTTTTCATACATATAGCCAACGGTTATCATGGCCTCTTCATCGTCTTCCTTCGCGCACTCTAGAAAAAGTTTAAAGGCCTCATTTAGATTTTTACGGGTACCCTTGCCTTCTTTGTACAAGCTGGCTAGGTAATATTTTCCCATCTTATTACCTTGGCCGGCTGCTTTTTTGTAATAGTCAAAGGCTGTAGTTAAATCTTTTGATACACCTTTACCTTCCTCATATAACATGCCAAGCCCAGCTTGCCCTCTTGCATCGCCTTGATCTGCTGACAGTTTGTAATATTTAGATGCGGTGGGGTAGTCTAGGGTAACGCCGTGACCATATTCGTACAACCAACCTAACCAATATTGCGCTTCGGCATGCCCTAAATCTGCAGCCTTTTTAAACCAGTCATGAGCGGTGTTGTAATTTTTGGAAACGCCAAATCCGTTTTTATAGAGAAGGCCCAAATAGAACATTGCCCACTCATAATCTCGGTCAGCTGCTTTTTTGTATAATACCGCTGCAGCATGGTAATCTTGCTCGTCTTCGCAAAGACGACCTAAGTTACACTGTGCCATACTGTCATCTTGATCTGCTGCTTTTTTAAGCCAAGAACGTGCTTTGTTTTTCTCTATTGGCATACCGCCTGCTCCCCACAGAAAGATCCACCCTAACTGTGTTTGCGCGGGGGCATAGCCTTGTTTCGCCGCCTTTTCGTGCCATACTACAGCTTGCTTGTAATCTATGGTGACGCCTGCTCCTTCAGAGAACATCAGACCCATACTGTATTCGCCCATCGCATGTTTTTGGTTAGCTGCTTTTTCCCAGTATTTGCGGGCTTCAATGTAGTTTTGAGGGATTTCACTGTTTCCTTGTTGAAATAATTGCCCATAAAGATTACCTAAATTATTTTGTGCAGGGGCATAACCTTTATCAGCGGCTTTTTTAAACCATGCTTTTGCTTGATTAACATTTTTGTTAGCCCCTTTCGTATTATACATTTGTCCCAATTGAAATTCTGCATACACACAGCCGCCTGGTTGTGATGCCGATTGTTCAGCTAATGTAAATGCTTTCTTCTCATCTTTTGCAACACCCCAACCTTCGGAGCAACACATCGCTAAACAATATTGTTGTAATGCCCCTTGTTCACCGGCCACTTTACGAAACCATTCACCGGCTTTCTCAATACTTTTAGGTACCCCGATACCTCGAAAATACATTAAAGCTATTTGGATATGTGCTTCTACATGGTCTTGACTCGCAGCGCGTTGGTACCAATACAACGCTTCTTCCCAATCCTGTTCAACACCTTCGCCACGGCTGTAATGTTCAGCTAAAGAAAATTGTGCATCCGTATCATCGTCTTTCGTTGCTTTTTCGTAAATGGCTCGTACAGCGGAATTACTAGGTACTTTGTTGACATGATTATCACTCATGCTGCGCACCGGTGCACGTGTTGAAGACGAAGAAGACGACGACAATGAAGAAGGTGACGACGAAGATGATGATGACGAGGACGAAGACGAAGATGGCGAAGCAACTGGCTGACTGGAAAATTTCTTTGCAATCGTTAAATAGCTCTGCCCCTGTCCTTGTTTACTTGGATCGTCTTGCGCTACTAAAAAAGAGCCATAAGCATGATAAACTTTGGCTGAAATTTCTTTAATACCGTTAGCTGTTTTTTTCTCTCCAAGCAGTTTAACGGCATTTTTATAGGCTGCATCAGCAGCATCGGTGTTTTCTAATGTTGCTTCGTATTCAGCTTCATTAAGAAGCCCTTCTATTTCTTGAAACATAATAAACCTCCGTGGTTGAATAGGTGCCTGTTATACACCCCGTAGATTAAATCACATTTTTGCACAATAAAATACTACCCAAATGGGGGGTTGTTGTAAAAAATGAAGTGTGTTCTAATTTTTAAATGTTAGGAGGTTGGGAATGATCATTGAAAAGGGAGTTGATTATTACGCTGTATTAGGTTTGGATAAAAGTGTTTCACAAAATGAGATTAAAAAAGCCTATCGAAAAAAGGCCATTTTATTGCATCCAGACAGATCAGGTAATGTTAGCGACATGGCGCAATTAAACAATGCTTATGAAGCATTAGGCACAGCGCAAGCGCGAGAAGAATACGACCGTTTGCTTGCTCATTCCGCTACCACAACTAAAACCACGCCAAGTGAACAACAAACACTAGCACGTATTACTAGCACAAGTGAACGTTTTTCCGAACGGTTTCGTCGTCGATATCAATTATTACAAGAAGATTACCGTAACAAACCTATTCCAACTTGTCATGCAGTTGAATATTTTAATGCCTATTCATCTCAGTTGTATGATATTTCAGAGAATTTATCCGATTACCTTAAATTTAGGGAAAAGCATGAGCCGACGGTTGATTCAATTGATTACATCACAAAAAAACCATTAACACCTGAATTGGCGATAGAAATATTCATTGATTTTTTAGAGGGTGATTATTTTGGTGTCCAAATTGATGTGCTCATTGAATACTTCATGTACCATGCAAAAAAGACAAACGAACATCATAACGTATTATTCGAAAATATCGCTCATATTTTTGGTACCGTAGCAGGAAGAAATAAAAAAACAGTATTTGAATCGTTGAAAAATATCACGGAGTACATCAAAGAAACTTCGCATTACAGTATGAGGTATTGTGCATCGTTATTGCAAAACGAATATTTTCGAGACCTATTTAAATGGAGTTTGGTTAACGAGGGTTGGTTACTGGGTAAAAATAATGCTAATAAAGAATCAAAGAATCCAGTGGAATTTGCTTTGCAACTCCTTGATTGGATACCCATTTTATCCGGGAGGGTAACGCCAGGTATTATCGTTAATATTTTGTTACAGGCGGGTACGCAATTTCAGATTGCATCAACATCAGCAGGAAATGAAATCGATGCAATGGCTTGTGAAACCATGGCACTTGAGATGTACATCAATGCTGTTGTATTGAGCCGAAGAATATCATTGGATGTTGAACATTACACTTATCAACTTTGCTTAAATAGACTCGCCTGTTTTCATTATAAGGTTGATAGGTTAGATAAACTGATTCCTGAGCTACAGGAGCGCTGCCTGCACATTGCAGATGTATTTCCATTCATCGAAACACCGCAATCAAATGTAGCCTTCTTGGATAAGGCAACCAGTTTGCAAGCAGCCATGCGTCGTTTATTGCATGTTTTAATCGACGTTATTAAACATAATCGGAATTGTGATGCAGGTAAAGAAATAAGGTTTGATCATGAATTTGTGGATGTTTTATATGCTTCCTATGAAGCCTGTTTGCGTCAGTGGTACCAGGAAGGTAATGAGACAGGTGTTGAGCAAGAGATAAGAACAATGCTCATGGATGAATTGCTTAAACAGAAAAATTGGACTGTTGATCAATTGAATCAAAACTTACAAGCACCTTGGGTAATGATTAGACGTGATGCGCAAGGTTGGTTGCAACCAAGTCGTTTTATTGCAATGCCTCAAGAAGAAAAAGATCAGGCTTATTACAGTTTAGATGCAGTCGAAATAAACTATAAATCAGGCAACATTACGTTTTCCATGCGTAAGCTAGATGGAAATCGACCAGAAAGTGAGCGCGTGATATCGTTATCCGATTTACAAGAGTTATTGCAGAAAAATATTTTAGGTGGTTTATTAAGTTTGGATCAAGTAGATGGCAACATGCAATTTCATCCCTATAATAAAATACGGATTGCACCCACTTCCATTTTCCAAACTGATTTCATGAGCACCATGCTTCTAACGGATTATTTTTTAAAATTGATGACGGTTGGATCGGAAGTGAACGGGAAATATCCTTATGGCATGCGCCCTATTGAGCAGATGATTGCACATTTACCCTCTCACTTAAAACAAATTATCCGGGACTTTCATGGTGCTGAACGTGAAGGTGTCGAAGAATCCGCACATCGTTTTTGGATCGAAGCAGAACCTGTGACTGTGTTTGCTCCTCAGGAAAATGAATCGGTTCAAGATATGCGCATTAGGCAGTTTGCAATACCACAAATACGCATGGTTATTAAAAAACATTTGTTACGACGAGGTGTTGATGGGCAATTGGTAGATGATGAAAGTGAAGCCGAAGAAGGGTGGCAAATTTACCTATTCAATACGATGCCATCTTTTGAAAAGATTAAAGAACTATCCAAAGATAAACCCGGCATGGTGTTTGTGAAAGATAAGCGTGAAATTTGTTTGATAGACAATCCTGCCGATCCTGAATTTATGATGCTTAACGAAAACCATGCTGATGATTTGACTCGATTATCTAATTTGAAAAAAAATGAAACAGGGTTAATCGATAAAACAGAAGAAAATAGCTTATTTTTATATCGCTTTGTTAAGACAATCACATCCAAGCTGGAAAAGCCTCATCATTTTTCACCCGAATATGTGTTTGCACAAGAATTCACGGATCATTACGATGAGTTTTCAGAATACTTGCCTGAGTTTGCACGTTTAAGAGAGTTAAGCCGTATCACCGTTTTTATAAACATCATGAACGCTGAAAAAGAATCCAACCGTGCCGTTCTAAAACAATTGATTGCCATTAAGAATGACACACCTTATTGGCAAAAGAGATATAAAGATATCGAGCAAAGTTTTATTGAACAAAAAACAAAATCCTCTTTTTCAGAATACCGAAAAAAATGCAGTTATGCAGTAATCTCTCAGTTTCGTTATAATCAATTGGGGGATATTGCAAGACAAAACCAGCTGATCGATGCGAATATTGATTCTCAGATTCGTAGGGCTCATATACAGAGCATTGAAGGCAGCCGAAGCAGAATTGTTTCGCAATACGGGCAACATAATTGGAATTACAATGAGAGTCATATACGCGAGTCAGCTGAGCGCGCGAAGGCATATGCTTTTAAAAAAACAACTCAAGAAAAACAGGAAAAAATTCATAAACAATTGTTGGATGATGTCTATCCTGTTTTAGCTACCTCTTATAAATATCCTGAAGTCTCGTATTTAGTAACACAATTTATGGAGGGATCAGTTGATCCTTTGGCAAAAGAGCTTATTCGTCATGATTATCAGAAAACACTGAATTCTATTGCTGGCGAATTTGTAGGTGCATCTGTTGAATTAATCGATAAAGCCATTAATGGGGATGATGCTGCATTAGAAACGATTTTAAATACAGTTTCACTCACGGAAGCGGAATCGAATGAAGCCAAGAAAATAATTAACAATGAAAAAGAAGAAGTGATGAATTTAATTCGATCGCGCACAAAATTAGAAAAAGAACTCACAGCATTGGGCATTGGGAAACCAGAAGATCTCAGCCAAAAAGATTTAGAGGGGCAATGCTTATGGGTGCCCGCTAGTTTCAATAAAGAAGCGATGCGTTTGATTTATGGTGGTGTTCATATTCAACCCAAGGTCATTTTTGAGTCTGGTTTGACGCCGAAAGTGACATCAGTTATCAACGCTTCCTTTGATCCTGGCACTCACCATGCAGTCACCCGAACGTACTTACCGTCTTTGCCACAAGCTAATGCAGATTCAAGCCGACGCAGTGTTTCATTTTACTTGCGCTCACAACAGGCTTACAATAATCCACAAGCACGATCGTCGCATGGAGCGTCAGGTGGTTCAGGTAGGGGTGGTCGAAGTCCAAGCCGATCCCCTTCACCCTCTCGAGAGGCACCCCAGTTATTTGAAAATAAATTTCCTCAGGATAAATTGGATAGGGTAGATATATTTAATGTTCGTGCTCTTCAAACTTATACTGGCAAGCTTAACTACGTTGTAAAAAAAGATGGACGTTTGGTGGTTGGGAAAAATCGTGATACGCCTGGGGGAGGGCATATTGATTTAGCCAACGGTGAGCCTGTTCAAGCTGGGGGAGAAGTGCATTTGGTGCATGGTAGAATAAGGTACATTGATAACTCGTCAGGTCATTACTTACCTCACGGGCCACGTGCACGGTATGCAGCCGAAAAGGCCTTTAGGGAAATAGGTTTTGATGTAGAAGGAAAGTACATTGAAAAACATTGGGTAGCTGAACCCGCATTACCTCGAGGTGGAAAATGGAGACCAAAATGAACCAAAGAGAAGCAATTGTAAATGAGTTTAAGGAACTTTGTAAAAAAGCAGATAAGACCTGGGAAACAATGACTCGAGGCGCTCCCGATCTTGAGCCTGATTTATTAGCGATTCTTGAATTTACAAAAAAAAATCTTAAACATAGAGATATTTTAGTAGACTGCTTTGTTGAATTAGTTTATGACCGCACAATAGGCCCTTTTGAAATCATTGTATTTTGTATGCGTGAATTGCAGTGGGAAGAGATAAAAGAGGCGGCAATTGCAAAGTGTAACAAAACCCACGACCCCAGAGTACATGCGGTCATGGATGATATTCTAGAAGTCTATGAACCTGAATGGGAATTCGCTGAAATATATAAGTATTATGCTGAAAAAGAAAATGTACCTTATCTTGGAGGAGAAAATCCTGATGCATAAAACAAGGTATAAATTTATAATTTTCCACACCCGCTCACTAACGTTCGCGCCTCACGTATGAGATTACGACAAGCCTTTACGGGAACCGCGAACGTGAGTGAGCGGAGCGATCAGATGAGATCTAACTCATCACCAATGTTCGCTGGCTCATGCTTGCGTAATAGCGTTTAAAATATTTGAATAGACTGCTTTTAATCTTCATGCTCTTAAAATGCGATGCAATATAAGATAAACTGTTGATACGATGATACTAGACCTCTTTACCAGCCTTGATGATTTTGGTGACATTTTACATGTACGTGTAACACCAAAGGCAGCAGCTAATCGAATTAAAATTGAGCACCTTGAAAATGGCAAGAAACGTATTCGTGTTTATGTAACCGTGGCTCCTGAAGATGGTAAAGCTAACAAAGAAGTTATTAGGTTGCTATCCAAAGAGCTCGGTATCCCCTGCTCTGCTTTCATCATCATTCGCGGGCTAAAGACTAGAGATAAGATTATTCAGATAAAGAAACTCTAGCACCTATTCAATCTAATCAAACTACAGTTGGGTATAAATAACTACTTATTATCCCTTAAATATCATTGGGTTATTCAAACGGAAGTTATTATGCACATAATATAGAATTTTGAATTATGTGCATAATATCGCCATTGACTATATTATGCACATAATGTAGAATTTCCTATTATGTGCATAATAGGAGTAATCAAATGTCACCTGCTAATGCCCCTTTTATAGGCAGAGAGTCTGAGTTAGCCAAACTCAAAGGCTTATTTGATAAGCAAAGTGCAAGCCTAGTGGTGGTGCGGGGCCGTCGTCGTATTGGCAAAAGCCGTTTAATTGAGGAATTTGGCAAAGATTACAGCTTTTTTCAATTTTCTGGTCTTGCTCCTGCGAAGGGAAGCACTCGGCAATCTCAACAAGATGCATTTGCCCAACAACTAGCAAAACAATTAGGTCTTCCAGGTCTGCGTGTCCAGGATTGGGCGGAATTATTTTCTTTACTGGCTCGACATACGCAACAAGGTCGAGTGGTTATTTTGTTGGATGAAATATCTTGGATGGGATCTAAAGACCCCACCTTTTTAGGGAAATTAAAAAATGCTTGGGATATGGAATTTAAAAAGAATCCGGAGTTAATATTGGTATTGTGTGGTTCGGTTTCAACTTGGATTGAAAAGAATATCCTCAGTAGCACAGCTTTTTTTGGCAGAATTTCTCTTTACTTAACATTAGAGGAATTGCCTTTGCTGGATTGCAATGACATGTTATTGAAGCAAGGTTTTAGGGGGTCAGATTATGAAAAATTTAAATTATTATCAGTGCTAGGTGGAATTCCTTGGTATTTAGAACAAATTCAATCTAAGTTTAATGCAGATGATAATATCAAAAAATTATGTTTCATTAAAGAGGGATTATTGTTTCACGAATTTGAAAGGATTTTTCATGACTTATTTCAAAGAAGGGGTGAGGTTTATAGAAAAATTGTTGAGATTTTATCTGAAGGCTCCTGTGACTTTAATAGCATTTGTCAGAAATTAAATTATAAGAAAAGTGGTGTTATCAGCGATTATCTTGATAGTTTAGTGGAATCAAGCTTTGTTTCGAGGGATTATACCTGGTTGATTAAATCCGGTAAGTCTTCAAGGTTGAGTGTATTTCGTTTAAGTGATAATTATTTAAGATTTTATTTAAAATTTATTTTTCCTAATAAAGATAGAATAGCATTAGATAATTTCACGGATGTTTCTTTATCGCAATTACCCAACTGGAATATATTAATGGGATTGCAGTTTGAAAACCTAGTATTGAAAAATAGAAAAGTGATTAAAAAATTATTAAATTTATCTCCGAATGATATTATCTCTGATAATCCTTTTTTTCAGAGGAAATCTACTACTAAATCTGGATGTCAAATAGATTATTTAATTCAGACTCGATTTAACACTTTATTTGCCTGTGAAGTTAAATTCTCACAACATGAGATAACGAATGATATTATTCAAGAGATGAAAGAAAAAATAGCACGTTTAGTGTTGCCTAAAGGATTTTCATGCTTTCCAGTTTTGATTCATATTAACGGTGTAAGCGAGTCAGTTAAAGATAGTGGGTACTTTGCGGAGGTCATTGACTTTTCTACGTTATTAAACAGTAACAGTATCCCAGGATAATCATCCTTTACTTTCACTCTTCGCCTCAGCCTTCAACTTATGGAAATACTGGATAAGTTTATCCATCGCTTCGAGGGTTTCGGTTTTAGTAGGAGGAGGTACATGGCCGGGCGGGTATTTCGTAGCAACGCGTAAATCTTTTAATAAACGGGTTGCATGAGCAGTGGCACGGTTACGCGGTTCGCCGAAATAACGTTCGATACGTTCAATGTTTTTACGTGTTTCCACTTTATCAACCAATGGTCCGCTGTAAGCAGGCATATTGAGCAATTGCATAGGATCAAGCGTTTCCATATCTCTGAGCGATGGCATGGGTTGCGTTAAAATATCCATACCTTCAACAGGGGCTTCGAGTTCTTCATCGTACACTTCCTCTTCACCGTGCTCGAAATCATAATAGGCTCTGAATGCAGCGGCAGCGGTCGGTGTTCCGGGAGAATTTGGATGTTGATCCATGTATTTTAAAATGAATTGCAATTCATCATCTAAGGTAATCTCTTGTTTATCCAAACGACGTGGATCTTTAAATGATTCCTGAAAGTAAAACAGACGGTTATTAATGTGAATAATATCTTCATCGGGCGGCGGCTTGATTTTTAAATATTGATTCAGTTTCATGCGCTTAACAGGTTTTGGATTTGCATAAAATGATCGTGCACGTACAATGCGTGATTTAAAGAAGATGTGCATTTCACCGACATCTTGATCTTTCAAATCCAATAGATCAATACGTGCGCGTTTTTCAATGGATGCGCTGCGCGTATCTAGATAACTGTTCGTCATGCTGCTGACGTTGGTTTCAAATCCACCTGTTTGTGTGACGAATGCTTCGCCCGCTGTTTTCTGGAAGAAATCCCACGTTTCGATTGGGTCTTCCAATTTCATACATATTTTAATGTTGGTGTTTGCACCGATGGATAAGGCTTCTTCTTTCGATGCCTTTTGGAATGCGGGTAAATCTTGTCCAGCGAATATTGCAGAGAAGCCGAGTGAACGTGCTTGCGCAGGTACCACAGCAAAACCTTCTACTGCATAATAACCATATTCATCTAGGATACATAAAAACGGTGTGGGCGCATTGGTGATTTTCATTTCAATCGTTTCTTGATACGTACCCTCGACTTGTTCACCCAAGCCGGACGCCATCATGGCTTTTAATGATGCCACAATGATTTTACCCAAGTTAGATAATTCCGTGGGTGCTTTTTCTAATGCAGGTAATAATACAACCAAAATGCGTCGATTTAATACCACGTCTTTAAAATCTACTTCGGGTAATTCTGTACGTAAGATATGTCCATACGTATCTGCAAGTGATGTAAATACGCGTGTTAATTGCATGGTAATAAAACCGTGCTGTTCCAACACTTCCGAACTTTGTTTACCTTTTTTACTCGGATGAAAACCTGGCAATGTATCAAGGTAGTTAGCGATGGGTTGCAACACAACATCAGGCGCGTCTTCAATCGATACAGTTTTTTCACCCTCGAGTGGAAAACGTTTATCCAATGCAATCGATTCAAGTTTGTGTAATGTGAAATAATTACGGATACTGTGTGCATCTAATAATAAATCACCGCGATCACGCATGTAAACCAATATTTTCATGAGCGCTTCAACGAACGCAATCGCACGGCCCATCCACATGTCACCATCAGGTGATGCAGAGGATGATGGCATTAAACTCGTCACCAACTGTGCGCACATGCTTGATGAACCCATGGAAAAAGGATTCATGGTATTGGATATGCGTGTTTTTTGCGGGCCAATAATATCGCGCGCACCGGTCATGAAGTTAATGAGTAATACATCATCTTCGCGCCCCATGCTGCGTGCCATCGAAAACGTATTCGCAAATAATGAGTTATCACCTTTACCGTCCACGTAAATGTAACCCGATCCTTGCAACAATGCACTATACGAAAGCGATATGAGTGTAACGGTTTTACCTGAACCAGTAGATCCGAAAATCAAACAGTGTGTCCGCATGTCTTCATTGGTAAACCATAGTTCGAGATTCGTAGATTTTTCATTGCCAAAATAAACAATGCCGCCGGCTTTTTTGGGTTGATTGTTCGGCGTGAGATCATTGTAATCAAGTAAACCGCAACGTTTTGGTAAGCGAAACGGCAATGTTTTTTTGGTGAGCATGCAAACCATGAACATGATAATTGCTAATAATAATAAAATATCATTGCCAGCGGGTAATAAAAAAATACTTGCACCAAAAGCCACAAGCATAATGATCGCGGAACTGGGATCTTTAATGTATTCAATAAAACGTTCGGATAAGGGACGCGTATCACGAATCAGCTGCTGCGGTTTCTGCTCATGTCTTTCTTCTACACCACGCGTTATTCTCGCCATTATTCTTCATCCCGCGTGTAAATAATACCTTTGATTGCTTCTTGCAAACCTTTAATAGCACCATCAACCATGGGTTGCGTGATTTTACGTTTTAATGCGCGTTCAGCTCTCCAATGGCTGAAAGGTCCTGCAATTTCGCAAAATGCCACGTGTTTTCCCGTACCATTTAATATAAACCATAAGCGGCGATCTAACGGTTTTAACCATAGAAAATCTGCAGAGGCTAATACACCCGTTGTGCGCGCATGAATCAACATGGAAGACATCATGGTATAAACATAGGCGTGATTACTTAAAATACGTGAGATGGCTTTAGTGTTGTAATGCTTGCGTAACAATGCCATTGCACCGGAAAAATCTAATTTCCCAGTGCCTGATGATTTGGCAATGCGCATGAGTAATTCACGGCATCCAGCATCATCATTGGCGCCTTTCGCGGCGAATACAGCAAATAATGCTTTCACATGAATAGGCATGTTGTTGAGATCATCAAAAACAGGACCCATTTGTTTAACGAAAACTGCGCGTGCTTTTTCTTCAATCACACGGACCTCAATTAGCCCCATGCGAGCTAGAAAAGGATCAATCGGTTGAGGAAGTTCTTCGAGTAATTTATGTTTTTTGGCAAACGGCATTGGTGATTCCGCCATGGCCCATTCACCTTCATTGATATCTATTTTGACAAGATCAAGGCCTACAATGGGTGTAATTTGTGGCCAGATATCTTTTTCTGAATTACGTAAACGATTCATGTCAAATACATTTTTGAATTTTAATACGGGGTGTTTTAGAAATACCCAAATCACTAATATTCCAATCACACCAATAAAAGGGAAACGTAAAAACTTACCGACCTCACCAAACCACATTTGCAATTGTGGGATGGTGACATTCTTAGGTTGGTCGTAAAAAGCTAAGATTTGCTGTTTAACAGGTTCTGCGCCATCCGTGAAAAAACTGATCATTTGTATTTCAAAGAGTTTAACAATGAAAAAAACTTTAATGATAGGGCCACGTGCAAAGTACCACAATGCTAAACAAACGGCCACAGCAAATGCTACACCCCAAAGTAAATCCATGGAGTTTGAGCCTTCACCACCACCGCCGCCACCCGCCGCTTGTCGAGCCATAAACGTGTCCTGTTAATCGTACATTAAATCATCGAGTGCAATGCGTGAACGATTCTGCGCTGATTCTGCTAATTCAAATAATATTTCAACCGCGCACATCAAACGTAACACGTTAGGTACTTCATCATTAAATGTTACCTTGACACCTAAGCGCGAATTGTCCGCTTCATCAAAGGTAATTCCTAGATTATAGCCAAAGCAAAATGAGCAGAGTTGATCGGCGCGACGCAAAATGGCGGGAAGTAAACCGCTGTCCGCGAATACATCAGAAAGTTCAATAGCTTTATCATGCAGCGTGAACCCGATGTTCATTTCTTTCGACACTAATTGTAAGCTTTGGCCAAAGTTAATCATAAGGTTAAATATATCACAAGAGATGAAGTCATTTGCTATATTAAGTAACATGGAAATATTTTGGTTATAGGTTAGGGAAAAACAAGGTATGATTGTCGCATGATGAAGTACACTTATTTTTTGTTAGCTGGTTTAGTAGTGCTATTGGTCGGTTGTGGTGTCATACCGGCACCGAATCCTTTGGGCGGTGAGAAAGCCGTTCAAGAAGCTGATCCAGCGATGGTTAATACTGCGGAAGCAGCCACTTCAATTAGCCAAGCGCTTTCTGAATTAGCAACCATGTCGCGTGAAGACAATGGAATTGTGAAGCGTGAAACAGATGATATCATTCCACAAGCGTTAGCCCGTGTTACGTCCATCGATTGGGCAGGACCTGTTGAACCTTTGGTGAAGCAGCTCGCGCAGGCGAGTCATATGCGTTTTAAAGTGATCGGGAAGGAGCCGGCTGTTCCTGTGCTTGTTTCCATGCGTAAGCGCGACGCTCTTACTTATGATGTATTGAAGGATATTCAGGCTCAAATATCTCCTCGGGCAGAATTGGTGGTATTTCCAACCTCAGGGGTGATTGAGCTGCACTACCTGTAAGATGGGGTGGAGGGCCAAGGACTGGATTGTTTGTAGGTCGATTGACTTTTGCAACATACTGATACAAAAGGAAACAGCGTTTTGCTTGAGAATGTGCCAAACTTATATATGAGCAAGCTGCTTCAAGGAATAGCCTGTTGTAGCCTGGCTTTTATAATAGGATGTAGCGCCCTTCGGGCGCCTAACCCCATGGATTTAGGGACGGTTAAGAATGAAGTTGTACCCGGTCCCAAGGAGTTTGAGACGTTGCAAACCTTATCGCGTAGTGGTGCATTAACAAGTTTGGAAGGAAGCAACACAAATTATATTCGCATGGAAGCAGTTCGTGAAACCGCTTTAAGCGTAGGTGCAAGAGCGGGGTTGGCGTGGCGGTCAAAGCATATTAATGAAACCACAGCCACACAAGCGAGCTACTTAGATAGCGTGTTTAATTTCAACAGTCTAATTTTGGATGATGAAATTTTACCGCCCGTATTATTAGAAGCGCGCAATGCTGCGAACATGGATGATCCACAGAATCTTCGCATTGCGGATCGCAGTTACAGTATCGTGAAGCAAGCGCGGTTTGTAACAACGCCACCTACATGGCGCGAGTATTTGTGGATGGATCAACGTGCACCGGAGCCACCTGATCCATCGTTGTTGCCACAAACACAAGAAGAAAAAAAAGCATGGCAACAGGGTATTATTGAAGGATGGGCTGCGGGTGTGAAACAGGCCAATGAGATTTATGCGGAAAATTTGGCGCGATTGAAACGGGATTATCAAGGGATGGTGCGCTACCGAATGTTATTAGCGCAAAAGATGGTAACACCGCCGCAAGTAGCGTACCGTGAATTAGGTGTTACCGGTGGTGGAGAGATGTTGTCGGTGAACGATCGCATCTTAACGATTAAAGCGTTACCATCGTTGCAAGCGGATAGTAGTGGATGGGAACCGTCGTTGGCACCATAAAATAGCACAGAGCCGCGAACGTAAGAGAGCGGTAGCGAGCGAAGCGAGCAAGTATATATGAGAGCACAAGACATACATAGCGAAGAACAGGATAAGCAGCTGATGTATCCTAATGAACCCAGTCGCTTTACCGCGCAAGACTTGGATGCATTGTTATTGTTTTGTGTGCGCAATGAAACATCCGATGTAACGTTGCAGACCAATGATAAAGTGATTGCCGATATTCATGGGCGTATTCATCGCATTACGCAACATGAATTATCCAACAGCGAAGTAGCCGAATTATTGAATACTATTTATGGTGCGAACGGTACCGCACAAATTTTAAGTGGTCGTGATTTAGATACGCACTATGAAATTAAACCGAGCCGTGGCGAACGTTACCGTTTTCGTGTGAATGGAACGGGTTGTCATGTGGAAGGAACTGAAGGGATTCAAATTACATTAAGAAGTATTCCGGTAGATCCGCCCCATTTAAAAGACATGGATTTGCCGAAAGTGCTGGTTGACGGTATGATTCCCGATCAAGGGATTGTGATTGTATCGGGTGCTACGGGTTCTGGTAAATCTACTTTATTAGCGGGATTTATGCGCGAAGTATTGGAAAATTACACCGGTAAGGTATTAACTTACGAAGCACCGATTGAATTTGTGTATGATAATGTGCCGCAACCCCATACATCGATTGCGCAACATGAAATTCCGGCCAACTTACCGGACTTTCCCTCCGCTGTGCGGAATGCGTTACGACGCAAACCGACCTATATATTGGTGGGTGAAGCGCGGGATAAAGAAACGATTGCGGCGGTGATCGATGCGGCATTGACTGGACATGTGGTTTATACAACCGTTCATGCGAACGGCGTAGCCGATACATTACGTCGCATGATTGCGGCATTCCCGGCAGAAGAACGTTACGGACGTGCCGTGGATTTAATCGAATTGACACGCGCCATTGTATGGCAACGTTTAATTCCCACCAAGGATGGAAAGCGAATGCCGTTGCGTGAATGGCTGGTGTTTGATGATGAAGTTAGGGAAGAGTTATTACAAAGTGAATTTGAGTAGTGAAAAGTTAAAGAGAGGTGTGAAATGGGTATGACTATGGTACAAGCTTTGCAAGTTCATATGCGCAGGCTTGAAAAAGAAGGTGATTATGCGAGAACCAAAGAAACGAGTGTGGTTCAAGCAATTGTGCACCCTAATGTAGACCCAGCAATCTTAAAAAAAGAGGCAACCCAAATGGCGAGGGATCCCTATGGGCGTGAGGTGTTAGGGAATCATGGTCTCTTAAATACGGTTAGTGGTCCATCAGCAACTGGCAGGGTAGTAGCGAATGATCAAGCAAATCCTGCGGCGAAGTTGTTGCATGCTGGACAACAAAAGGTTCTGGATACGTTGGCTGCACGGCAACAACAACCATCCAACGACCCCACCAACAGAGGACCTAAAGTTTAATGATCCATACCAACCCTAATGCTCATTGGCGTGATTCAGCAAGACCCGTACGGTTCTTTTTCGTGGACTATCGCGCGCTTTTCCCACTACTCATCTTGATTTTCCTACCCCGTGTATGGACGGGTGTATTGGCTTTTGTGACGATTGTCTTTTTTATGATTTTAGAGCGATACGGGTTCACGGTTAACGTGTTCTTGCGTCTGGCGAGAGGGTTTTTGGGAGGGCCACGAAAAGTCGCTCGACCTTGGTGGTATAAATACCGCGACTAAAGAGAGCGGATCAGGTGGGCTGTTAACTGCGGTTAGAGATGCTATTATAATTAAACTAAAAGGAATCCCGTATGGTCGACGACAAACAAACAGACGAAAAGGTAGAAGAGCCGCCGCAACCCCAGCCGGCCTCAGCCAAAGCCAAACCTCAAGGACAGGCACCTCAACAACCCCAACCTCAAAAGATCTCGGGTCTTGATTTGGTTCGCTTTCGTAACTTCTTTTACCGCGATGGTTATCGCAAGGCCATGACGGGCTTATTAGGTTCCTTAGGGCTTAATTTAATATTAATTATACTAACTATCGTATTAATGATCAGCAGAACACCACCCGTTTATTTTGCCACACAAGCCGATGGATCATTGGTTGAGATTCAACCGTTGGATCAGCCTGTTGTAAGTGATTCAATGTTATTAACCTGGGCGACACGTGCAGCAGTATCATCCTATTCATTTAACTTCTTAGATTGGCAAAACGATTTACAAAACGTGCAACAGTATTTTACATCCACCGGTTTTAAAAACTTTGTTGATGCGTTACAAAGCTCAGGTAACTTGGATACAGTTGTTGCCAAACGTTTGGTGGTACAAGCAACGGTGGTTGATGTGCCGCGCGTAATCCAACAAGGAACCATTAAAGGTCGTTATGCTTGGAAGATTCAAATACCGATGTTGATAAAATACATTTCAGCCAATGAAGAATTGCGTCAACCTGTGTTGGTGACTTTATTGGTAGCGCGTGTACCTACGACACAAAAACCAGAAGGTATCGCAATTGCACAATTTGTAGTAGAGGATCGACGCGAACAGTTTTAATGCATCGCGTGTAAGAGAAGGAAAGGATGGCCTTGTTAAATTGGGGGCTCATACATCGTTTTATCCTAAACAAACTGCCATGGGCAGTTTTGTTTTGTTATTCTATTGCATTTGCACAAACGGCATCACCTGCGATTGAATCTCCTGCAGTTGTTGCGGAAGAAGTGATTGTTAGCGCACCGGGACAAATTGGTGAGGGTGATGCAGATCAAACAATCATCCAATTGTCTGATCTGATTGATCCCTCTGTTTATGGAACGGTTGAAGATCCTGCTTTCCAAGAAACAACGGGCCAAATGTATCCCTTGTCACCCGAACAAATTCAAGCATTACGGGGTGTTCATGAATCCACGCAACGCGCGATTGCAACACCACCTGATACACCGCCACGTCCGATGGTATCGTCGCAAAGTATTCCATTAAGTCCTGGTTCAGTTCCACCGGTGGTGCGTTTGGGACGTGGTTATGTTACGTCTGTTGTGTTTATTGATGAAACAGGCGCACCTTGGCCCATTTCAGCTTATAGCATTGGGGATCCGAATGCGTTTAACATCCAATGGGATTCAAAAAGTAATATGTTGTTAATACAGGGTCAAGGCGCCTATGCATTTGGCAATATGGCGGTGACATTACATAAACTGAATACGCCGATCATGTTAACGTTGGTGAGTGAGCAACAAGTGGTGGATTACCGCGTTGATTTTCGTGTGCAAGGTCGTGGGCCGAATGCACAAGGTTCAATTATTTCCAGTGCGTTGCCGCAAAACAGCAATCAAGTGTTGATGAATTTGTTGGATGGCGTTGCGCCCAAAGATTCAACTCCATTAGAAGTAATAGGTGGATCCGCGCAAGCCTGGTTGCAAGGTTCCATTCTTTATTTACGTACGCCGATGACGGTGTTATCACCCAGTTGGCAAGCCACGATGACGAGTCCTGATGGCACAAAAGTGTATCAAATGGATCCAACGCCGTTGATCCTCGTATCGGATCGTGGTCGTTCGCTTACATTAACGTTAAAAGGGTTGTAACATGAAGTTTTTAAGCAACTTCTCGAAAGCTTTCAGTAACGTCAAAACACGTAGTTTATTAGTTATTTTGGGCGTTATCTTGATCATTGTTACCATCCTGGTATGGACCGCTTTACGTGAAGATCCTTCGCAAGTGCTCGAAGAGGCGGCCAAAACAAAACGTATTCGTCCAATTGAATCATTACCGGGTGCTGGAACACCGAGTGTTGTTTATGATCCGTTACAAGAACAAGAAAATGTTGAACGTGCGAAAGAAGCGCTCGATAGTGGTGAAAGTCAAGTTGCACGTTTATTGAATCAGCCGCCGGAAGGATATGGTCGGGGTGGTTTAGGTTTTGATGATGGCACGGGACGTTGCGGTGAAGAATGTTACGACGCTACAGGTTATGACGCTGAGGGTTATGATCGTAATGGTTTTGATAAAGATGGTTATGATCGTAACGGTTATGATAAAGATGGTTATGATAAAGACGGTTACGATCGCCAAGGTTATGATCGCGATGGTTTTGATCGCAATGGATGTAATCGTCAAGGTTATGATCGTGAAGGTAAACTATGCGCAGAAACGGTATTCGGCAAAGATTGTTTTAATCAGCTCGGGTTTGATCACAACGGTTGTAATCGTGAAGGGTTAGATCCAGAAGGTAATGCTTGTTATGGTTCCGATGGTTTTAATGCCGAAGGTTATGACAAATGCGGTTACGATCGTGATGGGTATGACAAAGATGGTTTTGATCGCAATGGTTGTAATCGTGAAGGATTAGATAAAGAAGGAAAGCCTTGTTATAACGAAGAAGGTTTTACAGAGGAAGGTTATAATAAATTAGGTTTTGACGCCGAAGGGTTTGATAAAAATGGTTTGGATAAAGATGGTTTTAACAAAAGCGGTTGTAATGCGGAAGGATTAAATCGCGAAGGTGAATCTTGCTATGACGAAGCAGGTTACACGGAAGATGGTTTCGATAAGCAAGGTTTTGATAAAGACGGTTACGATGCCGATGGATATGATCGTCAAGGTTACGATCGTGATGGGTATGATCGCGATGGGTTTAATCGTCAGGGTTGTAACCGTGAAGGTTTGAATCGTGAAGGTAAACCTTGTATAGGCGGAGTAGCACCCGAAGATGAATTTGGTGATCTTTTACAAACCACAGCGCCGATTGATACCAGTCGTGCTGCGGCAGCGGATTATCAACGTTTATTAGCAGAACAACAACAAATGCAAGCAGAAAGAATGGCAGAGTTGAATGCACAACAACGTGCTGCTGCATTGGCGGAACAACAAGCACGTTTGGAAGCTTATGAAGCACTCATGAGCGCACAGGCTCAGGGTATTGTGAATGCGTGGGCAGCGCCTAAACAAACCTACGTTAAAGGTGAAGAATGGAAAGAGCCCGAAGTAAAACCAACGGCACTTACAACGGCGAGTGGTTTACCGCCTACAGGACAAGGACCTCTCATTCATAAAGCGGGTGATATTGTCTTTGCTGTGATTGAAACTTCAGTCAACAGTGATGAACCCGGTCCGGTATTAGGAAAAATTGTCAGTGGACCCCTCAAAGGATCTAAAATATTGGGATCATTCCAGCGCCAAGAGAAAAACTTATATTTGCAATTTAGCATGTTAAGTGCGCCTGATGTTCCTGTCACAATTGGTATTGATGCAGTGGCGGTAGATCCGCAAACCGCTCGCACAGGGGTTCGCTCTGATGTGGATAACCGTTACTTGCTTAAATACGGTACACTGCTTGCTTCAGCCTTTTTAGAAGGGATGGGGGATGCTGTATTAACGAGTTTGGGCACGCCCACATTAACGGATGACAGTGGTGCGATTATTGCAAGCCAAGTCGTTGCATCGGGTCACGATCAGGTGATTGCAGGTTTGGGTAAAGTGGGTCAGAAGTTGGGCGAAGAAATTGATCAGTCCGATATTCCACCGCTTGTGACATTAGACAGTGGTACCGGCGTGGGGCTATTATTCCTTCAAGACTTACGTATTGAGGAGTCTGAAAGAGAGCTCAGTTACATGGGTGATAAAGCCAATCAACCGGCACCGGGTACTCAACCAGTCCAAGGTACGCCTGCACAAGGTACGCAACCTGCACAACCTGGGCAAAGTACACAGCCAGTACAAGAGGCGCCGGCGGGAACAACTCCTAGCAATGGGCAACAAGTGGCGCAGCCGCAACAAGGTAGCTAGAATGAATTGGAAGGTTGAATATGTTAGATGATGATGAAAAATTAGGCAAAAAACCGGAAGACTCGGGCGAAGAATTATCCTTGCCGGAGGACGATATTTTTGCTGAGCATGAATTGGATATCAATTCGCTAGACGATCTTAAGGCGATGGAAGATATCACATTGGGTGAGCAGTTGGATCAATTGAGTTCGCCCACTGCTGAAGAAGAAGAGATGGCAATTTTTGATGATTTCAGATTGAATGAATCTGATCCTTTGTTACCCCCGCCATCCAACCGCGCTGAATCAGAAGACTTATTGAGCGAACAATCTTTAGGTTATACCCAGGATAATACGGCAACGGAAATTCTAGAAGGATTTCCCCAATACCCGGGCGAAGAAGAAACGTTCGAAGTTGAAGCTGAGACGCCTCAAAAAAATACCAGAGAACCGGTCGAGGATATTTTTGAAAGTGATGCTTTTGAGGACATCAATTCGGAACCTCTATTTGACTATGACCCAAATGCAAGCACCGATGCTAGTAGTTCAGAAGGTGTATTTGCTAATATTGACACTGAAGCTGGGGATCTGACTTTTGCAGAGGAAGAGCAATCCACCAGTATGCAAACTAAAGTTAAAGCTAAAGTGAATCCTGTGCAAAAGCTTGGAGATGCCTTCCAAAATATAGTCTTTGGCATTATTGGAAAGTTGCCAGGAAAAATTCAAGATATGTTGCCTGTAAAAGCAAGCACACCCGCACCTGCAATGGCAGGCAAAGGCGGGGGTGGTGGTGCTCAAGGTAGTGGCATGGGTTATAAACAGCGACGCTTGATGCGGTTGCTGTCGATGGTTTTTATGGTGATGTTGGTCTATTCATTATTACGTTCGTGCATCGGTGGAAGTACCGATAAAGACATGGAAAATGTGGTATTAGATGCAGGTGATAACTTAGCATCGCCCGTAACAGCAGTTGAGGAAATGCCAGATGCCTCTGAAGAAATGACGGTAATCACTGAGTTGCCAACAGAAACAGGAATGGATTTTGAAGTAGAAGAAGAAAGTGCTGAACAAGCATTGGGTACGGATATCAGTTTTGAGGAACCGTCTGAGGCAACATCTGTTGCAGAAGAACCCGCAAGCGAGGAAGTCGCTGTGGCTGTTCCATCGGTTGACGAAACAGGCGTAGAGCAACCTGTTGCGTTGGATAGTCAAACCTTGCAAGAGCTAGAAGATTTAGGATTGATGATTCCTCAAGGGATGGGTGAATTAGCGGTTACATTACCGCGCAACCCAGATGAATTAGTGGTTGCTCCAGTCGGGCAAGCGGGCGTCACTTCGAAACTCACTGATTTAGAGAGTTCATTGATGGCGATTGATGATCGTTTGGATGAATTAAATTTCCAGATGCGGGATGAGCGTATCACACGTATTGAAAATATTATTGCGGGTGTGGATGCACCTGAAACACAAGCAATGTTGGTTCAGACATTGCAGAAGATGGAAGAAATCGATAAGAAATTATCACAACTAAGTGAGTTGCAAAAAGAAATGCGTGCGCTGGATTTGGAAATAAAATCGGTGAAATCAGATATCGTTGAACAAACCACCATTGTGGGTGAGCAACAAAAAGGTATCAATGAAAGTTTAGCATCTGCAAAAATGCAGCAAGATATACCGCCGCAAATGATTGTACAAGCAACCATTCCAGGTCGTGCCTGGTTGCGTTCGGAAGCAGGGGAGTTATTAACCGTCATTCCAGGAGATGATATACCCGGGTATGGAAGAGTGATCAGCATTGATGCTGCAACTGGAACCGTTGTAATGAGTTCGCGAGTTGTGTTCCGCGAAAATTAGGCAATGCCTAGGCGAGTGAACTATGATCGACAGTTGGTGGCAATCACTATTTCAAATAACCATGCGCGTTGAAGAGTCGTCGGATGGTATTTTAAAGCCGTTCAATGACATTATCGGCATGATCATGACGTTTTCCGAGTCATTGGCGGGTTTGAGTTGGTTAGCCGCGGGCATCAGTTATATTGCTGGTATTGTGTTGATTGCGCGGGGTGTATTTAAGTTACGGGTAATGGCAGATCATCGCAGCCAGATGTTTCAGCCAATGGAAATTGCCGGTCCGATGGTCAGTATTGCCATGGGAGCAGGTTTAATTTGGTGGCCTGTACTCATTGACGTAACGACCTATACTTTCTGGGGAACGACCAGTCCGTTATCCTACGAACCTGGATTTGGAAGTGAGTGGGATGAAGTTTGGAAAGTTATTCTCGATGTGATGAAATTGATAGGTTTTATTGCATTTGTAAAAGGTTGGTATTTTTTGACAAAAATGGGTGAACAAGGCGGGCAGGGGATGTTTGGCAAAGCAATGACGCACATTACCGGTGGCATATTGGCGTATCATATGGGACCTACGGTGCGTGTTCTCATGACAAGTTTTGGGTTTGAGTGGTATTAATTTTTAACAAAATAGGAGGATGCAATGACATCATTATTGAGAAAAAAAATAGCGAGACATTCGCTATATGGGGGCCTGAGCGCTGCATTATTCATGCTGAGCGGGGTTTTTACAGTGGCGTTTGCTGATCAATCGATCGGTGATCTAGCCGACAACATACGCGAAAGTTTAAGCGGTGTTGAAACAATGATTATTGCGATGTGCTACATTGGTGGTGTTGCATTCGGTGGCGCTGCAATCATGAAGTTCAAGCAATATAAAGATAACCCTCAACAAATTACGTTGGGTCAACCTATTGCGTTAGTATTTATTGCGGCAGCACTGGTTTGGTTACCACAATTGATCAAAACATCAGGTCAAACTGTGTTTGGACAAACGGAAGGTGCGGGTAACGAAGCGGTGTCAGGTAGTGGCCAAACCGGCATATTTGATTAATCCGTATGGCGCATCAGCTCGTTCTACAGGCCAATATTGATGGATGGCGCGCCTTTGTGGCGCGTCGTCAACAGAAGTCATTTCAGAAAGCCGCACCCAAGGTTTGGGAACGTGATAAGTACCAATGTCAATATTGTGGATTTCAATGTAAACGTTTTCAAGAAATTGTTAACGTTGATGGTAATTATCAAAACAATGTTGGTGCTAATTTAGCAACGGCATGTCCATTATGTGCACATTGTTTATTTTTAGGCGCTCAAGGTTTGGGGCATCATATTATTATGTTGCCTCAAATACCTCAAGCACAACTTTCACATATTGTACGTGTGCTTTTTTGTGCAATGGAATCGGATTCGCAATTTTCCGAAACGGCAAAAGCATTGTATCGAAACATACGGAAATTTTCAGATCCAGTGGAAGAAGTGTTTGGCAAAAACGCATCTCAAGCCGAAGTATTTGGGCAATGTCTTTTAGACACTTACAACATTGAAGCTGATAAATATTATGCGGTGATGCAACGTATTCGCTTGTTACCGAACCCTAAATTATTGAAAAGCCAGGTTCAATTTTGGTCTAAAACAGTGATGCCGCAATTATTAAGCGGTGAAATAGATTTGAATCAGAGGGGGATGAATGCGTAATATCATGCAACCTCTGTTGAATTCTGTGGATTACTTGCTTGAGTGGTTGGGAACTTCGTTAAAAACAACTGCAGCATCTTATTGCGATTTAGAAGCCGTTGATAATCGCTTTACATTAGTAACGCGCGATGGCGGTTTGCTTTCTGTAATGCAAATTGAAGGCGTTCAATTCATGGTGGGTGGCGAAGAGTTTGAACGTTTGCATCAAGGTGTGACACATGCTTTATCAACAGCCATGGCGCGTCCCGGTCATGGTGCACAAGTATTTTTTAATTACGATGATGAAACAGTATTAGGTGAAATCAAGGATATTTTTGAACCTGCAAAACAAACAGCAGAACGTTTACACCTAGAACTGAATGATTTATTTCGCGAACGTGAAAAAACCATGTCGCACTATTGTTCTGAAGAAAAGTGCTTCTTGGTCATTTATACATTTCCTACGGTATTATCAGATCAACAGTTAAAAGCAGCTCATAATAAAAAATTAGATACAATCAAGCGTGAAAAATTGCCACCGATGCGTTATGCACAAAGTGTGATTGCAACCATACCGGATTTGCGCGAAACGCATGAGTCTTTTGTGCGTGCAACACTGAACGAATTTGAGACATTGGGTCTTAAGGCAAATTTATTAGATGTTCATACGGCATTAAAAGAAATACGTTGTTCTGTTGATACGGATTTTACATCACGTGATTGGTCGCCTTATCTTCCAGGAGATCGCATTCCGGTTCGATTACTTGAAACACCGGATGATGATGTTTCGGAAATCATGTGGCCAGCGTTGCCATTGCAATTGTTACCACGTGATGGGAAAAATGTAACATTAAAAGTGGCTCAAATTGGCGATAAAATATATGCGCCGATGTTCATTGATTTATTTCCAAAAGAAGTGAAGTCATTTGCACAGTTATTTAATCGTGTGATGGCCGCTAATATTCCATGGCGTATTTCATTCATGATGGAAAGTAATGGACTTGCATCATTGGGCATGAAAGCTACAATGGCAGCTATTTTAAGCTTTGCAAGCAAAGAGAATCCGCTTATCAGTGATGCGAAAAATTTATTGAGCTTTATTCAAACCAACACGGATGACGCTGTGGTGCGATTAAAAGTATCATTATGCACTTGGGCGCCGGTGGATAATATAGGATTACTTAAAACACGTGCTGCAGAATTAGCAAAAGCGGTTCAAGGTTGGGGACATTGCGATGTTGCGGAAATTTCTGGTGATCCGTACGGTGCCGTATTATCCAGCGCATTAGCGATTTCACCTAATAGTATTGCAACACCTTCTGTTGCGCCTTTATCTGATGTTGCATTTATGTTACCCATTACGCGACCTTCGTCCCCTTGGAAACGTGGTGCATTGTTATTTCGATCGCCTGATGGAAAACCTTGGCCTTATCAACCGGGTTCATCGTTGCAAACAACATGGATCGATTTAGTTTATGCACGACCTGGTTCGGGTAAATCAGTTTTATCTAATGCAATTAATCTTGCATTGTGCTTGAACGCAGGACAACAGCGTTTGCCGCGCATTGCTATCATTGATATTGGCCCATCCAGTTCAGGTCTTATTTCTCTAATAAGAGAAGCACTGCCAAAACACCAGCGTCATTTAGTGGCTTATCATCGCTTGCGTATGCGTACGGAATATTCGATTAATCCATTTGATACGCAATTAGGGTCACGTTATCCCACGCCCATTGAACGTAGCTTCCTTGTAAACTTTTTAGCATTACTGGTAACACCATTAGGATCTGAACGTACTTATGATGGTATGACAGACATGGTGGGTATGGTGATCGATGAATTATATAAATCATTCTCAGATGAAAATAATCCTAACCGATATGCAAGAGAAGTTGAAAAATCCGTCGATGAACTAATACCTGGATTAGATTTAAAAATTGATACGCATACAACATGGTGGGAAATTACCGATGCATTATTTTCAAAAGGCCATATTCATGAAGCTTTGATTGCACAACGTCATGCCGTACCTTTATTAGCGGATGCCGCTTCGATTTGCCGCATGCCTGCGATCGATGATCTATTCGGTAAAGTCACAATTAATACCGGTGAATCATTGGTTGAATCATTTAACCGCATGGTTTCTAGTGCGATTCGTGAATATCCTCTTTTAGCGCGGCAAACCAAATTTGATTTAGGTGATGCGCGTGTGGTATCGCTAGATTTAGATGAGGTTGCTAAAACAGGCGGCGAAGCAGCGGATCGTCAAACGGCAGTGATGTATATGTTGGCACGTTATGTATTGGCACGTGATTATTATCTCACGGTAGAAAATGTTCAAGATATGCCAGAACGTTATCGTACTTATCATCGTGCAAGGGTGATGGAAATTCGTGAAGATCATAAACGTATCGTGTTAGATGAATTCCACCGTACATCAAAAGCGAAAGCGGTGCGCGATCAAGTGGTGGTTGATATGCGTGAAGGACGTAAATGGAAAGTTCAAGTAGCGTTGTTATCACAATCATTAGATGACTTTGATGAAGTGATGATCGATTTTGCCACATCTGTTTTTGTGATGGATGCTGGTCCAGCGCAATCTATCGAGAAAACGGCGAAAGTGTTTGGATTATCTGAAACAGCCAAATATGCATTACGGCATCGTGTCCATGGTCCGCGCGAAGGAGGCGGTACTTTCTTAGCGCAATTTGCAACGAAAGAAGGCATGCATACGCATTTACTTACCAATACCATTGGTCCCGTAGAACTTTGGGCTTTTTCAACAACGGCAGAAGATGCTTTTGTGCGTAATGAACTTTACGAACGTATTGGTCCACGCGTTGCGCGCCAAGTATTGGCATCCATGTACCCGGGTGGTACAATCGCGTCGGTTGTAGAACGACGTTTAGCTGATCTTAAAGACGCTGGTATGATCAAAGATGATTCATCAAAAAGTATTTTGCAAGAATTAATTAGTGAAGTTGTCGAAAATTACCGAACTAATCCACGTTTCACGGAACTACAGGAAAAAGTAGGATAATGGTTTATCATTTTATAAGGATATTATTCATTGCATTATTACTCAGTGCTTGCACCAGTAATTTTCATCAACCACAGGTTGATCAATTAGGATATTTACCTGTTGCGAATGATGCAGATGTAGTTATCAGTGTTAATCAAGGCGTTGATACCAATCAATTTCGTAAAGTACTTTATGTGCAAGTAGAAATGCACGGTACAATGGAATGGTACGCTTACCAAGATTACATCATGGATGCTTTCAGAGAATTTGATTTTTTTGATGAAGTTATTACGCGCCGTCCCACGGTTCATGTCAATACAACACCACCTTATCCAACGCTCATTCCTGATAAAGGTGAAATATGGTATGACGTAACAGACACAACGCCCATGCGTTCATTGGTCCAAACCTATGGGCATAATTTTATGGTTGCACAAGCCATATTGCGCAACAAATCACCCAGCTTTAATGATAAGGGTGCTTATTTATTCGAGTTAAAGTTAATTGAAGCGCGAACAGGTAAAGTTGTGTTTCAGGGTAGTAAAGAAGGTAGGCGAGTGCTTGGGCTCGATCGCAATGTGATTAATCCTGTGTTGAACTACGCGCGTGGTTATTTATTGTATTACGATCCTACTTTTGTACCAGAACGACCACCGACACGTACTTTGGCAGATAAAGTTGAGACATTTACTTATGAACCCATGCCAATCTGGGATTAGGGTGCTCTGTCATTGCGAGGCCGTTAAGGCCGAAGCAATCTATTCGAGTGGATTGCTTCGCCCTGCGGGCTCGCAATGACAATTTAGCTGAGCCGGGAGTTAAAGGTCAATTAATGAAATGATACGTTACTTTATAATAATCAGTTGTTTATTCTTATTCGGCTGCGAGCAAATGGGACTGGCGGAACGTCAATCTTTTCCACCGTTTAAACGCGGTGTATCAGAAGGTGTGGTGTTAGGTACGCGCGATTTAGATTCTCTGAAAGATTATGGTATTGTTTTGGCTGATAGTAATCAAGGTACCAGTGTGATTTTACCAGCCGATCGTGTGTTTGTTGAACAGGTGGATCGTGTCGTGATTAATCCAGAATTTCAACCGGCTTTAAATCAACTTGCATATGTTTTAAAAGCTTATCCAGCCTTAAAGTTATCCGTAGTGGGACATACTGACGGTGTGATGAGCCGCGATTTGGAAGCGATGCAATCACAAGCCTATGCGCAAGCCGTGGCAAACTACTTGATGTCAGCAGGCATAAGCGGTACACGATTTACCGAAGTACGTGGCGTAGGCAGTCGAGAACCTATCGTTGAAGAAAATTACGATAAATTTGTACAACGCCAAGTGAATCGACGTGTCGAAGTCATCACCGCCCACCCGTTGAAGTAGTAACCGAGCCTACTTATCTACGTTCATATTGCCATACGCTTGTTGACGCCGTTGTGACTCAGCTGCTGCAGCATCTGCTTGAGAGTGAGACTGAGGTTGAGGCTTATACGCAGGCGCTTGGTTTGACGCAGGAGTACCTGTCATCGCTGCTGGCAATGTTAAACGGAAACCTAACAATGCTTCACTGGCTTTAAAGTTATGACTGTTCATTTGCATGCCTGATTCGCTGACAGACCAACGTACTGGTCCTAAATCAGAATAACGGTAGCTTAGGCTCAATGCCAACCAATCGGTTGCTTGGTAGGCAAGCCCTGCGCTGGCCATCCAGCTGGCGCCTACGCGATCCGTTGTGTCGCGCGTGGTGGTTGTACCTTGAACAAAATCTGAATAGGTGCGGTTGAATGCAACGCCACCGCCACCACCGATAAATACGAGAAAATTATCCATGACAGGGATATCAATAAATAGGTTACCTAACACTGTTTGGTTGATAATATCGGAGCGTAATTGATCAGTGGTGCCAGTAAATACGGGATCTTTATTATAAGGGTATCGATTGCGGTACATGTATTCCGTTTCAATGCGCAAGGGAATCACTAAACTATTGAGTTGATAACCTATAGCGCCACCGTACATCCAGCGTGTGCTTTCTGTGTGTGTTTTGTTGACTGTGACAGCGGTAGTACCGGATAGGGGTTCAGCGCTGATGCTTTTGATAGATCCCCAAGAGCCCCCGCCCTTGCCTTCGAGGTACAATTGACCTGGTTCAGCCCATGCCGAGTTGGCTAGAAAACCTAATAATACACCGGCGCACGATGCTATTTTTTTATTCACAATGTTGCTCCCAAAAAAGAGATATTGATTCATTATAGATTGAGCCAACACGTTATCAAGTCTTTACTACATCCGCGAACGAAGTTCGCGGTTCTTAAAAGGAATGTCGTGTGTATTCACACGGTATTCCTTAATACGCTTTCGCAAAAATCACTTGTCGGGCAGTTTTCTCGCCCGTGAAAATGCAACGACCTTCCGATGGGTTTTCAATAAAGGGGATACAACGTGCCGAAGCTTTCAAGGGTTTTAATAGATCCATATATTGAGCGGATTCACTGCAATACGCTTGAACAAAACCAGGCGCATCCTCGTTTGAAAATAACTCGGTAAATGTCGATAAATCAGATACGGATTGCGTATTTTTTTGTAAGAAGTCTGCAGCGCGCTGATACAAGTTTGCTTGTATTTCATCTAATAATGATACAGCGCATTGCACAAATTCATCTTTGCCAATGGCTTGCTTCTCTTTAACATCTCTATCACGACGCCCCATAAAAACACCATTATTAGCAATATCGCGCGGTCCTATTTCAAGACGAATCGGAACACCTTTTTTAATATGTTCCCATGTTTTTTCACCACCGTTGATATCACGTTTATCAATCATCACGCGCAAAGGTGAACCGTGGTAATGATGTTTACGCAATTGTGTACTCAACGTATCACAATAGGCTAATACATCCTTTTCATCATCAGCATTACGAATGATTGGAATAATCACAATATGGTGCGGCGCTAAACGTGGTGGGCAAATCAAACCATTGTCATCACTGTGAACCATGATCATGCCGCCTAATATACGTGTAGACATGCCCCATGAAGTTGTCCAGGCTAATTGCAACTGCCCTTCTTTATCGGTGTATTGAATGCCAAATGATTTTGAAAAATTTTGCCCTAGAAAATGCGAGGT